>NZ_CP109150.1:4268453-4573342 GCF_035920365.1 Micromonospora sp. NBC_01740 | reverse complement strand
CCAGCAGGCCCTCAACGAGGTCGGCTTCACCTGCCCCGCGGCGGGCGCCACCTACTGGGTCGGCGAGGCGCTGCACAAGGTGGACTACATCGACGCCCGGCCCAAGCCCGAGACCACGGGACGCACCACCAAGGCGTTGGCGCTCAACAGCGCGCACCTGGCCCGGCTGCTGGCCGAGCAGCCGTACCCGCCGCCGGACACCCGCGACGCCGGGATCGGCCCGAGCCGCGAGCCGGCCTGACGGGTCAGCGCCAGCCGTAGCCGGCGCGCAGGGCCTGCCCGACCCGGTCGAAACGGGCCCGGTCCAACACGGCGCCCTCCCGGCGGATGCCGTCCTCCCGCATGGTCAGCACCCGGTCCAGCCGCACCCAGCTCGGCCGGTTGTCCCGGTCCCACTCGCCCGGACCGAGCGCCAGCCAGTGCCGCTGCCCGTCCCGCTCGCTCTGACTGGACAGCATCAGCCCGAACAGCGTCCGGCTGTGCCGGCCCACCACCAGCACGGGGCGGTCCTTGCCCTGACGCGGGTCGTCCTCGTACTGCACCCAGGTCCAGACGATCTCGCCCGGATCGGCGTGCCCGTCGAGCTCCGGGGCGTACGCCAACTGCCGACGCTGCAACGCCGCGACCTGGCGGGGGCGGGCGACCTGCGCCGGGCCCGGCCCGGGCCGGCGCGGCGACGGGATCACCCCGCCGATACGGGCCGCCACACTCCTGAGAAGACCTGCCACGACCGGCAGCCTATCCCCCACCGGGGCCGCCGGCCCGGGCGGGACAATCCGATGGACCGGGCCCGGACGATCGGCCAGGATCGGCGCCATGCAGGTCCCCGTCCACCAGGTTCGCGCCCGCTTCACCGCCGACACCGTGACCGTGTACCAGGCGTACCCGCCGGAGATCGCCCGCCCGGCGCTGGCCGCCGGCCGCTTCGTGCCGCCGTTCAAGCGGGAACGGATGACCTGGATCAAGCCGTCGTTCCGCTGGATGATGTACCGCTGCGGCTGGGGCACGAAGCCCGGGCAGGAGCGGGTGCTGGCCGTCGAGATCACCCGCGCCGGCTTCGAGTGGGCGCTGACCAACTCGTGCCTGAGCAGCTTCGAGCGCGACCGCCACCAGGACCGGGAGGACTGGTCGCGACGGCTGCGGGCCAGCCCGGTGCGGGTGCAGTGGGACCCGGAACGGTCGCTGCGCCTGGCCCCGCTGCCGCACCGGTCCCTACAGGTGGGGCTCGGCGGCGAGGCGGTGCGCCGGTACGTCGACGAGTGGCTGGTCGGTCTCACCGACGTGACCCCGACCGCCCACGCGGTGCGCGCGGCGCTCGACGCCAGCGACGACACCGCCGCCGGGGCGCTGCTGCCCCCGGAGCGCCCCTACCCGCTGCCGCCCGACGTGGCCGCCGTGATCGGCGCGACGGCGGAGCCGTGAGCCGACCGACGGGGCGATGCCGTACCCCCGGGACGTGCTTGACTGGGGCGTCTGCGCCGGCACGGACAGAGGCGGTGGCGGTGGTCTTCGAGTCACGGACGCGGTCCCTGCCCGCGCGACCGACGGCGGTCCGCGCGGGCGCCCGGCGGCGGGTCGCGGGCACCGCGGTCGTCGTCCTGCTCCTGCTGGCCGGCGCGACCGGTTGCACCGGCAGCGGGCGTCCGCAGCCGCCGCCGGCCGGCGCCGCGTCCGCCACCGCCGCGACGGGTCCGTCCCCCACGCCGACCGTGCCGGCGGTCGAGGTCCGCGACGACCTGGCGGGCCTGTTCCGGCAGGCCGGTCTCCGGGGCACCTTCGTGATGTACGACGTGACGGCCGGGCGCGTCGTCATGGTCGACCGGGCGCGGGCCGAGCGGCGCTTCGTCCCCGGCTCGACGTTCAAGATCGCGCACAGCCTGATCGCGCTGGAGACCGGCGTGGTGCGCGACGAGCGGGAGAAGGTCCCCTACGGCGGTCGGCCGCAGCGCGTCGCCGCCTGGGAGCGGGACATGGGGCTGCGCGACGCGGTCCGGGTCTCCAACGTGCCGGTGTTCCAGGAGCTGGCCCGACGCATCGGGCCGGACCGGGAGCGGGAGTGGCTGCACCGGCTCGGCTACGGCAACGGCCAGGTCGGGCCGGCCGTGGACCGGTTCTGGTTGGACGGGCCGCTGGAGATCTCGGCCGACGAGCAGGCGCGGTGGCTGGCCCGGCTGGTCCGGGGCGAGCTGCCGGCCGGCCGGGGGCACCAGGCCACCGTCCGGGACATCCTGCGCCTGGAGCGCACCGCCGAGTACGCCCTCCACGGCAAGACCGGCTGGACGGACGCCACCGACCCGGGCACGGGATGGTGGGTCGGCTGGGTCGAGCGCGGCGACCAGCTGTATTGCTTCGCACTCAACGTGGACGTCCACACGGACGGCGACGCCGACAAGCGCCTGCCGCTGGGCCGGCAGCTGCTGCACCGCCTCGGCGCCCTGCCCGCCCCCTGACCGTCCGCCCACCGGAGGAGCCCTGATGGCCGACGCCGACACCGAATTCCACAAGATCATTCCGACGCTGCCCGTGCGCGACGTGTCGGCGTCGGTCCGCTGCTACGTCGACACGCTGGGCTTCACCCTCGGCGGCCGGATGGGCGAGGAGTTCGCCTCGGTGTTCCGGGGCGAGGTCGCCGAGGTCAACATCTACCTGCGGCGAAGTCCGGGCGCGTTCACCCCGGCGGAGTGCTTCGTCATGGTCACGGATCCCGACGCGCTGCACGCCGCGTACGCCCGGCGGAACGTGACCGTCGTCGAACCGCCGCGAGACACCGAGTGGGGATACCGGCAGTTCACCATCGCGGACCCGGACGGCCACCTGCTGCACCTCTTCCGCCATCTCGACCGGGCGGGAAGCGTCCCCGACTGAGAACGGTCCGGCGGCAGGCCCGCACCGCGCCGACGCCGGCCACAGCCGACGGCGCAGCGGGGCCGGCGGCGACGACCCACGGCCATGAGGCGGAACCCCTGGCAGGGCGTCGAACAGGTCGCCGGCGCGGCGGAAAGTCGGTTGCCGCACCCGGTCGGCTCCGCAACAGTGTCGTCCATGACGTTCTGACGGGCAGCATCCCCATCGCCGAAGCGCGCGGCACCGACCGGTGTCGTGGTGCCGCGCGTCCATGCCGTCTTAGCGAGAAGCGAGCGTCCTTGTCTCCGCACCAGTCCCCGCCGCAGTCCGCCCCCGCCACCGTCACCGTGTTCGCCTCCCCCACGAGCTGGATCGAGTCCGAGGCCCTGACGCAGTGCCAGCAGGTGGCCGCCCTTCCCGGCATGATCCACGTCGCCGCCATGCCGGACCTGCACCCGGGCAAGGGTGCCCCCATCGGCGCCGCCATGGCGTCGACCGTGCTGTACCCGTTCCTGGTGGGCTCCGACATCGGCTGCGGCATCGCCGTGTTCCCCATCCGGCTCAAACGTGCCGTGCCGGAGCGGCTCGCCGCCCGGTTCCCCGACCTCGACCGCCCCCTCGACCCCGGGCGGGACGCCGACGACCCCGCCTGGGCCGTCGTGGCGGGCGACATTCCCGCCGGCCACGTCGACGGGCTCGGGACGGTCGGTCGCGGCAACCACTTCGTCGAGCTGGCGCGCGTCGACACGGTCTTCGAGCCGGGCCACGCGAGCCGGCTCGGGCTCGACGCGGGCGACCTCGTGCTCATCGTCCACACCGGCTCCCGGGGGCTGGGCGAGCGGATCCTGCGGGTGCACACCGAGGCCCACGGCGCGGGCCCCGCCCCTGATCCCGCCGCCTACCTGGCGGCGCACGACGACGCCGTACGGTGGGGCTCGCTCAACCGGCGGCTGCTGGCCGCCCGGGTCGCCCACGCCCTGGGGGCCGAGCCCACCGAGCCCGTCGTCGACCAGTGCCACAACCTGGTGGAGGTCCACGACGGGGTCTACCTGCACCGCAAGGGCGCGGCGCCGGGCGACGGCCGCGACGTGCTCGTCGCCGGCACCCGGGGCACCGCCTCCTACCTCGTGGCCGCCCACGCCGGCCCGGACGCCAACCACTCGGTGGCGCACGGCGCGGGCCGCAAGATGTCCCGCGCCGACGCCCTGCGGCGCAGCCGGGCCAAGCACACCGTCGAGGAACTGCGGCGCACCCCGGTGGGGTCGCTGGTGGTGTGCGGCGACCGCCAACTGCTCTTCGAGGAGGCGCCCACGGCCTACAAGCGCATCGAACGCGTGATCACGGATCTCGTCGACCACGACCTGGCCACGCCCGTGGCCACCACGGTCCCCCTGGTCACCTACAAGACGCCCGACGCCGGGTCCACCACCCGGTCCGACCGCGGCGACGACCGCCGCAAGCGGGGCCGGCGATGAGCCTGCACCTGCTCGTGTCCGCCGGGCGCGGCCCGCAGGAGTGCGCCTGGGCGCTGGCCCGGCTGCTGCACCGCCTGGAGACCGAGGCCGCCCGGCGGGGCCTGACGACCCACCGGGTCCGCACCGTGCCCGGCGAACGGCCCGACACCTACCGGTCGGCACTGATCCGGATCTCCGGCGACGACGCCGAGGCGTTCGCCGCCTCGTGGACCGGCACCCTGTGCTGGCAGGCCCCCAGCCCCTACCGGGCGAGCACCGGCCGGAAGAACTGGTACGTCGTCGCCCGACCGTGCCAGCTCGACAGCCCGACCACGGCGTTCGCGGAGGCGGACGTCGACATCGTGGCCTGCCGTACCGGCGGCCCCGGCGGCCAGCACCGGAACAAGGTCAGCACGGCGGTGCGGGCGACCCACCGCCCGTCGGGCATCGTCGTGGTGGTCGACACCGAACGGCACTTCAGCCTCAACCGGCGCCTCGCCATCCAGCTGCTGCGACAGCGGATCGCACGCGACGACCAGACCGCCGAGCGCGCCGCCGACACGGCCCGATGGCGCATCCACGACGAACTCGTCCGCGGCGACCCCACCCGCGTCGAACGCCCGGAACCGTCGGGGCGGGAGGCGGGCCCACCGCAGCGGGCACGCCGCGGGCGCTCGCCCCGCCGCCGGGACGCCTCAGCCCCGTGAACGGCGGGCGCCGGCCACCGTCGGCACCGTCACCCGCACACGCTCCTCCTCCGGGCGGCTGTCGATGTCGTCGAGCTGCGTGCGGATGGTCCTCCGCAGGTCGTCGTAGTCGCGGAAGTGGTAGTCGTTGAACAGCGTGTAGCCGGTCCACATCAGGTTGGCGCAGACCCGCGCCGGCACCCGGCCGGTCGCCGCGCCCATGCCGACCAGCGCCACCGACGCGATGCTGCCCGGCTCCCTCTCGTTCTGCGTGTGGATGGCCTGGAACGCGGCGGCGCAGGCCAGCGCCACGTTCAGCGTCTCGCTGACGTCCTGCGCCGACTGCTCCATGGTCGGGGTCGAGATCAGGAACCTGGGGTTGGTGGCCCCCGACGGCACGCAGACGGCGCTGCCCACCGGCATCGCCGCGCCGAACTGGTCGCGGATCGCCCGTTGGACGCGCAGTTGGATCCCCGCCCCGAGGTGCCGCTTGACGACCGCGTCGACGCCGCCGTCCATCCGCCCCCGCGAGTTGGTCGGGCTGACCCAGGCGTCGGCCTGCCGGGTGAGGATCGACCCCTTGTGGATCTCGACCTCGGGGGTGTCGGCGAACGCCGCACGCCACGCCTGCACCACATTCGCGTTGACGTCCGTCAGCACCACCCTGAGCAGCGGCTTCTCGCGGTCGAGGGTCATGGTTCACTCCGGTGGGGAAGAGGTTGTCTCCGACGTGGAGCACGCTATCGCCGCCCACCGACAACCGTCCGCGTCGCGCCACACACGGCGCCCGGCACCCGAACCGCCGGCGCTGGGGGCCGCGCCGGTCGCCGGCGCCGTAACTGTCGCCCGCTGGCGGCAGAATGCCCCCACCTCGATCACCCGTGCCGTCGGACCGGCACGGCCCGCCACTCCGGGAGCCCGCGATGAGCGACACCACCGCCCCCACCCCGCCCGACCCGAACGACCCGCTGGCCCTCGCCGACCTGTTCACCGGCGGCGGCGAGCCGTGGCTGCCGCTGGTCAAGCCGGTCATCGAGGCGCAGCCGGGCGCCGCCACCTTCATCGGCCCGGGCCGCAGCCCGATGGTCGTGCCCGTGCGGGAACTGACCTTCCAGGCGCTCAAGCCCCACCCGCCGCACAAGTGGAAGGTCGTCGTCTTCGGGCAGAACCCCTACCCGCGCAGCGAGAGCGCCACCGGCATCGCCATGTTCGACAACACCTTCCACGACTGGAACGACAGCCAGTTCGGCAGGGTCGTCACCATCCGCTGCATCATCAAGGCGGCGGCGATGTGGAAGCACGGCATCGCCAAGAAGACGCCGATCGCCGACATCCGTGCCCTGCTGCGCGAGCACGACACGGTGCAGCCACCGGAGTGGTTCCAGGCGATGCTCACCCAGGGCGTGCTGCTGTTGAACGCGGCGCTCACCGCCAGCGGCGACGGGGCGATGGCCACCGACCGGCACACCGCGTTCTGGCGGCCGGTCGTCGAGGCCCTGGTCGAGGAGATCCTGAAGGCCAAGCAGCACGCCGACGAGGAGGACCGGGGCGTGGTGTTCGCGTGGTGGGGCGCGCACGCGCGCAGCCTCAAGCGGGTGGTGCAGCGGCTCGAGAAGAAGTACCCGGGCGTGGAGGTCCGCCACCTCGACCACCCCAATCCGGCGGCGCAGGGCGACATCTTCTGCGACGGGAACCACTTCGCCGACGTCAACGAGGCGCTCAGGACGCTGGGCGCCGACGAGATCGACTGGCTGCCCCGCAAGGGATGGAGCGGATCGGCGGCGCACGCGGGCGGCACCGACACGGGCACGGCCGAACGCATGGGGGCGTTCATCGCCTCCACCATGGAGTTGCACAAGCTCTACCTCGAGCGGCTCGCCAGCGTCAAGGACGAGGGGCTGGCCCTTCCCGCGATCACCGGCGTGTCCGCCACCCCGCTGATGGACTTCCGTGCGGCCGTCGCCCCGGTGGCCGCGCTGCTGCCCGGGCTCGACTGGCACGTCGAGCAGTCACACCGGTTCGGCGAGAAGCAGGTCGACGGCGGGGCCGACGCCCTCTCCGCCGACGAGGTCGCAGCCCTCTACCTCTACACCTGCGAGTCGGCCTTCTACCGGCAGATCAACGCCACGCTGCGCCACCCGGACCGTGGCCGGATCGTCCCGTACCTGCCGTACCTTCGGCTGCTGTTCTCGGCCGTGTCACGGCTCCCGGCCCGCACGGAGCCGCTGTGGCGCGGGGTGTCGCTGGATCTGCGGGCGCAGTACCCGCTCGGGCAGACCGTGACGTGGTGGGGCGTCTCGTCGTGCACGTCGAAGCTCGGCGTGGCCCAGGCGTTCCTCGGCGGTCGCGGCAAGCGGACGCTCTTCGAGGTGCTGCCCGTGCGGGCCGTGGGCATCCGGCGGTTCTCCGCCTTCACCGGCGAGGAGGAGGTCATCCTGGCCCCCGGCACGCAGCTCACGGTGACCGACGTGAAGGCGGAGCGCAACGGACTGTGCACCGTCCGGCTGACAGAGCTGGCCGAGGAGCGCATGGTGGCGTGAGCGACGGCGGCTAGCTGAGGCAGGCGAGGAGTTGGCGGTAGGCCTCGTCCTCCCTGCCGTGCTCGCTGCGCACCACGCTCGTCCCGGGCCGGGCGGCGACGACGGCGAGCAGCCGGTCGTACATCGCCGCCAGCTCGGTGGTCCCGCCATGCCGGTCGAGCAGGCGCTGGGCGTCGAGATGCGCCGGATCCGTGGAGGTACGGCTGCGTTCGGCGAACCGCCACAGCGCGTTCTCCTTGCCGTCGAGCAGGACGATCTCGTGGAACCGGGCGCCGGTGTCGTACGCCACGCGCTCGGCCTGTTCGATGAACTCGGGACGGCCGAGGAACTGCGGAATGATCACGTCGTGGCGGCCGGCCAGGTGCGCCCGGGCCGCCGCCAGCGTGACGGCGCGGGCGAGGAGACCGGCGGGACCGGCATGATCACGCCACCGCCCGATGAGGTCACGGATCCGGTCGATGTCGAGGTCGAGCGCGAGGGGGTGGTCCTCGACGTACCTGCGGGCCAGCGTCGACTTGCCGCAGCCGGGTGGCCCGTTGAGCACGATCAGGCGCGGCGCCCGCGCGGCAGCCGGCTGGGCCTGGGTCACGACACGCCTCCTCGCTCGGCCCGGCGCCGCCGGGAGGCGCCGCCCGTACGGACGTCCACGATGGTACGGAGCCCACGTGCGGCGTGGGCCGCCCCCGGGTTCGGAGGGACGGCCCACGCCGCACGCGCCGGGGTCAGGAGGACTCGGGCCTCGTGGCGGCCGGTGACGTGCCGGCGGACACGAGGGCCCGCAGTTCCGGGGCCATCGTGGCGCTGTCCGGCTCGCGCCGCAGCTCGCGGAGCAGGCCGACGACCATGCCGACCATGACGAACAGGAACGGCAGCGCGGCGAGGATGGTCAGCGACTGCAGGGCGGACAGTCCGCCGGCGAGCAGCAGCACCGCGGCCACCAGGCCGGTCAGCACGCCCCACATGGAGACGAGCCAGGCCTTCGGCTCCAGGCTGCCGCGCGAGGAGAGCGTGCCCATCACCACCGAGGCGGCGTCGGCGCCGCTGACGAAGAAGAGCGCCACCAGCACCATGACCAGGATCGCGGTGACGGTGAAGAACGGGAACTCCCGCAGGACCGCGAAGAGCGCCGCCTCCGGGCTCTCCTTCACCGCGGCCGACAGGTCGGTGCCGTTGAGTTGCAGGTTGATGGCCGTACCGCCGAACACCGAGAACCAGACGAAGCTGACGAGGCTCGGGATGGCCACCACACCGAGGACGAACTGGCGGATGGTGCGGCCCTTGGAGATGCGGGCGATGAAGGCGCCGACGAACGGGGTCCAGGAGATCCACCACGCCCAGTAGAAGATGGTCCAGCCCGCCATCCACTGCTCGCCGCCGAAGGCGCCGGTGCGGAAGCTCATCGGGATGAGGTCGTAGAGGTAACCGCCGGTCGACGCGGTGAGCGTGTTGAGGACGAAGACCGTCGGGCCCACCACGAGCAGGAAGAACATCAGCGCCACCGCGAGCACCATGTTGGTGTTCGACAGGAACTGGATGCCCCGCTTGACGCCCGTGACGGCGGAGACCACGAACGCCACGGTGAGCACCGCGATGATGCCGATCGCCAGTGGGGTGGACTTCGGCACGTCCCACAGGTTCGTCAGGCCGCTGTTGATCTGCAGGGCGCCCAGCCCGAGGGAGACGGCCGACCCGAACAGCGTCGCGAAGATCGCGAAGATGTCGATGGCCCGGCCGGGTCCCCGGTTGGCGCGCTCCCCGATGAGCGGGAAGAAGGCGCTGCTGATCAGGCCGCGCCGACCCTTGCGGAAGGTGAAGTAGGCCAGCGCGAGGCCCACCACGGCGTAGATCGCCCACGGGTGCAGCGCCCAGTGGAAGAAGGAGTACTCCATGGCCACCCGCGCGGCCTGCGGGGAGTTCGGTTCGTTGAGGCCACGCGGCGGGGTCGCCAGGTGCGACAGCGGCTCGGCGGCGCCCCAGAACATCAGGCCGATGCCCATGCCGGCGCTGAACATCATCGCCACCCAGGAGACGGTGGAGAACTCGGGCTCGTCGTCGTCGCGGCCGAGCTTGATCCGGCCGTACCGGCTGAGCGCCAGCCAGACCGACAGCACCACGAAGCCGGTGCTGGCCAGCACGAAGACCCAGCCGAACGACCGGACCACCCAGTCGAGCGCGGTGTCGGTGACCGAGGCGAGGTTGTCGGTGGCGACGATGCCCCACGCGACGAAGAGAACGGTCACCGCGGCGGCGACGCCCAGCACCGTCCGGTCGATGCCCTGCGCCGGGCGGCCAGGCTCAGGTGGTGCGTCGCCCGGCGGGGTGTTGTCGTCGGTTGCCGGACCTGTCGCGGACACGGTCATGGTCTGTGGACCTCCGTGGGCTGCCCGGTCCGCGGGCCGCGTTCCCGGCTCCGCGCGCGCCGGTCGGCCCGCATGTCGGGTTGTCCCGCGCCCCGTCCGGGGCCCGGGAACTCGGAAAGTTGTCGCCGCCGGTGCCGACGTCGTTCCGGCGGGCGTACGGGTCGGCCGGGGCTCGGCCGCCACGGACGTCGGCGACGACCGGCGATCACTCTCGGCGTCGATGTTGGAGGTGACCCTGCGGTCTCATGACAGTCCGGTGACAAAACCGACCGACCCGCGACCACGCGCTGAGTAGTCGTACTCAGGCCGGCGCGTGACGGTTGCGGAATTCTGACTCCATGATTCCGGTCGATGACGTGGAGTGCCACGGGTCAGGGGCATCGACGAGGCGACGGCCTCCCGGTCGACGGCGGGCGCCGGCCGGGCCACGGATCAGGTCCGTCGTCGTCCGCCTGGCCCGGCAGACGAACATCATGAGCGCGGCCCGGTCCGCCCGGCGCCGCGATCGCGTGTACCAGGCCGTCACGCTGACTCTCGCGGTGGGGCTCCTGCCGGTGGCGTTCGTCGTCGCGCGCGGCCGGGCGAAGCATGTGGCCTGCCAGTGGGCACTGGCGACGCGATTTCCGGCCGAGGACCTGACCGGCCTGACGCCCGCCACGCGCGCGGCCTTCGAGGCCGCCCGGGCGCAGGCCCTCTGGCGCGACGGTGAGTTGATCGGGCTCACGTCCGGGCACCGGACCGCCGAGGAGCAGGCACGCCTGTTCGCCGAGGCGGTCCGGTGCGCCGGGTCCCCGGAGGCAGCCCGGCTGCGGGTACTCCCACCGCACGAGTCGCGGCACGTCGCGGGCACGGCCCTCGACGTACGGCCCGCCGAGGGCGCGCGCTGGTTGGAGACGTACGGCGCGCGCCACCATCTGCACCGGGTGTACGACAACGAGTGGTGGCACTTCGAGTACCGACCCGGTCGTCGCCCCGAGCGGCTGCCCCACCCGGGTGCCTCGACGCCCCCGACCGTGGTCCCCGCCCGGCCGTCGCGGCTGGTGCGGCTGACCGACAGGAGGTGACGGCGGCCCGCCGAGCGGGCACAGTGAAGCGGTGACCACCGACATCCGTACCCCCCTGGCCCGCTACGCCGACCGCCTGCACGCCGTGATCGGCGACGGGCACCACGTCGCCTCCCCGCTCGGCGCGTGGCTGCTGCTGGCGCTCGCCGCACCGGCCGCCACCGGCCCGACCCGCACCGCCCTGGAGGAGACGCTCGGCACCGACGCGGAGACCGCCGCGCGGGCGGCCCACGCCCTGGTGGCCGCGCCACACCCCCTGGTGCCCTCGGCGACCGCGTTCTGGCACCGACCCGGGATCGAGACGACCGGGCTCGACGGATGGCGGGCGACCCTGCCCGCGTCGACCGCCACCGGACCGGTGCCGGAACAGGACGCCCTCGACGCGTGGGCCCGGACCCACACCCTCGACCTGATCAGGAAGTTCCCGCTGACGGTGACGCCGCAGGTGCTGCTCGTCCTGGCCAGCGCCCTGGCCACCCGGATCTCCTGGGAGGACCCGTTCGAGGTGGCGCCGGCGGGCGCGCTCGGGCCGGGCAGTTCCTGGACCGGCCGGCTGCGCCGGGTGCTGCGCAGCCCCGAGTACGGCCACCAGTGCTGGATCACCGACACCGTGCGGGCCGGCACCGTGGCCGCCCACGCCGCCACCGCCAAGCCGGCGCGGACCGCCGAGGGCACGGCCGGGCTGTCGGTGGTCTCGGTCGCGGCGGCGCCCGAGGTGCCGGCCGGGGACGTCCTCGCCGCCGCCCACGAGGTGGCGGCGGCGGTCGCCACCACTCCGCCGGACCGCCTTCCGGCGGATCGGCGTTCCCTGTTCGACGTCCCGCTGGGCGACGGCCCGATCTGGACCGTGCGTGAGGAGCCGACCCGCACGAACGCGCCGGACGGCCGGGAGGAGCGGCTCACGGCCGTACTGCCGTGCTGGTCGGCCAGGAGCCGGCACGAGCTGGCCGCCCCCGGGTCGGGCTTCCCCGCCGTCGCGGAGGTCTTCGGCGAACTGCTGGGCGCCCCGGGGCTGAAGTTCGAGGCGGCACAGGCCGCCATGGCCCGCTACGGCCGGTACGGCTTCGAGGCGGCCGCCGTCACCGGATTCGCCATGCTCGAGAGCCTTCCGCCGGAGGGGGTGGCCCGGGTGGCCGAGTTGCGCTTCGGCCACCCGTACGCCGTGGTCGCGGTCGCCACCGACAGCCGGGCCGGCGGCACGACCGGCCCGTGGCACGGCCTGCCGGTCTTCTCCGCCTGGGTCGCGAACCCGGAGGAGCTGCCGGAGACCGACGTCGCCGACCGGTAGGCGTCACCTGCCGTCGGCCGCCACGGGGTCGTGCGGCTCGGCCATCGCGACGGCGATCTTGCGAGGGCCGGTGAACGGCTCCCGGCCGTGCGCGGCGGTCATGTTGTCCACGACCAGCACGTCGTCGCGCCGGTAGTCGAAGCGGACGCTGGCCGCCCGGTACGCGGCCCGCAGGTGGTCCATGACGTCGGCGGGTATCTCGCCGCCGTCGCCGTAGTACGTGTTGGCCGGCAGCCCGTCGGTGCCGAACATGGCCAGCAGCCCCTCCTGGAGGTCCTTGGCGAGGGTGCTCACGTGGAAGAACGTGGCGTGGTTGAACCAGCGCGGGGTGTCCGATCCGGGCCGGTGGTGCACGACGTCGCGCACCGCGCGGGTACGCAGCCCGCCGCCGCCCCGCCACTCCAGCTCGATCCGGTTCGCCGCCGCGTACGCCTCGACCTCGGCCCGGTCGTCGGTGCCGAAGACGTGCTGCCACGGAGTGCCGAAGTCACCGTGGAAGTTGCGCACCAGCATCCAGCGGCGGCGGACGAACTCCTCGCGTACCGTCGGATCGATCTCGGCGTACACCCGGCGGACGTCGGCCAGCGGGGTGGCGCCGCGCGTCTGCGGCGCGGTGATGCAGTAGAAGAACAGCGTCAACGGCCAGCGGGCCTGGTACGAGTTCTCGTTGTGCAGGAAGATCTCCTCGTTCGGCGGGTAGTCGGTCGAGGTGTAGACCCGGCCGGCGATGGCGTGCCGGGGCGACGAACGCTCGGTGTAGACCAGCGGCTCGCCGGAGAGCGCCCGCACCGCCCGGTCGAAGCCCTCGACGCCGCCGACGTCGAACCCGCGGAACAGCAGCCCGCCGTGCTCGACCAGGTCCGCCCGCAGCTCCGCGCGGCGGGCGGCGATCAGCTCGGTCAGCTCGCGGCCGTCGTTCTCGACGACGATCGGCAGCGTGGCGATCCGATCACTCATGCTCTCGCTCCTGTCGTCGCCGCCGTCGCCGCGGGCTGCCGCGGAACAGCGGGATGGCGGCCCGGAGGGCGGCCGTGGCGGGGCGGCTCACCCGTGGTGGCGGGTGGCCGCGTCGGTGCGGGCGGCGGTGAGGTCCGCCCGGATCACGGCGAGCAGGTCGGGCAGCCGCTCGTTGAGGAAGAAGTGCCCGCCGTCGATCTCGTGCAGGGTGAAGCCGGCGGCGGTGTGCTCCCGCCAGCCGGCGCTGTGCTCCCGGTAGACGGTGTCGTCGCCGCGCCCGCTGAACGCCACGATCGGCATCGGCAGCGGCTCCTCGGGGGTGTAGCGGTAGTCGTCCACCCGGGCGAGGTCGGCGCGCAGCAGGGGCAGCAGCAGCTCGACCAGCTCCGGGTAGTCCAGCAGCCCCGCCGGCAGTCCGCCGCCGGCCGCCAGGCGACGCAGCAGTTCGTCGTCGTCCACCCGGGACAGCCCGTCGAAGTGGCTGGGCGCGCTGACGTGCGGGGCGCGGGCGCCGCCGACGTAGAGCCGCAGCGGCAGCGGACGCCCGGCGCGGCGCAGCTCGCGGACGACCTCGAAGGCGACCCGGCCGCCCATCGAGTGGCCGTAGATCGCGTACGGGCCACGGGCCCGCTCGGCGATGGCGTGCGCGACGTCGACGACCTTGAACACCGGGTTCTCGCTGATCCGGTTCTCGCGGCCGGGCAGTTGCACCGGCAGCACCTCGACGTCGGGGCCGAGCTCGTCCTGCCAGCGCCGGTAGACGGTCGCGCCCCCGCCCGCGTAGGGCAGGCAGAAGAGTTGGACCGGCGCCGGGTGCCAGCCGCCGGCGGAGAGGAACCAGGTCACCGCGCGCCTTTCGTCGGGAGGGGCCGTTCCGGTGCCGCTGGCGCCGGAACGGGTGGTGGGTCGCTCCGGCGCGCCGGAGCGACCCGGGGTGCGGCGCCCTCCGAGGCATCGGCGGGCCGACCGCGATCGGGCCGACCACCATGCTCCGGGAGGGGCCTCATGATCTGCCTATACCTTCGGGTCGGAAGCAGCATAAGGCTCGACGCCCGCCCGCAAGGATCCGCGTGGCGGGCCGCCGCGACGGTGCGTGGGCGGTGGCGGGTGGCCGGTCAGGCGTCGTCGGGTCGGGGGATCGGTTGGGTCATGCCGTCGAAGTCCCGGGGCAGCCGGGCCACCATGTCGCGGAACTCGTCGACGGTGACCGCCTCCCGCAGGGTGGCGAAGACGGCACCGGTTCCCGCCCGGGCGGTGGCCTCGTCCGTCCCGGCCCGCTCCCCCACCCGACGCACGAAGTCCGCCGGACCGGGCGCGCCGGGCGGGCCGTCGCCGGCACCGGGGCCCGCGAGGTAGCCGTCGAGTTCGTCGGGGAGGTAACCGGCCGTACCGCCGCTCATCCGTTCCACCATGGTCTGCAACACGGCGCGGGCGATCGTGGCGGCCTGGGCGGTGGGTAGTCCGGCGCGGCGCGACACCGCGTCGACGAAGAGGGGGAACCGCACGGCAGCCTCCTGTCGTCAGCGGCCCCACGCTTACCCGCGCCCGGCACCGGTAAACGACCCCGCCGTCCGGCCGACCCGGGCGCGGGGCGGTCGACGGACGTTGTACCCGCCGGCTGACCGGGGACGACCCGGCCGGTATCAGCCGGCCGGGTCGTCGGCGAGGACGTCGAGCAGCAGCGCGGCCGTCCAGCCGAACGCCGGTGAGCCCAGCCCAGCCCCGGTGTCCGGGTGGAAGTACTCGTGGCAGCCGGAGCGGGCCACCAGCTCGATCATCGAGTCGCGCAGGCCGGCCGCCAGGTCCGGACGGCCGTGGCGCAGCAGCCCCCGGCGCACCAGCCAGTTGACGTTCATCCAGCTCGGCCCGCGCCAGTAGCGCAGCGGCTCGAAGTCCGGCGCGGTGCGGTCGTGGCTGGGCAGCGGCCGGTCCATCCGGGCGGCCAGCCCGAAGCGCGGCGAGCAGGCCTCGGCGACCAGCGCCGACACCTGCCGCGCGGGCAGGTCGGGCAGGACCAGCGGGGCCAGCCCGAGCACCGTCCGGGCCGGCACGAGGCGGTCGGCGCGCAGGTCCCGAGGGTGGAAGGTGCCCGTCGTCGGCTCGTACAGCCGGCGCACCAGGGCCTCGGTGATCCGCGCGGCGCGCTCCCGGTGCGGGCCGGGGTCGGCGCCGACCAGCGGCGCGATCCGGGCGAGGGCGTGCTCGGCGGCGCCCATGGCGGCGTTGACCAGCGGACACTCCACCAGGAACGGGTGCCGGCCGGCGAGGTCGTCGTCGCGGTAGCGGCGCTCGCGGTAGGACGCCACGATCGCGACGTAGCGCGCGTAGTCGAGGTCCGTGGGCCGGTGCGCGGCGTCGGCGTGCGCGGTGTCGTGCCGGCGGTACGCGCGCATGACGGCCGCGTCGGCGGGCACCGCCGCCATCGGCGCGTCCCAGGCGGGGCTGTTGTCCAGCCCGGACTCCCACGGGTGGACGATGCAGGCCAGCCCGCCCCCGCCGACGTCCCGGCGGGTCGCGAGGTAGCGCTGCTGGGCCACCAGCCGGGGATAGAGCCGGCGCAGCGCGGCCCGCGCCTGCTCCGAGGGGCACCGCCGGTACGCGAGCCAGGCGGCGGGCGCGTGCACGGGCGGCTGGATCAGCCCGGAGGTGGCGGCCGCCGGGGCGCCCTCGGCGAGCCCCGACTCCCAGAACTCCGGCCCGGGGAAGTACGAGCCGACCCGCAGGGCCGGGTTGAACACGATGTGCGGCACCCGCCCGTCGACCCACTGGGCGCGGAACAGGCTGGCCAGCTCGCACCAGGCGCGCTCGGGGCGGACGTGGGACCAGCCGATCGCGATGAATGCCGAGTCCCAGCTCCACTGGTGCGGGTAGAGGGTGCGCGAGGGCACCGTGTGGTCGTGTTCCCAGTTGGCGTCGAGGGTGGCGACGGCGAGGCGGCGCAGGGCCCCCCGGTCGTGGGCGCCGGCGTCGACGGCGGTGGGCGGGCCGCCGGCGGTCCCGGTGCTCACGCCGCCGCCTGCCGGGGTTGGGCGTGACGCAGCACGGCGGCGGCCTGGTGCAGGGCGCGTACGGGGTCGCCGCGCAGCCGGCACTCCAGCGCCAGCCAGCCCCGGTAGTCGAGCTCCAGCAGGGTGCGGAGCAGCGCCGGCCAGTCGAGGTGCCCGGCGCCGGGCTGGTGGCGGTTGGAGTCGCTGACCTGCACGTGCCCGAGGTACGGGGCGGCGGCGCGCAGCGCCCGGTGCACGTCGTCCTCCTCGATGTTCATGTGGAAGGTGTCCGCCACCACCCGCACCGTGGGCAGCCCGACGGCCGCGCAGAGGGCGACCGCGTCGGCGAGCCGGTTGACCATGTGGTCCTCGTACCGGTTGAGCGGTTCCAGGAAGAGGGTGACCCCCTCGGCGCGGGCGTGCTCCCCCAGCTCGCCCAGGGCGTCGACGAGCACCTGCCGGTCGGCGGCGGGTGGGCGGGGCGGCTCGAACGGCGGCAGCCGCCGGGAGAACATCCCCCACGCGGCCGGGGTCATCGCGCCGACACCGCCGAGCTCGGCCATCACGGAGAGCTGGGAGCGCAGGTTGCGTACGGCGTCGCGGGAGCGCTCGGGGTCGAAGTCGCCGATGAAGTGGTCCATCTCCACGCAGACGGTGGGCATGACCACCCCGGCGGCGCGGGCCCGGCGCAGCTCGGGCAGCCGGCGGGCGAGGCCGAGGTCGCCGGAGCCGCGCAGCTCGATCGCGTCGTAGCCGAGCGCGGTGGCGAGCGCGTACTTCTGGATCAGGTCGGTGCCCGGCAGGAGCTGCTCCTGGCAGGCCAGGGGAATCGTCATGGGAACCTCAGCACCACTTGGAGGGCGTCCGCGTCACCGCGGTCGAGCAGCGCCAGCGCGTCGGCCACCGCGCTCGCGTCGACGACGTGGCTCACGAGCGGCAGCGGGTCGACGCTGCCCTCGGCCACCAGGTCCATGAAGGTGTGTGCGACGCGGGCCCCGGTCCACCGGCCGGCCATGCCGGGCGCCGGGGTCGGCCCGGAGACCTGGGCCGCCACCAGCTGGATCCGGTTGTGGTGGAACTCCTCACCCAGGCCGAGCCCGTCGGCCTGTCCCTGGTAGAAGCCGGCGGCCACGACGCGACCGGCGTGAGCGGTGGAGCGGATCGCCTCGTGCAGCGCCGGGTACGCCCCGGACAGTTCCAGGCAGACGTCCGCGCCCCGGCCGCCGGTGGCCCGGCGCAGCACGGCCGCGGCGGACTCGGCACCCGCGTCGACGACGATCCGGGCGCCGAGTCGGCCGGCGTGCGCCAGCCGGGCGGGCACCCGGTCGACGGCGACCACGCGTGCGCCGGAGAGGGCGGCGAGCCGGGTGGCGAGCAGCCCGATGACGCCTTGGCCGAAGACCGCGACCCAGTCGCCCAGGTGCAGGTCGCCGGCGAGCACGGCGGTGAGGGCGATCGCCCCCGGGCGGGCGAAGACCGCCGCGAGGGGATCCAGCCCGGCGGGCAGCGGGTGCACCGTGTCGGCGGGCACGACGGCCTCGGCGCGGTGCCCCCAGATGCCCCAGACGACCTGCCCGGCGCGCCGGTCGGCCACGTCGGGCGCGACCTCGATGATCTCGCCGACCTCCTCGTAGCCGAAGCCCACCAGCGGGTACGGCACCGCGGTCTGCCGGGGCACGAACATCCGGCTGACGTCGTCCCAGTCCTTGCTCAGCCGGGGGTTGCTGCCCCGGTAGAGGGTGAGCTCCGTGCCGGCCGAGATGCCGGAGTAGCAGGTGCGGACGCGGACCCGACCGGGGCCGAGCGGATCCGGGGGGCAGGGCTCGAGGCTGATCCGTCGGGGCCCGGCGAGTGAGACAACCCAGTTGACCATGAGTCACATCCCGGTAGCACTGGGCTCCATCGTAGGCAATAAATCGGCATATGTCTTGTAATTGATCAATCGAAGGGGTTGAATCCCTTGTATACCCTTCGAGAGGAGTGCCACCGATGTCAGCACCTCCGATGCGGATACTCGCCGCCACCCTGATCATGGCAGTCACCGGGGCCGGTCTGCTGGGCTGCGGCGACGAAGAATCCGACAACAACAGCAGGAAGATCACCGTGTGGAGCTTGGAGGACGTGGCCGACCGGGTCACCGCCACCAAGGCGATCATCGCGGACTTCACCGCCAGCACCGGCATCGCCGTCGACCTGGTCACCGTGAACGAGGACCAGTTCCCCGCCCTGATCGCCACCAGCGCCGCCGCCGGCGAACTGCCCGACGTGGTCGGTTCGGTGTCGCTCGCCGGCGTGCGCACCCTCGCCGGCAACGAACTGCTGCACTCCTCGGCGAACGCGGAGGTCGTCGAGAAGCTCGGCAGGCAGACCTTCTCGCCGCGGGCCCTGGAGCTGACCGCGGACGACGGCACGCAGCTCGCCGTGCCCAGCGACGGCTGGGGGCAGTTGCTCGTCTACCGCAAGGACCTGTTCGCCGCCGCCGGGCTGCCCGCCCCCGACACGTACGAGAGGATCGCCGCCGCCGCGACGAGGCTCAACACCGGCGGCGTCGCGGGCGTCACCGCCGCCACCGCCCCCGGCGACGTGTTCACCCAGCAGACCTTCGAACACCTCGCGCTCGCCAACAACTGCCAGCTCACCGACGACTCCGGGGCCGTGAAGCTGGACTCCCCGGAGTGCGTCGAGGCGTTCCGGTTCTACGGCGACCTGATGCGCACCAGCTCGGTCAGGGGCGCGCAGGACGTCGACACCACCCGGGCCACCTACTTCGCCGGCAAGGCGGCCATGCTGGTCTGGTCGCCGTTCATCCTCGACGAGCTGGCCGGCCTGCGCGACGACGCCAGGCCGACCTGCCCGCAGTGCCAGGCCGACCCGGCGTTCCTCGCGAAGAACAGCGGCTTCGTCACCGCGATCAAGGGCCCGAACGGCGCCGAACCCGCCCAGTACGGCGAGATCAGCTCCTGGGCCGTGCTCGACGGCGCCGCCGCCGACCCGGCGAGGTCCTTCGTGGAGCACATGCTCGGCGACGGCTACCCGCGCTGGTTCGGCATGTCCCCCGAGGGGCGCTTCCCCGTCCGCAAGGGCACGCCGCAGGAGCCGGAGAAGTTCCTCACCGCCTGGAACACCAGCCAGGCCGGCGTCGACACCAGGAAGCCGCTCGCCGAGGTCTACGGCGAGGAGGTGCTCGCCAGCCTGCGCCGCAGCCCCGACACCTTCCAGCGGTGGGGGCTCACCCAGGGCCAGGGCAAGCTCGTCGGCGCGATCCTCGGCGAGCTGCCGGTGCCCAAGGCCCTGAACGACGTGGTCGCCGGCAAGACCGACGCCGCAGCGGCCGCCGGACGGGCGAAGAAGGACGTGGAGGCGATCAAGGCGGGCGTCAATTGACCACCGCCCCACCGGACACCGGCCGCTCCCCCGCCCGGGAGCGGCCGGCCCCGGCCCGCCGCCGCAGACCACTGACCCTGCGCCGCCGCGAGTCCCGCGCCGGGCTCGCGCTGGTCGCCCCGACCCTGCTCGTCGTGGTCGCCGTGATCGGCATCCCCATCGTCTGGACCGTCGTGTTGGCCTTCCAGCGGGTACGCCTGGCGACGCTGCGGCGTACCGGGCTGTTCGGCGAGTTCACGATGGACAACGTCGAGCGGGTGCTGAACACCCCCGGCTTCGCCGACACGCTGTGGACCACACTGGTCTACGCCGTGGCCAGCACCGCCGGCTCGATCGTGCTCGGCCTGGTGGCGGCGCTGGTCGTCCGCCGGCCGTTCCGGGGTCGCACCCTGGTGCGCGCGTCGATGCTGCTGCCGTACGTGGCGCCGGTGGTCGCGGTCACCTTCGTCTGGCAGGTGATGCTCGACCCCCAGCTCGGCATCGTCAACGACTGGGGCCGGCGGTTCCTCGGCTGGGACACCCCGGTGCCGTTCCTGTCCCAGGAGTCGACGGCCCTGGCCACGGTCGTCGCCTTCGAGGCGTGGCGCTACTTCCCCTTCGCGTTCCTGTTCCTGCTCGCCCGGCTCCAAGCGGTGCCGGGCGAACTGGAGGAGGCGGCCCGGGTCGACGGGGCCACGCCCACCCAGCGGTTCCGGCACATCCTGCTGCCGCAGCTGCTGCCGGTGATCGGCCTGCTGGGGGTGCTGCGCTTCATCATGACGTTCAACAAGTTCGACGACGTCTACCTGCTCACCGGCGGGGCCGCCGGCACCGAGGTGGTCAGCGTCCGGGTCTACGAGTTCCTGACCGCGCGTACGGACATCGGCGCGGCGGCGGCGCAGGCGGTCGTGCTCGCCGTGGTGCTCATCGTGTTCGTGGTGGTGTACCTGCGCTTCTTCGGCGGACGGAGGGACGGCTGATGGACCGGGACCGGATCGAGACGGTGGGCCTGCGCTGGCTGCGCCGGCTGGTGATCGCCGCGTTCCTGCTGGTCACCGTCTTTCCCTTCTACTACATGCTGGTGCTCTCGGTGCGCCCCATCGAGCGGCTGCTGCTCGACCCCGGCTCGCTGGTCGTGGGGCTGGGCGAGCTGACCTTCGACACGTACGCCGAGGTGGTGAAGGCCGTCGACGACGGCGGCCAGGGATTCCTGACCTTCATGCGCAACAGCGGCCTGGTCGCCGTCGCGGCGACGCTGCTGACGCTGGCCGTGGCGGTCCCCGGCGCGTACGCGGTCGCCCGGCTGCGGTTCTTCGGCCGGCGGCAGGTCGACTTCCTCTTCCTGGCGGTCTACCTGTTCCCGTCGATCGTCATCGCCATCCCGCTCTTCGTGGTCTTCACCCGGGCCGGGCTGCGCGGCTCGCTGCTCGGCCTGGTGCTGGTCTACATCTCGCAGACCCTGCCGGTCTCGGTCTACATGCTGCGCAACTACTTCGAGACGATCCCGGTCAGCCTGGAGGAGTCGGCCGCCATCGACGGCGCCGGGCGGCTCGGCATCATCCGCCGGGTTAGCCTCCCCCTGGCGGCGCCGTCCATCATGGCCGTCGCCCTGTACGACTTCATGATCGCCTGGAACGAGTTCCTCTTCGCCCTGCTGTTCCTGGTCGACAAGCCGCACCGGTGGACGGTGTCGCTGGGGCTGGCGCAGCTCGCGGACGGCGTCGAGGTGCCCAAGACGGTCCTGATGGCCGGCTCGGTGATCCTCACCCTGCCCATCGTGATCCTCTTCTTCGCCAGCGAGCGCCTGCTCACCGAGGGGCTCACCAGCGGGGCGGAGAAGGGCTGAGGCGGCGGGCGGGGTTGCCGCGCGGTGGGCGCTGACCGAGGATGGGCCGGGTGGATGCCTCCCCCGGCGCGGTCCCCGACGACGACGCGCCCACGGCTGCCCCGCCCGCGGTCGGGATGCGGCTGCGCGACGTGGAGCCGGGCGACCTCGACGCGTACGTGCGGATGCGCTGCGATCCGGCCGTGATGGCGGAGCTGGGCGGCCCGCAGCCGCGTGAGCGCGTGCCCGCCCAGCTCCGGCGTGACCTCGAGACCGTCCGGGACGGTAGCGCCTGGATCAAGATGATCATTACCGGCGACTCCGCGCAGGTGGCGGGGACGGTGACGCTGTACTCCCACGGGGGCGTCTCCGAGATCGGCTGGATGGTCGTGCCGGAGTTCCAGGGCAGGGGCCTGGCGGGCAGAGCCGTCCGCGCCGTGCTCGCCCTGGCCCGGGCGGACGGCCGGTGGGGCCTCGTCCACGCCTTCCCCGCCACGACCAACGCCGCGTCGAACGCGATCTGCCGGTCGGTCGGCTTCGCCCTCGTCGGCGAGGAGCAGACGGAGTTCGCCGGCCGCCTCTTCCGCACCAACCACTGGGTCGTCGATCCGTCGGCCGGCGCTGCCGGCTCGCCGGTGGGAGGCCCGGGCGGCGACGTCCCGCCGGCCTGAGCGGCCACGGTTTCCCCGGCCCACGGCACCGGCGGGGCATCGCCCCGTCCGCCCCGCCCCCCGGGGAGCACCGGGGACCCGGCTACGGTGGCGGCATGGCAAACCCGACCCGTTGGGAGACCGAGACCGGTCCGGAGCACTCGCAGTGGTACATCGACCGGTTCCGCCGGCTGGCCGCCGAGGGGGCCGACCTGGCCGGCGAGGCCCGCCTGCTGGACGCGCTGGTCGCACCCGGGTCCCGGATCCTCGACGCCGGCTGCGGCACCGGCCGGGTGGGCGCGGCGCTGGCCGCCCGGGGCCACACCGTGATCGGGGTGGACGCCGACCCGGCGCTGGTGGAGGCCGCCCGCACCGACCACCCGGGCCCGCGCTGGCTGGTCGCCGACCTGGCCGAGCTGGACCTGGCGGCGGCCGGCGAGCCGGAGCCGTTCGACGCGGCGGTCGTGGCCGGGAACGTGCTGGCCTTCGTCGCCCCCGGCACCGAGCGGGAGGTGCTGCGCCGCGTCGCCGCCCACCTGCGCCCCGACGGCGTGCTGGCGGTCGGCTTCGGCACCGACCGGGGCTACCCGCTGACCGGCTTCGACGCCGACGCGGTGGCCGCCGGCCTGCGGCTGGAGCACCGCTTCGCCACCTGGGACCTGCGTCCGTGGCGCGACGACGCCGACTTCGCCGTCACCGTGCTGCGCCGCCCCGCCGACTGAGCCCCGCCCGGCCGAGCCCGACCGGTTCGCCCTCGCCGAGGCCACCCGAGGTCGCGGCGCGGCTCCGGCGGGGGGGCACGGTGCCGGACCAGCCGGCGGCGCGACTCCGGCAGAGGCACGGCACCGGCCCAGCCGGCGGCGCGGCTCCGGCACTGGCACCGGCCCAGCCGGCGGCGCGCTCAGGCGGGGGCGGCGACGACCCGCGCGGCTGCCGGGTCGAGCGTGGCGCCGGCGGGCACCAGGGCGACCAGGCTGGCCGGCAGCCGCACCGGCCGCACGTCGCGGTAGCCGAGCGTGCCCAGCACCTCGCCGCCGGCAAGGACGTAGCGTCGGCCCAGGTCGGTGACCACGGAGACCGCGCCGCCGGTCGCACCGGGCGCCGCGACCGCCTCGACCACCGCGCCACGGCCCGGCTCCACCACGACGTGGTCGGCGCGCACCCCACCCCCGGCCGCCGGGACGGTGCGCGGCGCGGCGGCGAGGTCGGGCAGCCGTACGCCGAGCCGGACCTCCGTGACGCCACCGTCGTCGCCCACCCGGGCGCAGAGCCCCGCCCCGTCGGAGGCGGCCAGCCGGGGCGGCGCGGTCGGCGGTGCCGTGGGCCCCGTCGGGGCCAGGTCGGGCAGCTTGGGCAGCGCCGCGAACCGCCCGAGCGTGATCGGCTCCGGCTCGCCCTGGCCGGTGCGGGCCAGCAGCAGGCCAGCCTGCAACTCGGTGATGCCGGCCAGGCCGTCCCGCAGCGCGACGGCGTACTGCCGGCCACCCCCGGAGTTGCGCACCAGGTAGACGTCGCCGATCCGCGCCCCGGACACCCGCGCGGAGCGCTCCCCCTCGGCCGGCAGGGCGAGCGGGGCGAGGTCGACGCCGGCAGGCAGGCTGTTGAGCAGGGCCGGGGCCGCCGGGACCGCCCGGGCCCGGGTGGCCGCCAGGGCGGCCAGCACCCGGTTGGTGTCACGAACCAGGTAACGGCGCTGGTGCCAGACGAGGTGCAGCCCGCCGTCGGGGTGGCGCAGCAGCAGCGCGTCCTCGCCGAGGGCCCGGCCGCCACCGGCGGTCACGCCGATCAGCAGCGCGGAGCGGGGCGTCGTCCGGTCGGCCTCGCCGGCGGCGGAGCAGACCGTCCACGGCGCGGTGGAGAGCCGGCCCCTGGCGGGCAGCGAGTCGGGGGCGTCGGCGATGCCCAGCGGCAGCCCGCGCGGCACCCCGTCGATGGCGCGACGGGAGACGAGCACCGTCTTCGGCCGCTCGGCACCGATGATCAGCAGGGCCGAGGCGTAGTTGAGCACCGGGTGCAGCTTCTCCTCCCGGTAGACGAACCGGGCCCCGGACTCCTTCTCCACGATCACCGCGCCCGGGTCGCGCCACGTGCTGCCGCCCCCGGTGAAGAGGCCGTAGAGGGCGAAGCCGCCCAGGCCGATGGCCGCGACCAGCACGCTGGCCAGGCCGGCGCCGGCGAGCCGTCGGAACGGCGACTGCGCCGGGTCGGTCTCCCGCATCACCAGGGCGGCGACGGCCCGCTGGACGGTGAACTGGTACGAGTGCAGCTGGTCCTGCCGCGACGGCATCGCGTCCCTTCCGATGGGCGGTCGGGGCACAGGATAAGCGTTGCGTCGATGCCCCGAGGACCCTGCGTCGCGGCGGCGCCGGGATTCCCGGTGCCTGGGCCCCGCCGGAGCGACCAGGATCACCGCGCGGACGCGTACGCCTCTCGCTTCAGGGGATAGCATGGGCACGTACGGGTACCCCCGGGGGTATGCCGGGAGAGAGCGAGGAGGCGCGCGGTGAAGCTGCGACCCGAGATGACGAGCGACGCCCTGACCCGCCTGAAGCGGGCCCGGGGCCAGCTCAACGCGGTCATCGAGATGATGGAGACCGGCCAGGACTGCCGCGAGGCGCTGACCCAGCTCGCGGCGGTGTCGAAGGCGATCGACCGGGCCGGCTTCAAGATCATCGCCTCCGGCATGCGCCACTGCACCGCCGCCCGCGAGCGGGGCGACTCCCCGGAGATGACCGAGGAGGAGCTGGAGAAGCTCTTCCTCGCCCTCGCCTGACCACCACCGGAAGAAACGCACCGCACACGTTGCGTGACAGTGCCGTGTGCGGGTAGACAGATTGCACACGTCAACACCCCCGACGTGTGTCCGCCGCATACCCCCCGGGGTATTTTATCCCACAAGGAGCACGGCAATGGCAGTTGAGGTGTCCGTCATCGCGACGTCCTCGCTCGGCGACCGCAGCTACCTGGCCTCCGACGGCACGGTGGCGATCGTGGTCGACCCGCAGCGCGACATCGACCGGATCCTGTACCTCGCGGGCGAGAAGGGCGTACGCGTCACCCACGTGGTGGAGACCCACATCCACAACGACTACGTCTCCGGCGGCCTGGAGCTGGCCCGGCTGACCGGCGCCCGCTACCTCGTCGCCGCGGACGACGAGGTCGACTTCGACCGGACGCCGGTGGCCGACGGCGACACCGTGCCCGTCTCCGGCGCGCTGCGGCTGCGGGTGCTCGCCACGCCGGGACACACGTTCCACCACCTGTCGTACGTGCTCGACGAGGCCGACGACTCCGGCTGGCGCCCGGTCGGCGTCTTCACCGGCGGCTCGCTGCTCTTCGGCACCACCGGGCGCACCGACCTGCTCGGCGGGGAGCACGCCCACGAACTCGCCCACCACCAGCACGCCTCGGCCCGGCGCCTGGCCGACCTACTGCCCGACGGCGCCGAGGTGTGGCCCACCCACGGCTTCGGCAGCTTCTGCTCCGCCAGCCAGGCCGACGCGCCCGAGTCGACAATCGGCCGGGAGAAGCGGGCGAACCCCGTGCTGCGACTCGCCGCCGACGAGTTCGTCACCGAGACCCTCGCCGGGCTCGACGCCTACCCGGCGTACTACGCCCACATGGGGGTGGCGAACCTCGCCGGCCCGGCGCCGGTGGACCTCACCCCGGTCGCCAGGGCCGACGCCGCCGAGCTGTGGGAGCGGATCGCCGCCGGCCAGTGGGTCGTCGACCTGCGCCACCGCAAGGCGTACGCCACGTCGCACCTGGCGGGCACGGTCGCCCTCGGACTCGACGGCCCGATGTCGACCTGGCTCGGCTGGCTCATCGACTGGGGCGCGCCGCTCACCCTGCTGGCGGAGACCGAGGAGCAGGTCGCCGACGCCCAGCGCGAACTGGTCCGCATCGGCATCGACCGGCCGGCCGCCCAGGCCACCGGCGACCCCGACCGGTGGACCACCGGGCCGGGACAGCTCCGCGAGCTGCGGATGGCCGACTTTCCCGCGCTGGCCGCCGCCCGGGCCGGTGACACCCCGGCGGGGCTGCCCACCCCGGACGTGGTGCTCGACGTCCGGATGACCAACGAGTGGACCGCCGGTCACGTCGAGGGCGCCGTGCACATCCCCCTGCCCGACCTGCCCGGGCGCCTCGCCGAGGTGCCCGCCGGCACCGTCTGGGTGCACTGCGGCTCCGGGTACCGGGCCACGGTCGCCGCGTCCCTGCTGGCCAACGCGGGCCGCGAGGTCGTCGTGATCGACGACAAGTTCGGCCGGGCCGGAGCCGCCGGAGTCGCCATGAGCCCCGGCGACGCCTGACCGACCCCGCACCGCCGACCCCGCCCCCTGCGTACGCCACCGGTCGTCCGCGCGGCGACGCGCGCCCGCCGCCGAGCGGCGCCGGTCCGGCTCACCCTGCCCTTCCACGGGCGATCGACCCCTGAACGAGGAGCGATGACCACCTCACCGAGCGCCCTGCCCACCCTCGACGCCGCCACGCTGCGCGAGCTGATCGACTCCGGCCGCGCTCCGCGCATGCTGGACGTGCGCACCCCCGCGGAGTTCGGGACGGCCCACGTCCCCGGCGCCCACAACGTGCCGCTCGACGTGCTCAGGGAGCACCGCGAGGAGCTGCGGCGGCACCTCGACGAGACGGTGGTGCTCATCTGCCGCTCCGGGGCCCGCGCCACCCGGGCCGGGCAGGCTCTCGCGGGCGTCGGGCTGCCCGACCTCAGGATCCTCGACGGCGGGATGACCGCGTGGCAGGCCGCCCGGGGACCGGTCCGACGGGGCACGCCCCGCTGGGAGCTGGAGCGGCAGGTCCGCCTCGTCGCCGGCTCGATCGTCCTGCTCAGCGTCCTCGGTTCGGTGTTCGTACCCGGCCTGAAGTGGGTCGCCGGCCTCATCGGCGCCGGCCTCACCTTCGCCGCCGTCACCGACACCTGCGCGATGGGCATGCTGCTCGGCAGGCTCCCCTACAACCGCGGCGCGAGCTGCGACGTGGAGACCGTCGTCGGTCGGCTCGGAGACCACCCGACGCCCCGGCCCCTGCCGTGACCGGCAGCCTCGCGCTGACCGTCGGGCTGGCCGTCCTCATCGGGACGAGCCTCGGCCTGCTCGGCGGCGGCGGGTCCATCCTCGCCGTGCCGCTACTGGTCTACGTGGCGGACCTGCCGGCCCGCGAGGCGATCGCCACCTCACTGCTCGTCGTCGGGGTGACCAGTGCCGTCGGCGCGCTGCCGCACGCCCGGGCCGGCCGGGTCCGGTGGCGCACCGGCCTGCTCTTCGGGGCCGCGGGCATGGCCGGCGCGTACGGCGGCGGACGCCTCGCCGCGTTCGTCCCGCCCGCCGTCCTGCTCGCCGGCTTCGCCGTCATGATGATCGCCACCGCGACGGCCATGCTGCGGGGCCGACACGACGGCCCCGGGCGGCAGCGGCGTGAGCTGCCCGTGGCGCGGGTGCTCCTCGACGGCGTCGTGGTCGGACTGGTCACCGGGCTGGTCGGCGCGGGCGGCGGGTTCCTGGTGGTGCCGGCCCTCGCGCTGCTGGGCGGCCTGCCGATGCCGGTCGCGGTCGGCACCTCGCTCGTGGTCATCGCGATGAAGTCGTTCGCCGGGCTGGCCGGCTACCTGTCCACCGTCGACATCGACCCGGGCCTGGCCACCGCCGTCACCTCCGCGGCCGTGCTCGGCAGCCTGGCCGGCGGCCGACTGGCCGGACGCGTCCGCGAGGACGTGCTGCGCCGGACGTTCGGCTGGTTCGTGGCGGCGATGGGCGTGTTCGTCCTGGCCGGGCAACTGCCCGCACACCTGCGGACGGACCCCCTGCTGTGGACCGTCGCCCTGGTGGCGGTGGCGGCGGCTACGGCGGTCGCGGTCGTGCGGCGCCGCCGCTTCGGCCGACCCGACCGGCGGGACCGGCCCGACCATCGGAGCCCACCCGACCGGCGGGACCGGCCCGACCGTCAGAGCCCACCCGACCATCGGGACCGGCCCGCCCGTCAGAGCCCACCCGACCATCGGGACCGGCCCGACCGGACGTAGCGGAATTGCACGTCCGACAGGCAGACCTCCGCCGCCTCGACCCTGACGCGCACTTGACCGTTCTGCGGCTCGGGCACCGGCACCGACTCCATCCGCAGCGCCCGTTCCGTCAGGTGCAGCCGTCCGGCCAGCATGTCCGCCACCGCGCGCCCCCTGCCCGGCCCCCGGTCGGGTGGCCTTCGACGGGTGGGCATACCCGGCCGGGCGGGAGGAATGCGCATGCCGGCCGCCGGGGCCCGGGGCGGCGGCGGGTAGCATCCGGGCCCGTGGGCGTGCGATTCGAGGAACTGGCCTGGCGGGAGACCCCGATCGGCCTCATCAGCCTGCGCCGGCGCCGCGACCCGTCGCTCGACGTCGAGGTGTACGAGGTCAAGCTCGACGACGAGTACCTGATGTCCAGCCTCTTTCCCGTCGCGGAGATCGAGCTGGCCCGGCTGGGCCTGGCTCCCCTGTCCGGGCAGGGGCTCGACGTGGTCGTCGGCGGCCTCGGCCTCGGCTACACCGCCCGCACCGCGCTCTCCGACGACCGGGTCGGCTCGCTGCTGGTGGTGGAGGCGATCGAGGACGTCATCGACTGGCACCGCCGGGGGCTGCTGCCCTTCGCCGCCGGGCTGGCCGCCGACCCGCGTACCCGGTTCGTGCGGGCCGACTTCTTCGCCGCGGTGGCCGACGGCACCGGCTTCGACCCGCGGGAGCCGGGGCGGCGGTTCCACGCCGTGCTGCTCGACGTGGACCACTCGCCGCGCAACGTGCTGCACCCCGGCCACGCCCCCTTCTACACCCCCGACGGCCTGCGCCGGCTCGCCGCCCACCTGCACCCGGACGGGGTGTTCGCCCTCTGGTCGGACGATCCGCCCGATGCCGACTTCGAGGCCGTCCTCGCCGAGGTGTTCCGCACCGCGCGGGCGCACGTCGTCCCGTTCGCCAACCCGCTGACCGGCGGGCAGTCGGCCAACACCGTCTACGTCGCCCAGCGCTGACGCGGTCACCGGACACCCCGGCGGGCGACGCCGGAACGCTGCGCCTCCTGGACGAGAGCCGCGGAAACGGGACGGCCCGCCGCCCCACAGGGCGAGGTACACCGACCTGAACAGCGGACGCCGCGCCTGATCGGGACGGACGCTTCCCGTCCGCACCGCCACATCCATTCGTGATCTTGGACAGTTGTCGTTACCTGAGGACGACAACTGTCCAAGATCCATCCTGTCGACCAGCGGCGGAGCGGCCGGCCGACACACGTCCGCCGGCACCGACGAGCCAGGTAGCCGGATGGTCGGCGGACCGCCGCGGCCCTCCGGCGCGGAGGATGTCGGCGGAGCGTCGCGGCCCTCCGGCGCGGAGGAGGTCGGCGGAGCGTCGCGGCCCTGCGGGCGTGCGCGGCGTACTCCCGTACCGCCGGCTTCCGGGCGGCGCTGGACGCGGTGCTGGCCGACGCGGCGGCCCGGACCACGACGGTGAGGTCAGCGAAAGTGTGCGCCACCGGCGTGCCGCGCGAGGACTTCGCCGGTCGTGGCGGCATGGCCGGGTGCGGGCCGGGAAGGCAGACGGCCAGGCCGCGCCGTGCGGCCGGAGTCACGGGAGGTGGACATGCGAGCCATGCTCTGGGCCGTCGGCGTCGTCGCCGGCGCGCTCATCCTGCTCGGGCTGCTGCTGGAGGCGGTCCGCTGGCTGGTGATCATCGGTGTGGTGGCGCTGGTCGCGGTCGTCGTCCTGGGGGTGGTCAAGGGCCGGCGGGCGGTGCGCCATTCCGCGGGGCACCGCTGACGTCGCCTGCCCGAGGCCGAGGCACAGCAGCATGCCCGCGACCGGTGCCGCCCGGGGACCCCGACCGCTACCTACGAGACCGTAGGTTACCGTTAAGTAGGAAGCGGTCCGGCGCGGGCGGAGGAGAGACATGGACCTGAGTGCCGAGCGGCCCTGGCTGCGCAGCTACGCCCCGGGCGTGCCGGCGACCGTCGCGCCCTCCGACGAGTCGCTGGTCGACCTGCTGCGCGACGCCGCCCGCCGCTTCGGTCCCCGGATCGCCCTGGACTTCTTCGGCGCCACCACCACTTACGCCGACCTGCACGACCAGGTAAGCCGGGGGGCCGAGGCATTGCGCCGGCTCGGCGTCGGCCGGGGCGACCGGGTGGCGCTGGTGCTACCGAACTGCCCGCAGCACGTGGTCGCCTTCTACGCCGTGCTGCGGCTCGGCGCGGTGGTGGTCGAGCACAACCCGCTCTACACCGCGCAGGAGCTCACCCGGCAACTCGCCGACCACGGAGCCCGGGTCGCGGTGGTCTGGGACAAGGTGGCCCCTCTCGTCCGCGACAGCGCGGGCGCGACGGCCGTCGAGACCGTGGTCGCGGTGGACCTCACCCGGGCCCTGCCCCGGCGCAAGCGCTGGGCGCTGCGGCTGCCGCTGGCCCGGGCGCGGGCCACCCGCGCGGCGATGACCGGGCCCGCGCCCGGTGCGCTGTCCTGGGAAGGGCTGGTGGCCGCGGCCACCCCCCTCGACGCCGCGCATCCCGCCCCCGGGCCGGACGACACGGCGCTGTTGCAGTACACGGGCGGCACCACCGGCACGCCGAAGGGCGCCATCCTGAGCCACCGCAACCTGCGGACCAACGCGGCGCAGGGCCGCGCCTGGGTGCCGGGCCTGCGCGACGGCGAGGAGACGGTGTACGCGGTGCTGCCGCTGTTCCACGCGTACGGGCTGACGCTCTGCCTCACCTTCTCGGTGGGCATCGGCGCCACGCTGGTGCTGTTCCCCCGCTTCGACCTGGACCAGACGCTGGCGGCGGTGCGTCGCCGGCCGCCGACCTTCCTGCCCGCCGTCCCGCCGATCTACGAGAAGCTCGCCACGACCGCCCGGGAACGCGGGATCGACCTCTCCTCGGCCCGGTACGCCATCTCCGGCGCCATGGCGCTGCCCCCGGCGACGGTCGAGCTGTGGGAGTCGGTCACCGGCGGGCTGCTCGTCGAGGGCTACGGCATGACCGAGACCTCCCCCGTCGCGCTCGGCAACCCCGTCTCCCCCGCCCGCCGGCCGGGCACGGTCGGCGTGCCGTTCCCGTCCACCGACATCCGCATCGTCGACCCCGAGGACCCGTCGCGCGACCGCTCCCCGGGTGAGGCGGGCGAGCTGCTGATCCGGGGGCCGCAGGTGTTCGCCGGCTACTGGAACCGCCCGGCGGAGACGGCGGCGGCGCTGCTGCCCGACGGCTGGCTGCGCACCGGGGACGTCGTGGTGGCCGACGCCGACGGCTTCGTCCGCGTGGTCGACCGGATCAAGGAGCTGATCATCACCGGCGGGTTCAACGTCTACCCGTCGGAGGTGGAGGACGCGCTGCGCCGCGTTCCCGGCGTCCGCGACGCCGCGGTGGTCGGCCTGCCCGGCGAGCACGGCGGCGAGGAGGTGGTGGGGGCGGTCGTCCTGGACGAGGGCGCCGAGCCGCCTGACGAAGCCAGCCTGCGAGCGGCGTGCCGGCGGCACCTGGCCGGGTACAAGGTGCCCCGCCGCGTGGTCGTCGTCAAGGACCTGCCCCGCTCCCAGATCGGCAAGGTCCTGCGCCGCGAGGTCCGCGACCGGCTGCTCGCCGACGGCTGAGACCGCCGGGCCCGGCGCTCCGGTGGTGGGTGAGGCGGTGTCGTGGGCCGGGCGGTGCAGCCGCGGGTGGTGCGGATCGGGGCGGGCGGCCGGCAACCCGCCGGCCGGCACCCCGTCGGGCGGCACGGTCGCCCCGGCTGCCGGGCGGTCAGGCGACGGGTGGGCCGGCCCGCAGGACGCGCCGGGCCCGGCGGCGGTCGAGCCACCGTGGCTCGGGCGGGTCCGTCGGATCGACGCCGGTGACCAGATCCAGCAGGATCAGCGCCCAGAAGCCGGCCGCGCTGAGCATGTTGCGGGCCCGGCCCGGCTCCGGCGCTCCCGGCGGCAGCACGACCTGCGCCCACCGCCAGGCCACCCAGGCGATCTCCCGGTCCGGGTGGTGCCGACCGGAGCGGCTGAGCAGCCGGACCTCGCGTCGCGCGGGAGCCGGCAGCCGCCACCAGCGCCGCAGGGTCTCCAGCCGTTCCTCGGCTCCGTCTGCGGGCGGCGGAACGGTCACGTCACCGGGGTTCATGGCTGGCAAGGATAGGCGGGCCGCGCACCGACCAACCCGGCGGGACCGCGCTCCCGGCGGGGGCCGGTGGGACAGCGCTGCCTGCGGGGGCGGCGGGACCGGCGGGACCGGCCGGGGGCGGCGGGACCGGCGAGGGCGGGTCAGAACCAGTCGTCGCGCATCTCCAGCGTGGTCCGGTCGAGGCTGTCCAGCAGGTCGAACTGCGGCCCGGTGCGGGGCAGCTCGTGCCGGAAGAAGTACCGGGCGGCCTGCCGCTTGCCGGCGTGCAGGTCGGCGTCCGGGCCGTCACCGGGACCGCCGGCTGCCTCGACGACGAGAAGCTGCTCCAGCCACATCCACGCGATCACCACGTGGCCGACCGCCTCCAGGTAGACGATGGCGTTGGCCAGCGCCACCTCCGGATCGCCGGTGCTCCACAGTCGCCGGGTGACCAGGGCGACCCGGTCGAGGGCGCCGCCGAGCGGGGCGGCCAGCTCGGCGGCCTCGCCCCCGGCCTTCCACGCGCGGCTGGTCGTGGCCCGGACCGTCTCCACCAGCAGCGCCAGCCCGGCCCCGTCGCGCATGGTGACCTTGCGCCCCAGCAGGTCCAGCGCCTGGATGCCGTGGGTGCCCTCGTGGATCGGGTTGAGCCGGTTGTCGCGCCAGTGCTGCTCGACGTCGTAGTCGCGGGTGTAGCCGGAGCCGCCGTGCACCTGGATGGCCAGGTCGTTGGCGGCCAGGCACCACTGCGACGGCCAGCTCTTCGCGATCGGGGTGAGCACGTCCAGCAGCAGCCGCGCCCGCTCCCGGTCCGCCGCGTCCGGCGCGGTCTTCTCCTCGTCGAGCAACCGACCGCAGTACAGGACGAGCGCCAGGGCGCCCTCCACGTAGCTCTTCTGCGCCAGCAGCATCCGGCGCACGTCCGGGTGGGCGACGATGGGCACCTGCGGCGTGGCCGGGTCCTTGTCGGCCAGCGGTCGGCCCTGTGGCCGCTGGCGGGCGTACGCGAGGGACTTGAGGTAGCCGGTGTAGCCGAGGGCGGTGGCGCCGGCACCCACCCCGACGCGCGCCTCGTTCATCATGTGGAACATCTGCGCCAGGCCCTGGTGCGGCTCGCCGACCAGGTAGCCGACCGCGCCGGGGCGCCCGCCGGGCCGGTGCACGCCCTCGCCGAAGTTGAGCAGCGTGTTGGTGGTGCCCCGGTAGCCCATCTTGTGGTTGAGGCCGACCAGCACGACGTCGTTGCGGGGGCCGAGCGCGCCGTCGTCGCCCAGCAGCACCTTCGGGACGATGAACAGCGAGATCCCCTTGACCCCGGGCGGGCCGCCGGGGATCCGGGCGAGCACCAGGTGGACGATGTTCTCCGACAGCTCGTGGTCGCCGCCGGAGATCCACATCTTGGTGCCGTGCAGCCGGTACGTCCCGTCGTCCTGCGGCTCGGCGCGGGTGGTGATGTCGGCCAGCGAGCTGCCGGCCTGCGGCTCGGACAGGCACATCGTGCCGAAGAAGCGCCCCTGCACCATCGGGCGGACCCAGGTGTCGATCTGCTCGGGGCTGCCATGCGCCAGCAGCAGGTTGGCGTTGCCGAGGGTCAGTAACGGGTACGCCGAGGTGCCGGCGTTGGCGGCCTGGAGCCAGGCGAAGCAGGCGGCCCGTACGACGTGCGGCAGTTGCATGCCGCCGACGGACGCGTCCATGCCGGCGCCCAGCAGCCCGGTCTCGGCGAAGACGTCGAGAGCCTCCTTGACCTGCGCGATGGTGTGCACCCGGCGGCCGTCGAAGGTGGGCTCGGCGAGGTCGGCTGCCCGGTTGTGCGGGGCGAACCGCTCGACCGCGACCCGCTCGGCGAGCTCCAGCACGGCGTCGAAGGTCTCCCTGGAGTGCTCGGCGTAGCGGTGCCGCTCGGTCAGCCGGGTCACGTCCAGCCAGTCGTGCAGCAGGAAGCGCAGGTCGCGACGGGAGAGCAGGGTGGACACGGGTCTCCTTCCGTCGACGGGCGGGCCGTCGGCCGCGGCGCGGCCCGGCGATGCCCTCGCGCAGGTCATCCTGTCTGATCCGGCCGGCCACCGCATCACCCGACGCCCATGCCCTCGCTACCGGCGGCGGCGCGGACGGCGGCTGTCGTGATGGGCGGAGCAGGGCATAACACCGCAATCCGGACAGGTTCTTGCCATATCGATAGACAGGTCCCTATCCTCGCTGGAAAGCGCTTTCCGGGCACGGGCGACGGCATCACGACAGGCGGAACGGGCGGAGCACGATCACGGCGGCCTCGCGGCCGACGACCTCGACGGTCGAGGCCGGGCGGAACCGCCGACCCGCTCCACATCGAGAAGAAACACCCCCACAGCCGGGTCGACGAGCGACCCGTCCGGCGGCCGGCGGCACGGCGGCAGCCTCGACGGCCCCGCCGGCCGGACCACGGCATGTGGCAGCAACACCCGGCATTTCATACGAAGGTGAGGCAAGGATGAGACGACCAGTCGCACTGCGACTCCAGGTGGCACTGGCCACGACAGCCGTCGGGGCCGCGCTCGGCGTGGCGGTCCTGCCGATGCAGCAGGCGTCGGCAGCCGCCGGTGCCGCCACCGGCTATGCGACCCAGAACGGCGGCACGACCGGCGGCGCGGGCGGGCAGACGGTACGGGTCAGCACGGGCACCGGGATCCACACGGCCCTGTGCACCCGGGCCAGCAGCAGCACCCCGATCATCATCGAGGTGCAGGGGACCATCAACCACGGCAACACCGCCAAGGTGTCGGGCGACAGCTGCAACACCGCCGCCGGCGTGATCGAGCTCAAGCAGATCAGCAACGTGACGATCATCGGGGTCGGCAGCGGAGCCGTCTTCGACCAGTTGGGCATCCACATCCGCGACTCCAGCAACATCATCATCCGGAACGTGACGGTCCGGAACGTCAAGAAGTCGGGCTCGCCCACGTCCAACGGCGGTGACGCCATCGGCATGGAGAGCACCGTCCGCAACGTCTGGGTCGACCACGCCACCCTGGAGGCCTCGGGCGGGGAGTCGGAGGGGTACGACGGCCTCTTCGACATGAAGGACAACGTCCAGTACGTGACGCTGTCGTACAGCATCCTGCGCAACTCCGGCCGTGGCGGCCTCATCGGGTCCAGCGAGAGCGACCGCTCGAACGGCTTCGTCACGTTCCACCACAACCTGTACGAGAACATCGACTCCCGTACGCCCCTGCTGCGCGGCGGCATCGCGCACATCTACAACAACCACTACGTGAGCCTCCACGAGTCCGGCATCAACTCGCGGGCCGGGGCCAGGGCCAAGGTGGAGAACAACTACTTCCGGAACTCCAAGGACGTCCTGGGCACCTTCTACACCAGCGAGGCCGGCTACTGGCAGGTCGCCGGCAACGTCTTCGACAACGTGACCTGGTCCAGCCGCAGCGGCGACCACAACCCGGCCGGCCCGAACCCGGTGTCCAACACCAGCGTCAGCATCCCGTACTCCTACAGCCTGGACGGGGCCGCCTGCGTGCCGGACGTCGTCCGCCAGACGGCGGGCGCCAACACCGGCCTGCGGGAGTCGAACGGCAGCTGCTCGCCGCAGACGCCGGCACCGACGCCGACCACCCCCACCCCGGGGCCGACCACCAGCCCGACGCCCGGGCCGACCAGCAGCCCCACCCCTGGGCCGACGAACCCGCCCAGCGGGAGCAACCTCAGCATCGGCGCCGGCTCCGACGGCTCCAGCAAGGCCGACGGCACGAGCTACGGCAACGTGCGCGACGGCAGCCTGAGCACCCACTGGTCGCCGTCGGGCGCGACCGGCGACATCTCGATCAAGTGGGGTTCCGCCACCAGGGTCGCCCGGGTCGTCATCCGTGAGCCGTCGGGCACCCAGGGCAGCATCGGGTCCTGGCAGCTCGTCAACAACGGCACCGGCGCCGTCCTGGCCTCCGGCAGCGGGGCGGGCGTCATCACCTTCACCGCGACGTCCCTGACCAAGATCACCTTCAGGATCACCGGTTCGAGCGGCGCGCCGAAGGTCGCCGAGTTCGAGACCTACGCCAGCTAGTTGCCAGCTCCCGCTGCCGTCCGGGACCGGCGACCCGGGCCCGGACGGCAGCGGCGACCCAGTCCCCGGACGGCAGCGGCGGCCCGGGCACGGACGGCAGCGGCGGCCCGGGCACGGACGGCAGCGGCGGCCCGGTTCCCCGGGTGGCAGCGGCGGTCCGGGCCCGGACGGCAGCGGCGACCCCTCCGGCGTCGGCGCGGCGAGCGCCGCCGCCACCTGTCCCCCGGGCAACGGGCGACGGGCAACGGGCGACGGGCAACGGGCGAGGAGGTCAGGCCACCTCGGCGAGCAGATTGTCGACGAGGTCGCGCGGCAGCCCGTGGGTGTCGTGCAGATCGCGGTAGTCCGCCCCGGTCAGCGGTCCCCGGGACCGGCGCCGGGAGACCACCGGCCGCCCGCGTCGCAGCAGCTCCCGGAACCGCCGTTCCTCGACGGAGAACACGTCCCGCACCTCGGCCACGCCGACGGACTGGCGGAACCCGTCGAGGGTGTGCCGTACCGGCCCGGTCGGCAGGTCGGACAGGGTCCTGGACGCGTCGTCGCGCCACAGCGTGGTGAGCGTCCGGCGCAACAGCCGGCGCAGCACGTAGCCGCGGCCGGTGTTCGAGGGCCGTACGCCGTCGCCGACCATCGCCACGCCCGTGCGCAGGTGGTCGCCGACGAGGCGCAGCGACGTGTCGCGCAGGCCCCACACGTCGGACACGTCGCGCACCCACGGCACGAGGCCCTCGCCCTCGTGGACCGAGCGGTGCCCGCGCAGCACCATCTCCAGCCGTTCGAGGCCCATCCCGGTGTCCACGTTGGGCTGGCGCAGCGGCGTCAGTCGGCCGTCGGGGTGCCGGTGGTAGCGCATCCCCACGTGGTTCCAGACCTCCATCCACCGCTCGTCGGTGCCGGGGGTGCCGTGGGGCGGGCCGTCGCCGGTCCAGACGAAGATCTCGGTGTCGGGCCCGCACGGCCCGGTCGGGCCGTTGGACCACCAGTTCTCCTCCCCGGTCAGCTCCACGGGCACACCCAGCTCACCCCACGTGCGCAGCGAGGGCTCGTCCGGGCCGACCCGGTCGTCGCCGCCGAAGACCGTCACGTGCATCCGGTCGTGCGGCACGCCGAAGCCGTCGCGCAGCAGCTCGTAGCCCCACCGCACGCTGCGGGGCAGGTCGTAGTCGCCGAGCGACCAGGAGCCCAGCATCCGGAACAGGGTCAGGTGGGTGGAGTCGCCCACCTCGTCCAGGTCGGTGGTGCGCAGGCAGCGCTGCACGTTCACCAGCCGCCGGCCCAGCGGGTGGGGCCGACCCTCCAGGTAGGGGGTCAGGGGGTGCATCCCGGAGGTGGTGAAGAGCACCGGGTCGCCCGGCGGCGGGATCAGGGAGCCGTCGGGCACGAGTTCGTGGCCGCGCTCGCGGAAGAAGTCGAGGAAGGTGCGGCTGATCGGGTCGTACGTCATGGTGGTGGCCTTTCCGGGTGGGACGACCGGAAAGGGTCCGCCGCCGGGGACCGGCGGGCCGACGGGAACGAGAAAGCCGGCGGACCGTTTCCGGTCGCCGGCGGGTGATGGTGAGGTCAGGCGGCGGCGACCGACGAGCGCGAAGCTCGCGCGGCCGCGGCGGCGAAGAAATGCCTGATCTCCATGCCCCGACTGTACGGGGACGCCGCGCCGCCGCCCAGCGCGTTTCGCGGCGGGCGGCGGCGTCGGGGGCGGGTCAGACGCCGGACGTGGCGAGCGCCGGCGCGGGGCGGTCGTCGACCCGGCGGGGCGCCTTCCGGTTCGGCAGCGACAGCCGGACGACCTTCTTCCACGCGGAGAAGACCTGCCGGGGCAGCGAGCCGGTGGTGTACTTCAGCCCGTAGCGGTCGAACAGGGCCCGCACCTCGGGGGCGATCTCCTGGTAGCGGTTGCTGGGCAGGTCCGGGAAGAGGTGGTGCTCGATCTGGAACGACAGGTTGCCGGTCATGATGTGCATCAGCCGGCTGCCGCTGATGTTGGCCGAGCCGAGCATCTGGCGCAGGTACCACTCGCCGCGGGTCTCGCCCTCGATCGAGCGCCGGGAGAAGGTCTCCACGCCCTCCGGGAAGTGCCCGCACATGATCACCGAGTGGCTCCACAGGTTGCGCAGGAGGTTGGCGGTGAAGGTGGCGGCCAGCGTGTGCAGGAACGAGGGCCCGGACAGCAGCGGGTGCAGCACGTAGTCCTTGAGCACCTGCCGGCGGATCTTGCGGCCCACCGCGCGGGCCCGGGCCCGGAACTCCGGCTTCTTGTGCCGGCCCTTGCGCAGGTTGCGCCCCAGCTCCAGGTCGTACGCGGCGATGCCGTACTCGAAGAAGCAGGCGTTGATGAAGTTCCACAGCGGCTGCCCCAGGTGGAACGGGTGCCACCGCTGGTCCTCGTCGACGCGCATGATGCCGTAGCCGAGGTCGTTGTCCTTGCCGAGGACGTTCGTGTACGTGTGGTGCAGCTCGTTGTGCGAGTGCTTCCACTGGTCGGCGGGCGAGACGTGGTCCCACTCCCAGGTGGTGGAGTGGATCTTCGGGTCGCGCATCCAGTCCCACTGGCCGTGCAGGACGTTGTGGCCGACCTCCATGTTCTCCAGGATCTTGGCCGCGGTCAGGCCGGCCGTGCCCACGATCCAGGCGGGCGGGAAGAGGGAGAACAGCAGCACGACCCGGCTGCCCAGTTCCAGCTTGCGCTGCGTCGAGATGACCCGGCGGATGTACGCGGCGTCCCGCTCGCCCCGGTCGGCGACCACCCGGGCGCGGATCGCGTCGAGTTCCCTGCCGATGGTCTCGATGTCCTCGGCGGTGAGGTGGGCGATCGGGTTGTCGGGCTTGTTCTGGATCACGGTCACGTCAGGTACTCCGGTCAGTGGTCGATGTCGCAGGGGCCGGCCGCCGCCGACACGCAGGTCTGGATGCGGACGCCGTCGCCGGGCACCGCCGTGGTCAGTTCCCCGTTGCGCAGGTCCCGGACCGCGCCCTGGCGCAGCGGCAGGACGCAGCCGAAGCAGATGCCCATCCGGCAGCCCGAGGGCATCAGCACCCCGGCGTTCTCGCCGGCGTCGAGCAGCGGGGTGGCGCCGTCGGCGTCGACGGTGACGCCCGAGCGGGCGAAGGTGACGGTGCCGCCCTCGCCGGGCGAGATGACGGTCGGCCGGAACCGCTCGGTGTGCAGCCGGTCGCCGCGCCCCCCGGCCGTCCAGTGCTCCTCGAGGGCGTCGAGCAGGCCGAGCGGGCCGCAGGCCCAGGTCTCCCGGTCGAGGTGGTCGGGCACGAGGCGGTCGAGGTCGGCCACGGTGAGCAGCCCGTCGGTGTCGGTGTGCCGCTCCACCAGCCGGATCGCGCCCCGCGCGGCCAGGTCCCGCAGCTCGGCGCCGAAGATCACGTCGGCGGGGGTCGGCGCCGAGTGCACCACGACGACGTCGGCGTCGCCCGCCACGCCGGCGCGCAGCATCCCCATCACGGGGGTGACGCCGCTGCCCGCGGTCACGAAGAGCACCCGGGCCGGCGGCCGGCCCGGCAGCACGAAGTCGCCCTGGGCCTGGTCGAGCTGGACCAGCGTCCCGGGCCGGGTCCGCCGGACGAGATGGTTGCTGACGACCCCGTCGGGGATGGCCTTCACGGTGACCGAGATCGGCCCGCCCCGGCGCGCGGGGGGCGAGGTGACCGAGTAGGCCCGCCACTGGCGTACGCCGTCGACGTCGACGCCGAGGCGGACGTACTGCCCGGGGGTGTGCCCGCGCCAGTCGCGGCCGGGCCGGATCACCAGCGTCGCCGCGTCGGCGGTCTCGGGACGCACGGCGAGGATCCGGCCGCGCAGGTCGGCGCCGGAGCGCAGCGGGGCGACCAGGTCGAGGTAGTCGTCGGGCAGCAGCGGGGTGGTGACCGACGCGGCCAGCCGAAGGATCCGGCCCCGCAGGGCCGCCTTCCCGGAGGGGTTCGGGACGGTGGTGGTCATGATTCGATGGTCGCGGCAGAATGGCATAAAATCTTGACCTGCGAAGGTGAACCGGACGAGGCTTTTTGTGCGGAGGGAACAAACGTGTCCGAACGCTCGGAGGCCACGCGGCGCGCGGCCCGCCTCGAGTTGGACGTCCGGGTGGCCGGCGCGCTGCACGACCGGCTGCCCCTGCTCGCCGAGCGCACGGTGACCGCCATCACCGCCGAGGTGCCCAGCTACTCCGGCGCCCTGACCGGTCAGATGCGCGAGAAGATCGAGACTGCGGTGCAGATCGCGCTCGGCACGTTCCTCCAGCTCATCGGCCGTTCCCACGGCGGCGACCCGAGCACCCCGCTGGTCGGCGCGCTGGAGGCCGCGTACGCCCTCGGCAGCGGCGAGGCGCGCTCCGGCCGGAGCATGGACGCCCTGCTCGCCGCGTACCGCGTCGGCGCCCGCGTCTCCTGGCGGGAGATGTCCACCACCACCGTGCAGGGCGGGTCGTCCGCCGCCACCGTCGCCGAGTTCGCCGAGCTGATGTTCGCGTACATCGACGAGCTCTCCGCCGCCAGTGTGGCCGGGCACGCCGACGAGCTGGCCAGCGCCGGCCGGGCCCGGCGACGCAACCTGGAGCGGCTCACCCAGCGGCTGCTCGCCGGGGAGCCCGAGGAGGCGCTGCTGCGCAGCGCCGAGCGGGCCGACTGGCCGCCGCCGCAGACCCTCACCGTCGTCCTGCTGCCCCGGGCCAACCTCCGCGCGGCGCTCGCCCGGCTGCACCCGCACACCCTGGAGAGCGGCGACGACCTCCCGGCGGGCGGGGCGGGCGAGGACCTGGCGGTGCTGCTGGTGCCCGACACGCACGGGGAGCGGCGGCGGCAGCTCGCCCGGGTGCTGCACGGCCGCCGCGCCCTGCTCGGCCCCGCCCGGCCCTGGGCCCTGGTCGCCTCCTCCTACCAGCGGGCGGTCCGGGCCCTGTCGCTCGGCCTGCGCCCGGCCGACGACGGGCCGGCGCTGGACACCGAGGAGCACCTGGCCGAGCTGGTGCTGAGCACCGACCCGGAAGGGCTCGCCGACCTGCGCGCCCGGGTCCTGGCGCCGCTCGCGTCGCTGCCGCCCGGCACCGCCGACCGGCTCGCCGAGACCCTGCGCTCCTGGCTGCTGCACCAGGGCCGGCGCGACGACGTGGCCGCCGACCTCTTCGTGCACGCGCAGACCGTCCGCTACCGGATGGGCAAGCTCCGCGAGCTGTACGGCGAGCGCCTGACCGACCCGGCGACCGTCCTCGACCTCACCCTCGCCCTGGCCTTCCCACCCCGGGCCGAGGCCGACGACCCAGCCCCCTGACCGGACCGGCCGCTCCCCTGCGCGGCTGACCGGTGACGCTCAGGTCAGATACCGGACAAACGCGTGCCACCCGTGCAGCCGCGGTGCCACCCTGGTCCTCCCCCGCCCGCGATCACCCACCTGCTATCGGACTCCGCCGCAGGCCACCCGGGTGACCGCCCGGCGGGGCGGACGGGGCCGCCTCCGGTACCGCGACGCCTTCCGCCAGGAGGCCGCCGGAGGCCCCGGCGAGCGGGAGGACGGGCATGGCGTCGCACACGGGGGACGAGCCCGGGGCCGACCGGCCCGCCCCGGCCAGCGGGCCGACCCGCTCCGTCGGCACCGGCCGGCTCCGCGACGCGCTCCGGACGACCCCGGCGCTGATCGTGCTCAGCGGCGCCGTACTGGTCGCCGCGCTGGCCGCCACCGCCGCCGTCGCCCTGCAGTCCCGGGCGTCGGCCACCACGCTGGGCGAGCGGTCCGCGGCGACCGCCGTGGGCACCAGCACGACCGCCCGGCAGATCTACCAGGGCCTCGCCGACGCGGACGTCGCCGCCAGCGCCGTCTTCCTGCTGCCGCCGGCCGAGGACCGACGGGCCCCGCTGGTGGCCGCCTACGACGCGTCCGTCCACGAGGTGGAGCGCACGCTGACCGACTCGATGGGCAACGCCGTCGGCGACCCGGACCGCCTCACCCGGCTGGCGACCATCGCCGCCCGGTTGAAGGTCTACCGCGACGTGGTGTGCGCCGCCCTGCGGGTCGCCGGTCCGCTCTCCGCGACGGCCACGGGCAACCGGCAGCCCTGCCCGCCGGCCGGGACGGCGGAGCAGGCCGGGACGGGCAGCCCGGCGGCCCGCGCGGTGCTCGCCTCGGCCTACGCGCGGGAGGCGTCGCACTACATGTCCACCGAGCTGCTCACCGCGGCCCAGGGCCTGTGGAACTACGACACCAGGCTCCTGCTCGACGCCCGCGCCGACGCCCGGCCCTGGCTGGCCGCGTCCGTGCTGGTGCCGCTGGGCGCCCTCGCCGCCCTGGTGGTGGTGCAGGTGTGGCTGCGCCGGCGGACCCGGCGCCGGCTGAACGCTGGTCTGCTGCTGGCCTCGGTGGCCACCACGGCCGTGCTGGCCATGCTGGTCTCCTCGTGGTGGCACTGGCCGGACGCCGACCGGGGGTTTCCGGAACTGGAACGGGCGATCGACGCGCAGAGCGCCACCCAGCAGCGGCTCGGCGCCCTGCTGGCCGGCCGGGCCGATGTCTACCTGGGGCTCGGCGCGAGCGTCGATCCGGCCGGGCACAAGGCGGACTTCGACAGCCGGGACCTCTGCCTCGAGCCCGCCGGGGGGCGGGAACCACCGAAGGACCGGATCGACTGCACCGCCCTGGCGCGGGACGTCTGGCCGGCCCGGCAGATCAAGACGCCCGACGCGTTCCGCGACGCGGTCGACACCGTGCTCGCCGAGGGATCGGCGGGCCGGGCGTTCGTCGCGGCGGAGGGCCACCTGCTGACCGAACTGACCACCCGCAACGAGGAGGTCACCCGGATGGTCGACGGGCTGCCCGAGGCACGCCACCACCTGGGCGGCCCAGCCGCCTGGGTCACCCTGCTCGCCGCCGCCGGTGTGGTGGCCGGGCTGCGCCAGCGCCACCTGGAGTACCAGTGACCACACCCCGGCGGACCCCGACGCGGCCCCGGCGCCGGGCCGCGTCGCTCGCGCTCCTGGCGGCGCTGGCCGGGTGCGCCGCGCCGGCGGCACCCGCACCCGCGCCCCCCGCGCGGCCACCGGGGGTGGCCACGACGCCGACCACCGACGCGACCGGCGGGGTCTGCCCGGTACGCCGCAGCCTCCCGCCCGACCCGACGCCCCCGCGCCAGATCCTCGACAGGGGCGAACTGGTCGCCGGCGTGGACCCGTCCGACGCCACCATGAGCCACTGGGACGCCAGCACCCAGCGGTTCGAGGGTTTCAACATCGAGCTGATGCTGGCGGTGGCCCGCGCCCTCTGGCCGGCCGACGACCCGCGCAACCGGCTGACCTTCAAGGCCGTGCCGCCCGGCCAGGGCGCCTTCGCCATGCTCGACAAGGGGGAGATCGACGTCGTCGCCACGTCGCTGACCGCGTCCTGCGAGCGGGCCCGGCGGGTGCTGTTCTCCAACGACTACCTCGACTCCGGGCAGACGGTGCTGGTCCGCAGGAACGCCGACGGCACGCCCGAGTTCGCGGGCATGGAACAGCTCGGCGGCCGGCGGGTCTGCGCCGCCACGGACACCACCTCGCTGGCGATGATCGCCGGCTACCGCACCGCGGGCGGCCTGCGGCCGGTCCCGGTGCACGCCCCGCACCCGGTCGACTGCCTGGTCATGCTGCGTCAGAAGCAGGTCGACGGGGTCAGCACCGACGACAACATCCTGCTGGGCTTCGCCCGGATGGCCCCGGACACGACGTTGGTGACCGAGGCGCCCCGGCCGGAGAGGCGGTCCTGTGACCAGCACCGGGACGAGGAATGCACCTGGTTCACCGACGAGCCGCACGCCTTCGCGTTCCGCCTGACCGACGGCCGGGAGCTGGTCGCGTTCGTCAACCACGTGCTGGCGCAGCCGCGTACGGCGGTGGTGTGGCAGCAGGCCCACGACCGGTGGCTCGCCGGCCACCGGGACCGGGGCATGCCCTCGCCCGGGCCGGTCACCACCGGGTGGCCGCCCCCCGACCCCGCGCCGGCCACCCCCCGGCCGGCCGACTGATGGACGGTGGGCGGATGGCCGTGCGGGAACGCCTCGACGCCACCCTGGCCGCGCACGCCTGGGTCTGCGAGCACCTGCTCGACGTGCAGCAGCTGGTCACGGACGCCTTCCGGCAGCCCGACGGCCCGGCCGCCGCGCCCGCGCAGAAGGCCCGGGACCTACTGCACCGGCTCGGCTGCCTGTCGCTGGCCCTCGACCGGCTGGTCGACGACCTCGACGGGATCGACCGGTCGACGGACGCGGGCGAGGAGGCCCTGGCCCGGCTGCTGACCGGCCCGTGCGAGGTCCGGTTCACCGCCGCCACCGGCGAGCCGGTGCAGGTGCAGGCGATGGACGTCCAGGAGATCCTGGTCGCGGCCCGCGAGCACGTGGCCCGGATCCGCCGGATCGTCGACGCGTACGGCCGGGACCGACTGGCGGTCCGGGCGCAGCGGCTGCGCTCCTCGGTCGAGCGGCTCCGGCAGCTCGCGACGGAGGCCGCCGGCGAGGGGCTGGGCGACGGGACGGATCCCCTGGCGGCGCTCGCGCTCGACGGGCTGCTGGACCGGCTCACCGCCGCCGAGGCGGCGGGCCGTGGCCAGTGGTGGCGGGGGGACGTCCAGCCGGAACGCGACGACGGCTCGCTGCGGGCCGCCGTCGACCGCGCGGTCGAGCGGACCGACACCGCGCGGCGCCGGCTGCGCCGGGGCTGCCACGTGGAGCTGACCGGCCGGCTGGAGGCGTACCGGCAGAAGGCCGCCGACGAGGGCCGGGCCGAGCACCCGCGGGTCGAGCTGGCCTACCGGGAGGCGCTGGCCGCGCTGCGCCCCGACGCCTTCACCGTGACCGCCGCGAGCCGCGCGGTGCGGGCCTACCAGCAGGCCGTGAACGGGGGTACGCGATGACGGCGAGCCGCGGCTGCGCGGAACGCAACTGCCCCGGCACCGTCGACCAGGACGGGTTCTGCCGGCTCTGGGGGCACGAGTGCGTCGGGGCCGGCGCCGGGTCCGCAGCCGCCGGCGGGCCGGTACCGGCTGCGGAGGTCGGCCCACGGCCGCTGCGTACGACGTCCCGGCCCTGGGAGCGACCGGCCGTGCTGCCGACCGCCCGGCCGCACGACCCCCTGACGGCGGTGGTGTCGCAGGCGGTCGTGCCCGAGCACTCCCGCTACTGCGGCAACACGAGCTGCCCCCGCCACCGCGGTCCCCGGCTGCCCCGGGTAGCCGGCTTCTGCCCCGACTGCGGCACCCGGTACTCCTTCACCCCGCCCCTGGCCGACGGCGACCTGCGCGCCGGGCGGTACCGGATCGAGGGCTGTCTCGGCAACGGCGGCGTCGGCTGGGTGTTCCTCGCCCGGGACGAGGACATGGACGGCGCCTGGCGGGTGCTGAAGGGGCAACGCAACCCGGAGGACCGGGAGGCCATCGCGGCGTTCGTCGCCGAGCGGCAGGCGCTGATCGCGCTGAACCACCCGAGGATCGTCACCATCACCCACGCGCTGCGGCCCGAGTCCGACCGGGACGCCGGCTACCTGGTGATGGAGTACGTCAACGGCGGCACCCTGGAGGAGGCCCGCAGCGCGGCCGGCCCGGGCGGCGGTTCCACCGCCGTGGACGTGGCGCAGGCGCTGGGATACGCCGTGCAGATCCTCGACGCCTTCGAGTACCTGCACGACCAGGGTTGGCTCTACTGCGACCTGAAGCCCGAGAACGTGATGCGGGTCGGCGGCCAGGGCACCAACGACCCGATCAAGCTGGTCGACTTCGGCGCGGCCCGCCGCATCGACAACACGGTGAGCCCGGCGTGGGGCACCGCGGGCTACACCGCTCCGGAGGTGGAGCGGCTGGGGCCCGCCGGCCCGAGCGTGCGGTCGGACCTCTACACCGTCGGCCGGACCCTCGCCGCGCTGACCCTGGTGCCCCGGTCCACCGAGGTGACCCGGATCCCGCCAGGGCAGGACGTGCTGCGGCTGCCCGTGCCCGCGCGGCTCGACCCGTTCCTGCGGCTGCTCGCCCGGGCCACCGCCGCCGCGCCGGAGGACCGGTTCGCCGCCGCCGCCGAGATGCGCGAACAGGTCCGGGGCGTACGACGGCAGGTCAGCTCGGCGGCCGACGGCGTGCCCCGGCCGACCCGGTCCACCCTGTTCAGCCCGTCCGCGTGCGCCTTCGCCCTGCACACCGACCGCGACGCCCTGGACGTCGTGGAGATCATGCTCGGCCTGCCCGTACCCCTGGTCGACGGCGCCGACCCGGCCGCCGGGTTCCTCGCCTCGCTCGGCGCCGCCGACCCGGCCGAGCTCATCGAGCTGTTGCGGACCGCCCCGGAGCAGACCGCGCAGGTGACCTACCGCGCCGTCCGGGCCCACCTCGCCACCGGGCGGGTGGACGAGGCCGGCCCGCTGCTCGCCGACTTCCCCGAGGAGTCGCGGGACTGGGCGCTGTGGTGGCACCGCGCCCTGGTGGCCCTGGTGGGGCGGGACGCCGGCACCGCCCGGCGCTGGTTCGCGCAGGTCTACGGCTGGCTGCCCGGCGAGGTGTCCACGCGGCTCGCGTACGCGGTGGCCTGCGAACTCGACGGTGACCCGCGCACGGCGGCCGACCACTACCAGGGGGTGTGGGGCGCCGACCCGGGCGTGGTGGGCGCGGCGTTCGGGCTGGCCCGCTGCCTGCTGGCGACGGCGGACGCGCGCAGCGCGGCGGACGCCCTGCTGCGGGTGCCGGAGTCCTCCCGCGCCTCGACGGCGGCGGTGACCTGTGCGGTGCGCATCCTGCTCGACGCGCCGGACGACGGGCACCGGCTCGACACGGCGCTCGACGCCGCCGCGATCGTCGACAAGCTGCCCCCGTTCGGCGAACGCGAGGAGGTGGAGGCGCACATCCTGCGGATCGCGCTGCACTGCGACCTGACCGAGGAGCGCCACGGCGGCCGGCGGCTGTTCGGTCACCGGCTCGACGAGGACGCCCTCCGTCGCGCCTTCGAGCGCCGCTGCCGCTCCCGCGCCCGGCGCACCGCCGACCGGCGCGAGCGAATCGCGCTCGTCGAGCTGGCCAACGCGTACCGGCCGGTGACGTGGTGGTGATCCCGGCCGCCGGCCCCGACGGAAAGAGGTCACCCGTGTCCCCCGCCAACGATCTGCCGCTGCGGCTGCGCGCGCACCACACCGAGTGCGTCTCCGCCGACGGGGCGGTCCTCGACGTGGTCGCCACCGTCCGGGGCGAGGAACCCGTCCATGCCGACGTCCGGCACGACGACCTCGCGGAGGTGATCCTGCTCGACTCCTCAGGCTCGATGGGCGCGCCCCAGGCCAAGATGCGCGCCGCCCGGCGGGCCACCGCCGCGGCCATCGACGCCCTGCCCGACGGGGTCGCGTTCGCTGTGGTGGCCGGCACCGCCCGCGCCACGATGGTCTACCCGGGCGACCGGCGGCTGGCGGTCGCCGACGAGACCACCCGGGCCGCCGCCCGCAACGCGTTGCGGCACGTGACGCCGCACGGCGGCACCGCCATCGGCACGTGGCTGCTGCTGGCCCGCCACCTGCTGGCCACACGACCGGACGCGATCGGGCACGTCATCCTGCTCACCGACGGACGCAACGAGTCCCAGCTCCCCGCCGACCTGCGGGCAGCGGTGGACGACTGCGTCGGCCGGTTCACCGTCGACTGCCGCGCCATCGGCTCCGCCGACGGCGTGCACGACTGGGACGCGGCGGAACTGCTTGGCATCGCGGAGGCGTTGGGCGCCAACCCCGTCGTGCCGGTCGAGGACCTCACGGGGCTCGCCGACGACTTCCGGGCGGTGCTGACCCGCGCGATGTCCCGGCGGGTCCCCGACGTCCGGCTCCGGGTGCGCACCACCGGACTGGCCCGGGTCCGCTTCGTCAAGCAGGTGCACCCGGCGCTGGCCGACCTGAGCGGGCGCGGCGAGCCGGCCGGCGAGCTGGGCACCGACTACCCGGTCGGCGCGTGGAGCCCGCACGACCAGCGGGACTACCACGTCGCCCTGGAGGTCGACGCGATGGCGCCCGGGGTGAGCCGGCGCATCGGCTGGTTGAGCGTCCACGCGGGCGCGGCCACCACGCCGGTCGAGGTGCCACTCGACGTGGAGTGGACCGAGGACGCACTGCGGTACTCGGAGATCAACGAGAGCGTCGCGTACTACACCCGCCAGCAGGACTACGCGGCGGCGGTCCAGCGGGGGCTGGCCGCCGCCCGGGCGGGCCGGGTCGTCGAGGCGGAGGAGCAGCTCGGGCGCGCGGTGGCGCTCGCCCACGCCACGGGCCGCGACGACGACGTCGCCCTGCTCGCCCGCGTCGTGGACGTCCTGGACGCCGCCGACGGCCGGGTCCGCCTCAAGCCCGACGTCGACGTCCGACTCACGCAGTCCTCCCTGGTCGTGGCGCACCACACGTCCCGGTGGGGACCGCAGGAGCCGCCGGCGCAGCGGGTCGCGCCGGCCGGACCGCCCGCGCCGTGGCGGCACTGCCGCGAGGAGCAGACCGGCGCGTACTGCCAGGGATGCGGCACCCACCACCTGTCGGCGGACCGGCCGGGCGCGGGCCGGTCCTGACCGCCGATGGACCTGGACGTCTCGGACAAGGTCGCCAGCGTCGTCAGCGGCACGCTGGCGCTCGTCACCGCGGTCGTCGCCGTCCGCCGCCACTCCCGGGGCCGGCGCGGCTGGTGGGCCGCGCTGCGCCCGGTCTGGCGCGGCGAGGCCGACGCCGGCATCGTCCACCCGCACCGCTTCGGCGGCTACGTCAAGCCGCTGTCCGAGGTGTACGTGCCGCGCCGCGCGGTGCCACGGCTCGCCGCGTCCGGCGACGGCGTCGACGTGGCGGACCTGCTCACCGGCGCCGGCAACGTGCTGCTGATCGGGGAGCCGGGCAGCGGGAAGACGGCGCTCGTGCGCTACGAGAGCGCCCGCTCGGCGCAGCGGTGGCTCGCCGGGCGCGGGCGGCGACGGCGCTGCCCGCCCGGGCCGGTGCTGGTGAGCCTGCCGGCCGCCGCCCTGGTGCGCCAGCCGCTGTCCGCGGCGCTCGCCGAGGCGTACCCGCGCGACGGCGCCCCGCTCGACGTCGAACAGGCCCCCGCCCCCGGCCGGCGGTGGCTGGTCTGCGTCGACGCGCTCGACGCAGTGGCCGACCCGGACGAACGGGCCGTCGTCCTGAACCGCCTCGCGGAGCTGGCCCGCTCCCCCGGCCCGGCCGGCCTGTCGAGGCCCTGGCGGGTCATGGTGACCACGCGGCACCTGGCGGAGGACGAGCTGGCCGTGCTGGGCGACGGTTATCCGGCGTACCACCTGGCGCACTTCACCGACGCGGACGTGGCGCTGCTGGCGGCCCGCTGGTTCCCCGACGCCGGCACGGCCCGCAGGTTCCTGGACTGGACCCACGCCCAGCGCATCACCGGGCCGGTGCACAACCCGCTCACCGCCACCGTCGCGGTGCTGGTCTGGGAGGGCGGGCAGGCGGAGGCGGCCACACCGGCGGGCCCGGCCGCCCTGCTCGACGAGTTCGTCCGCGCCCTGCTGCGCGGCGGCCGGGCCAGCCTCGACGCCGCCTGCGCGGCGCTGCGGCACCGCCCGCCCGACGGCGAGGCGGTCGCCGCCTGGCTGGACACCCGGCACACCGACCTCGTCGAGGTGGCGGCGACCGCCGCCGTCGCTGGCGCCGACCCGGTGGCGGCGGTCGTCGACTGGTCGGCGGCCCACGCCCCGGCTGTCCCGGCGACGGTGCTGCCCGACTGGCCCGCGCGGGTACGGCAGATCCTGCTCGCCACCGACCTCTTCCGGGCCGACCGCCACGCCCTGGCCTCGGTCTGGCCCAGCCTGGTGGAGTACCTGGCGGCCGGGCCGCTCGCCCGCGACTGGCGGCCGGACGAGTGGGTGACGCTGATGAACACCGGCTCGGCGCGGTTCGTCGCGTTGCAGGCGATCAGCCGGGCCGCCGTCACGCCGGCCTTCCTGCGCGCCCGGCTGACCGAGCCGGTCGGGGCGATCGCCGCGGGTCACCTGCTCGCCGGCCGGGGCACGGCCGCCGCTGGCGCGCCGGCGTTCCGGGCGGACGTGCTGGCGGCTCTGCTCACCCACTGGTCCGGCGGCGCGGACGGTCCCGGCGGCCGGGACGCCGCCCGGGAGTGCTTCTCGCTGCTGACGACGCTGGCGGCGGACCGCGCCGACCGGGACCTGCTGCACGAGATCGCCGCGGATCCCCGGCGGTCGGGTGAGGTCCGCCGGGCGGCGGCGCTCTTCTTCGCCCTGCGCACCCGCAACGCCCACCGCTCCCGCGCGGTGCGATGACCGACGCAGCGGTGGGCGTCGCGGGTGTTCGCCTACGCCGCCCGCTGCGGGCCGACGACGGTCCAGCACAGGCCGGCGGGATCGCGCAGCGTCACCTGGCGCGACGGATCCGCCGGCGTCTCGACGCGGGCACCGGCGGCCACCGCCCGCCGCAGCACCGACTCGGGGTCGGTCCGCTCGATGGTCAGCACGTCGTCGCGGCTCTCCACCGCCGACGGCGCGCCCGCCTCGTACCACTCGCTGACGGTCAGGCGGTGGCCGCCGACGGCCAGTTCCGCGTGCAGGACGTGCCCGTCGAGCAGACACTCCCGTACGATCGCGACGGCGTCGAAGACATCCGTGTAGAAGGCGATGGCCTCGTTCGTGTCGCTGACCGTCAGGTGGGGACCCGGCCGGTGGTTCTGTGCCCTCATGTGACTGGTGCCGCCCTTCCCCTACTCGGCGATCCGGGTCCGACCGGTCCAGCGGAAGACCACCGGAAGGTCGACCGCCGGCGGGGTGGCGCCCCGTTCGAAGTGCTCGTACCCGCCGTAGTGCAGGACCTTGATCTTCTCCTCCACCCGCGCCACCTGGCGGCTGCGCAGGTCGGTCGGCAGATCGACCGGACCGCCCTCCAGGACGACGTCGATGACGCCGACTGCGTCCCGGGTGACCGGATCAGCTTGCGAAACGTCCTTCATGGCACGACCTCCGTCGCATTCCGCACACCTCGGACGAGCCGCCGCACGGCGGCAGACACGTCCACACAGGCCTGACGACACCCGTTGCCGGGTGAACGGACGCTTCGCGGTCGAACGTCCTTGTCCGGTGACCGGGCGCCCGTTCTGCTCCGAACGTAATCCAGATCACATTCGGCGGACACCCTTAGGTCACCCCTAGGAACGGCCCTGGGCAGCGACGACGTCCCCCGCACCGGCCACGCGGGTGCGGAGGATCACTCCCAGCGGAAGAACCGGGTGGCCGCCGCGGAGCCGACCACGGCCGTCACCGCCAGGGCGATCAGCTGCGGCAGCTCCGGGTTGGCGCCCGCCCACGCCGCACCGAGGGTGTCCACCGTGGCGCCCAGCGGCGAGTAGTCGGCGATGGCGGCCAGCGCGCTCGGCATCCGGTCGCGGGGCAGCCAGGCGCCCGCCAGGAAGAGCAGCGGGAAGAACAGCGCGGGGCCGATCGACTGCGCCGCCCGGGCGGACGGCGCCAGCGCCGCGATCAGCAGACCGACGGCGAAGAGGCACGCCACCCCGAGCAGGAAGGCCAGCACGAACCCGGGAACGTTGGCCGGCGCCGGCTGGTCCAGCAGGAACCGTACGGCGATCGCGGTGACCACCGCGCCGAGGACGCCCATCACGAGGTTGACCACCACCTGCGCCACCAGCAGGAGGGCGGGCTGCACCGGAGTGGTCGCCAGGCGGCGCAGCACCCGGCGTTCCCGGTAGATGCCGAGCGCCATCGGCAGGGTGAAGAGCGCGAGCATGCCGATGGTGAGGGCAAGCGCCAGGGACGGCAGGAAGGTCTGCTCGGCGTGCTGGCCGGTGTCGGCGGCCGTGCCGGCGCGCTGCGGCAACCCGAAGACGAGCATCAGGCCGATCGGCAGGGCGAACACGAAGAACAACGACACCGGTTCCCGCAGGAACAGCTTCGTCTCGACGGCGATCAGCTTGGACAGGGCGCTCACGACGACCTCCCGTCGGTCGGGGACTGCGCGGCGGTCCGGCCCGAACGGCCGGTGAGGGAGACGAACGCGTCGTCGAGGGTGGGCTGCTCGACCCGCAGCCCGTCGTAGCGGATCCCGCGCCCGTTGAGCACGGACATGACCGACTGGAGCACGTCCTTCGTGCCGGTCACCGTCACCTCGTCGCGGTAACGGGACACCCCCGTCACGTCGGGCGCCGCGAGCAGCAGGGCGTCCTCGACCGGCTCGGCGGGACGGAAGTGCACCCGGTGCTCGCTGCCGACCCGGGTCAGCAGGCCGGCGGGGCTGTCGATGGCCACCACCCGCCCCTTGTCGATGATCGCGAGCCGGTCGCAGAGGCGTTGCGCCTCCTCCATGAAGTGGGTGACCAGCACGACGGTGACGCCCCGGTCGCGAATCCGCTCGACCAGGTCCCAGGTGTCCCGGCGGCCCTGCGGGTCGAGGCCGGTGGTCAGCTCGTCGAGGATGGCGACCTCCGGCCTGCCGACCAGTGCCAGAGCCACCGACAACCGCTGCTTCTGCCCGCCGGAGAGCTTCTGGAAGTAGGTGTTGCGCTGCTCGGCCAGGCCGAGGTCGGTCAACAGCTCGTCGATGTCGGCCCGGTTGCGGTAGAAGGACCGGTACAGGTCCAGCGCCTCCCACACCCGCACCTTGTCCGGCAGCTGGCTCTCCTGGAGCTGGGCGCCGACGCGCTGCCGCACCTCGGTGCGGTCGCGGATCGGGTCGAGCCCGAGCACCCGGATGGTGCCGCCGTCGGGACGACGCAACCCCTGCACGCACTCGACCGTGGTGGTCTTGCCGGCCCCGTTCGGGCCGAGCACGCCGAAGATCTCGCCCTGTTCCACGGTGAAGGAGACGTCGTCGACCGCGATCTTCTCGCCGTACCGTTTCTGCAGATGATCGACTTCGATGACCGGCATTGGGGGTGGTCCTCCTTCACGTGCGGGTTGCCGTCGAGAAGGGCGGGACCCCTCGGCTGATCGCGGCGTCGGCTTGCGGGAACGGGCCGGGTCGGCCGGAGCCGGCCGACCGACGCCCGACATCATCCGGCCAACCGATGCGCCGATCAACTGATCGGCTGACAAATCGGGGGTATCGAACCGGGAATCGGCCCGGGACAGGGGTGCCGACCGCGAACGTGGCGCGGGGGCAGGGGTGCCGGCCGGTCACCGCAGGTGTCCGTCCACGCGGGTCGGTCACCGGCGGGCCGGGCAGAACGGCAGCAGCTCGTCGAGTCGGGTCAGGACGACGTCCGGGCCGGCGGCGCGCAGGGTCTCCGCGTCGGACTCGCCCCACAGCGCGGCCACCGCCAGCACCCCGGCCGCCCGCGCGCTGGCCAGGTCGCTGGGGGCGTCGCCGACCATCAGCGCCTCCCCGGGGCGGGCCCCGAGCAGGCGCAGCGCCCGCCGCACGATGTCCGGAGCGGGCTTCGGCCGGGGCACCTCGTCCGAGCCCACCACGTGGTCGACCAGCGGGAGCAGACCGAGCCGGCCGAGCAGATCGCGGGCGCGGACCCCGCTGCGGCCGGTGGCCACGGCCAGCCCGATCCCCCGCCGGCGCAGGGTGCGGAGCAGCTCCGGCGCCCCGTCGACGGGGGCGACCCGGTGCGCGAGGCGGTTGCTCTCCCGCACGAACGGTCCGGCCAGCGTCGCCGGCAGGCCCATCAGCTCCAGCACCTCCGGCAGATATCGGCCCGGGTGGCGGCAGTACTCCTCGACCGGGGCGACGCCGTCGCCGACCACCTCGGCGTACGCCAGGGCGAACGCCTCCCTGGCCACGGCGAGGCTGTCGACCAGCACCCCGTCGAGGTCGAGCACCACGGCCCGGACACCGCCCGGCACCGCCGTCCACGCCGTCGCGTCCGCGACCACCGACGTCACCTCCCGCCCGTCCGACCCGGCGCGCCGCCCGGTAGGGGTGGCAGGCCGGGGTGCCCCCGACTACGGTCAGGACCGTCGTTCCGGGCCCGCCGGCGCGGCGCACCGCGCCCACCTGGATCCGCCGGCGCCCCACCGACCCTACCGGCGTCCCGGGTGCCGCCGTCCGGCCGCCGCGGCACGCCCGGCCGGACCGGCCCGGGCCCGAGCCGCTGGAGAGGGGTCGCACCATGCCGCTGCTGAGCTGGCTCGCGGGAGGCACCGACGAGCGTCCGGACGCCATCCGCGTCGACGACCGCGCGGTGTCCTGGGTGGAGCTGCGTCGCCTGGCCGCGGCGGTGGCCGACGAGCTGCACGGCGTCGACCGGGTCGCCATCGAGGCCACCGCGACCCTGGAGACAGTGGTCGGGGTGGTCGGCGCCCTCACCGCCGGAGCGGCGGTCGTGCCGGTCCCGCCGGACGCCGGGCCGATGGAGCGCGACCACATCCTGCGCGACTCGCAGGCGACGGCGCTGCTGGTCCCGACCGGCGCGGAGCGCACCGCCGAGGGCGCGGGCCGGGCCGTCGTGCCCGTCGACCTGAGCCGGCGCTCGGACACCGTCCACCCCGAGCCGGACCCGGCCAGCACCGCGGTGATCCTCTACACCAGCGGCACCACCGGCGCCCCGAAGGGCGCCGTGATCTCCCGCCGTGCCATCGCCGCCTGCCTGGACGGGCTGGCCGACGCCTGGGCGTGGACGCCGGACGACCTGCTGGTGCACGGCCTGCCGCTGTTCCACGTGCACGGGCTGGTGCTCGGCGTGCTCGGGCCGCTGCGGCTGGGTGGCCGGCTGCACCACGTGGGCCGGCCGCGACCCGAACGGTACGCCGCCGCCAAGGGCTCGGTGTACTTCGGCGTGCCGACCGTGTGGTCCCGGATCGCCGCCGACCCGGACGCGGCACGGGCACTGCGTCCGGCGCGCCTGCTCGTCTCGGGCAGCGCGGCGCTGCCGGCGGCGGTCTTCGCGGACCTCGCCACCCTCACCGGGCACCGGCCCGTCGAGCGGTACGGGATGACCGAGACCCTGATCACGGTGAGCGCCCGGGCGGACGGTCCGCGCCGGCCGGGCACCGTCGGGCTGCCGCTGCCCGGGGTGCGTACGCGGCTGGTCGACGAGAACGGCGCCACGCTCCCCGCCGACGGGGTGGCGATGGGCGAGCTCCAGGTCGACGGCCCCACCCTGTTCGACGGCTACCTGAACCGTCCGGACGCCGACGCGGCGAGCCGCACCCCGGACGGCTGGTTCCGCACCGGGGACGTCGCCACCGTCGACCCGGACGGCTGGCACCGGATCGTCGGGCGGGCGTCCACCGACCTGATCAAGAGCGGCGGCTACCGGATCGGCGCCGGCGAGGTGGAGGACGCCCTGCTGGCGCACCCGGGGGTCCGCGAGGCCGCCGTGGTGGGCACCCCGCACCCCGACCTCGGCCAGCAGGTCACCGCGTACGTGGTGGGCGACGGGGTGGATGGGGCCGAACTGATCGAATTCGTGGCCCGGCACCTGTCGGCGCACAAACGGCCACGCGAGGTACGCCTGGTCGACGCGCTGCCCCGCAACGCCCTCGGCAAGGTGCAGAAGACCAGGCTGACGGCGGACTAGGAGCGGACGGCCGGGATGCTGATCGCGGTGGCGACCAGTCCCCGCTCGACCAGGAACCTGCCGGCGAAGGTCGTCACCGGGATCCCGCCGAGGACCGGGCCGGGCACCAGCAGCCGGGCCTCGAAGGTGCCGGCCGGATCGATCACGATGTCCGCCTCCGAGAAGTCCAGCCACCGGCCGGTGAGCGGGAACCACGCCTTGTACACCGACTCCTTCGCGCTGAACAGCAGGCGGTCCCAGCAGACGGCGGGGCGGGCCGCGCCCAGCGTGGCGGTGCGCGCCAGCTCGGCCGGCAGCGCGATCGCGTCGAGCACCCCGTCGGGCAGCGGCGCGTGCGGCTCGGCGTCCACGCCGAGGGTGGCGAACGCGGTCGTACGGCCGAGGACCGCCGCCCGGTAGCCGTCGCAGTGCGTCATGCTGCCGACCACGCCGGCCGGCCAGACCGGGGCGCCGCGGGCGCCGGAGACGATCGGCACCGGCGCGAGGCCCAGCTCGCCGAGGGCCGTGCGGGCGCAGTGCCGCACGGTGGTGAACTCCCGGCGACGCTTCTCCACCGACCGGGCCACCAGCGCCTCTTCCTCGGGGAACAGGGTCAGGTCGGCGGGGTCCGTGAAGGCCTCGGCCACCGCCACGGCGGGGGGCAGGATCTGCTCGATCACGTCCGCCGATGCTAGGCGCTGCGGCGAGCCGCGCCGCGCCGGCACCGACGGTACGGTGCACCATAGGGGTCGGGTACGGGTGCCGGGCCGCGCGGGCGGCTGCCAGTCTGGGGGCGGGCCCCGGTTCCATGGGCGGGGCACGCGGATTTTGGTCGGATGGATGCGGGAAAGCGATGCTCACTGGCAAGGTGGTGCGGTTCGACGAGGTGCGGGGCTACGGGTTCATCGCCCCGGACGACGGCAGCGACGACGTGTTCGTGCACGCGAACATGCTGGACGGCGACAAGTGGGCGCTGACGCCCGGTGTCCCGGTGGAGTACGAGGCGGTGGGGACCGACCGCGGCCCCAAGGCCGTGCTGGTGCGGGTGGTGGGCGCTGCCGTGGGCGCGGAGCGCAACGCGGCGGCCGGCACCGCGGCGCCCTCCCGGGCCGGCGTGGCGTTCACCGGCGGGCGCAGCAGGGACGGCGGGCCGGCCACGGGCGGTGCGGAGGACGACGAGGGCCTGTGCGACGTGCTCTCCGAGCGGGCCTTCTGCACGGAGACCACCGAGGCGCTGGTCACCTCCGTGTCGGACCTGACCGGGGCGCAGATCGTGGCGGTGCGTGCCCGGATGCTCGACCTGGCGCGACGGCACGGCTGGGTGGAGGGCTGACGGCGGGGCGGACGTCGGTGGACCGCCGCCCCCGGCCCGGTCGGCTCAACCGGCGGCGATCAGCAGGGACTTCCTGATCCGGCCGAGCGCGCTGCGCGGCAGCTCGTCCACGAAGTGCACCCGCCGGGGCCGTTGACCCGCGGAGAGGTACCGGCCGACGTGGTCGATGAGCACCTGCGCGGTCAACCCCTCGGCGACGACGTACGCGGTGACCTGCTCGCCGAGCGCGTCGTGCGGCGTGCCGACGACGGCGGCCTCCCGGACGCCGGGATGGCTCAGCAACGCCTCCTCGATCTGCCCGGCGTGCATTCGCCGGCCCCGGCAGTGCAGCACGTCGAGCCCGCGCCGACCGATGATCCGGTACGAGCCGTCGGCGGCCACGGTGGCCAGGTCGCCGGTGGCGTGCCAGTGACCGGCGGCATGGCCCCGCCCGCCCTCGACGTAGCCGCTGAACAGCGTCGGCCCGCAGATGCTCAACTCGCCGACCGACTCGCCGTCGGCCGGCACCGGTCGGGCCTCGCGGTCCAGCACCCGGGTCTCCACCCCGGGCAGGGGGGTGCCGACGGCACCGGCGACCGGGTGGTCGTCGGCCCGCCCGGTCAGCGCGATCAGCGTCTCGGTGGTGCCGTACGCCTGGACCGGCGTGTGCGAGGTGAGCAGCCGGAGGCGTTCGGCCACGGCGCAGGCCAGTGGGGCGTCCGCGGAGATCAGGATCCGCGCCGCCGACAGTGACCGGGCCCACCGGGCGTTCAGCGCGATCTTCGCCCACTGCTCGGGCAACCCCAGGTACATGGTGCCGACCGGTCCGGCGGCGGCGTTGCGGTCGAGGTGGACGAAGCGGCTGCCGACCCGCAACGCGCCGAGCAGGCCGACGACCAGGCCGTACGCCCGGAACAGCGGCGCGCCCTGGACCACGACGTCCTCCTCGCTCCACCGCCACGCGTCGGCCAGCAGGTCGAGGTCGGCGGCGATGGCGCGACGCGAGATGCGTACCCCGCGTGATGGCCCGCCGGCGCCACCGGTGTAGAGGATGACCGCGTCGGTGCCCGGCGTCGGCTCGGGGTGCGGTGTCGAGGAGCGCTCCCGCAGGTCGACCGGGACGGTGGGCAGCCGGTGGGTGTCGGACCGGTTGCGGCCGAGGAGCACCGTCGCCCCGGACTGACGCAGGATGCGGCCCCGTTCGCACTCGTCCGCGTCGGGGGGCAGTGGTACGAGCGGTACGCCCGCGTGGACGGCGCCGAGCATTCCCACCACCGTCTCCAGGGTCGGTGTGCCGTCGACGGCGACCGCGCCCGCGCCCCTGATCCGGTCGGCGACCGCGGTGACGCAGCCGAGCAGGGCCTCGCTGGAGAGCGTGCCGCCGGCCACCGTGACCGCATCGGCCCGGTCCGCGCCGAATCCCCGCAGCGCCGGCAGCAGTGTCATCTGCGCTATCCCCTGCGGAGGGCGGCAACGAGTCGCGGCAGCAGGTGGAACATCACGACGGCCACAGAACCCTTCAGGTCACGGGGCAGGGCCCCATATCCGACTATCCCGATGGTGGAAACGGGTGCCCCGAAATTAGGCCGGGCTATCGGCCCGGCACAACCCCTAGCTGCCCGGACCGGGTCCCCTGCGGGGGCGACAGGCCAGGTAGGACAGGATCTCGTCCGGTTTTCGACAGCGGCGGGCCGGACCGCCCTTTCCTGCGGCCGACACTATGGATGGACGGCCACTCGCCGACAGGGGCGGACATTGGAGTCGGCTTTTGACGGAAAATTGTCGATCAGCAGTAATGAGTCGCCGGGACATTGATGTCGGTTACACTTGTCCGACCGCATTCCGTCGGCCACGCAGCGACACCGGCGCCCTCCGGCAGGCCCCTGGGCGCATAATTCTTTTTTAACAACATAATCGGTGAATTTCCCAAAGGTCCGAATCTGGTGGCGCATCGGCGGCGCGCGTCGAGTCCCGATCCCCGGGCGACCCGGCGGCCCGCAGTCGCACTTCGGGCAGGCGATGTCGCACGCCGCAACAATCGGGAACCTTTAACAATTGTCGAGCCGCCCGCCCGCACCCGGGAGCGGCTCGTCGCCGGTCCGGGCCGGCGGGCCGGCAGGCACCCCCAGCCCCCTTCCGACCGTCAGCGCTCCCACGCCGGGCCGCACCGCGACCATTGCCACCGGGCCGCCCGCCGGCCATGTTGACACTGAGTTGAGCTGCGCTTACCCGGGATGACGTCGAGGGTTTCCGGCCCACCCGGTGCGGAACCGCCGCCGACGGGAGGGCGGCTTCAGCCGCCGACGGGTCGACGACGGGAGCGCCGTCGCGGTGACCACCCGGACACGCACCGGACGCCTAGCACGCAAGAACGCGTCCGCCAATCGCCGAGTGGGCCGGAAAAGGCGCGCCCAATGGGCCACGGCGGCATGCTGTCACGTTACGGGATCACCCGGCGACTTTCCGCTGTCGACGTACGCACGAAGGCCCGCTCGGGCCGACGCGACACAGAACCGATGTTTGCCCATCCTTTACAAACCTCGGCTTGCCGCCCAATTGCCGAACTGCCATACTCCCACCATCACGGTGGTCGATAGGGGGAAGGCCGACCCGGAGAGGCTGGGGAATTATCACCGACGCTGGCGGGGGCGCGACCCGGAGTCGCCAGCCGGTCAAGTCGGTCGATGGTTCGCCGGCCATACTCGACGGTCGTCTATATTTGCTAATAATGGAATGGGTCAAGAATTGCCGGTCTCCGATTTCGTCGAGCTCCAGGGGCGCGCAGGGCGGGCGGCCCCTCCGGTGACCGCGGACCGCACGCTCCTCCGGGGGCCGCGTCGATGGAGCTGACCGAGCGGTCGTGCCTGCTCAGCATGCTGGAACGCCGGCTGACGGACCTGTCCCGCAGCGAGGCCTCCCCGACCAACCGGACCGTCGCCGTGCTGACCGGCCCGGTCGGCTCCGGCAAGACCACGCTGTTGCAGACCTTCGCCCGGCGGGCCTGCGACTCCGGGGCACGTGTCCTCGGCGCGAGTGCCTCCCGCGCCGAACGCTCCGTCCCGCTGGAGGTCGTCCGGCAGCTCGTGCGGGCGGCGCCGTTGAGTGGAGCCGGCAACCCCGACCTCTGGGCCCGCCTCGGGCGGCTGCTGGACGCGGGCGCCCTCACCTGGGCCGACGCCGAGAACACGGACCACGAGGACACCGCCCTGGCCACCGCCGCGATCGGTGGGGCCCTGCTGGAGATGACCGCGCAGGGGCCGCTGGTCATCGCGGTCGACGACATCCACCACGCCGACGTGCCGTCGCTGCGTTGCCTCGACTACGTGGCCCGACGGATCTCCGGGCTACCCGTGCTGATCATCCTGACGGAGGCGCCGCGCACCCGGCCGTGGCGGCCCGACGTGCACGCCGAGCTGCTGCAACCCGCGCGGCTGCAGCGCATCCGGCTCCCGCTGCTCACCGCCGAGGGGACGTTCCAACTACTCGCCCGGCGACTCGGCGTTCCGGTCGCCCGGACCATCGCCGAGGAGAGCCATCGGATCAGCGGCGGCAACCCGCTGCTGGTGCAGGCGCTCGCCGAGGACCAGGCGGCCGCGCCCCGGCCCGCCGACCGTCCCGTGGCCGGGGAGTCGTTCCGGGAGGCCGTGCTGAGCTGCCTGTACCGCTGCGACCAGCTGGTGCTCAACGCCGCCCGGGTGCTGGCCGTGACCGGCGAGCCGCTGCACGGCAACCTGCTGCCCCACCTCGTCGACGCACGGTCACGGGCCGCGCTCGGTGCGATCGACGACTCGACCAGCGCGGGACTGATCACCGAGCAGGGGCTGCGCCATCCGGCGGTGAGGCAGGCCGTCATCGACGGCATGACCGCCGAGGAACGCGCACGGCTGCATCTGGAGGCGGCCTGCCTACTGCACGACGACGGCGCGGACCCGGCTCGGATCGCGCCGCATCTGGTCGGGATCGACGAGCTGGCCGAGCCCTGGATGGCGCAGACCCTGCTCGACGCGGGCGAGCAGGCGTTGCGCGACGGCGAGATGGAGACCGCGCTGCGTTACCTGCGCCGCGCGCACCGGAGCTGCGCAGGCGAGTGCCTGCGGGCGCGGATCCGTTCCGCGCTGGCCCGCGCCGAGTGGCGTCTCGACCCGCAGGCCGCGATCCCCCACCTGGTCGGCGTCGTCAGCGCCATCCGCGCCGGGCACCTCGGCAGCCAGCAGGCCGCCGGCGCCATCCACTACCTGCTCTGGCACGGCGAGATCGACAAGGCCGTCGATCTCGTCAACCACCTGAGCGAACGGGCGGACAGCGTCGACCCGAGGTCCGCCGCCGAACTGCTCGTCACCACGGGCTGGATGTCGACCCTCTACCCCGGCGTGATGGTCGACCGCCCCGCACCCGCCGTGGCCGCCCGGGACCCGCTCACGCTGGCCAAGGTCAAGCGCGGGATCGAGGGTGCCACCCTGCTGTCCGCCGTGCTCCACCGCGGTGACGCCAGCGCGGTCGAGCAGGCCGAGCGGGCGCTGTCGACCACCGGGCTGGACGACGAACCGAACATGTGGACCGCCGTCTGCGCACTCATCGCCATGATCTACGCCGACCGGCTGGACCTGGCCGGCGACTGGTGCGACCGGCTGGGCCGCAACCCCGCCACCCCGCGCTACCCCACCCCGTCGGCGACGCTCGCGGCCCTCCGGGCAGCCGTCGCCGGACGGCTCGGCGACCTGCCCCGAGCCGAGAAGCTGGCCGACGAGGCGCTCGGTCAGCTCTCGCAGAAGGGCTGGGGAGTGGTGATCGGGATACCGCTCGCCGTCCGGGTACGGGCCCTCACCTTCATGGACCAGCTCGACGCGGCGGCAGCCTCCCTCCAGGTCCCGGTGCCCCCGGCGATGTTCGAGACCCCGATCGGGCTGCACTACCTGCAGGCCCGCGGGATGCACGCCCTCGCCGCGGGAAGCCCGGAGGCCGCCCTGGCCGACTTCCAGCTCTGCGGGCAGCTGATGAACCGCTGGCGGCTGGACTTCTCGGGCCTCGTCCCGTGGCGGACCGAGTCGGCGCGGGCGTTGCTCCGGATGGGCCGCCGCCAGCAGGCCGGCAGGTTGGTCCGCGAAGAGCTGGCCCGGCTGCGGCCCGTGCACGTGCGGCACCGGGCCGCCGCCCTGCGGGTCCTGGCCGCCACGGAGGACGGGCCGGACCGGATCCCGCACCTGCGAAGCGCCGTCCGACTGCTGCGGCAGTGCGGTGACCGGATGGAGCTCGCGCACAACCTGGCCGACCTCGGTCAGGCCTACCAGCAGGTCGGCGACCGGCGGCAGGCCCGCGTCGCGGCGCGGTCGGCCCGGGTCCTCGCCGAGGAGTGCGGGATCCCGATGCTGCGGCCCGGCCTCTCCGCCAGGAGCGGCGGCGCCGAGGGCGCCGGCGCGACGGCCGTCGTCCGGGGACTGACCGACGCGGAGTGCAATGTGGCCACCCTGGCCGCCCAGGGCCACACCAACCGCGAGATCGCCGAAAAGCTCTTCCTGACCGTCAGCGCCATCGAGCAGCGGCTGACCCGGATCTACCGGAAGCTGGACGTCAACTCGCGCAGCGAGCTGGCCGCCCGGCTGCGCATGAACCGACCCGGCGCGACGGTCCTGGACCCACCGCCGCGAGGCAGGGACGACCCGGGCCACCGGCCCGCCGGGCCCCGGCCGCGCTGACCTTCGCCGGCCGACCGCCGCTCCTGCACCGCCGACCGTCCCGGCCGCCATTCCTGCACCGCCGACCGTCCCGGCCGCAGCTCACCGCCGGCCGTGGCCTCCTGGGCCTGTCCACGGACCGGTTCGTCGACTGCCGTCGCGCGAGGTCCGCACGACCACGTCGAGCGGCACCCGCGGCCACCTTCGGCGTGGACCGTCGCCGGCCGTCCGCCGCCGTTCGCTCCGGCTTCCGCCGCCCGCCATCGTTCGCCGCCGTCCGCTCCGGCTCGCGCCGGTCGTTGGGGGTCGACTGTGGAGGATGGGCTCGGGCCGCCACCTGCGCCGACCGTCGCCGGGTGTCCACACCCCAGCACTGAGCGTGCTATCGGGCGTGCGTGGCGAAGCCCGATGTGACACCATCAAGCCGCACACCCGACACCAGCCCCTCACCGTGTCGCCATCTCCCCCGCCGGGTCGAGTCCGACACCCCTTCGTGGCACTTCGCGCAACCCCTAAATGCGTTTCAGGGCCGCAGGTTTGTGCGCGAAACGATGGGGTCTCGCGCCCGTTGTCGCACACCCACGCCGGTGCCAGACTCCCCTGAGCACCCGGACCGTACGGCGAGAACCCCGGTCCGGCGAAAGATTTCCAGGTCCACCCGGCACGGCGGCCCGGTGCGCTCCACCCCTACCCGGAAGACGCGGGTGGAGGGGCGGCTGTCCGGCAAGGGGGAGGCGGCGTCGGCAACACCGGGGTTCCCGGTCCCGCGCCGCGTAGGAGAAGGGCTGACACGTTGGTGTTGGTGCAGCAAGAGGAGCAGACGACCCGTCTCCGGCACGCGTTCCGGGCTTGTGAGGACCAGCAGCGCGGACACGTCGCGCTGGTCACCGGCGCCGTGGGCAGCGGCAAGACGAGCCTGCTGGAGTCGTTCAGCGAGTGGGCGGCGGGCACCGGCGGGCAGGTGATGAGCGCCGCCGGCTCCCGGGCCGAGCGCGGGCTCCACCTGGGAGTGGTCGGGCAGCTGTTCCACAGTGCACGGCTCACGCCGGAGGCCGCGGCCCGGGTCGAGAAGCTGATGCGGGACGCCACCTTCGCCGTACCGCTGCCCGAGCCCGGCGCTGAGGCGGCCGACGGTGACCGGGCCTGGGCCCCCCTGCTGCACGGTCTCTTCGCCGCCCTGCTCGACCTGACCGCCGCCGGCCCCCTGGTCCTCGCCGTCGACGACGTGCACCACGCGGACCCGGCCTCGCTGCACTGCCTGCTCTACGTGACCCGCCGGCTGCGCCACGCCCGGATCATGGTCGTGCTCGCGGAGGCCTCGACGCTGCGCCCGCCGCACCCGCTGTTCCGCGCCGAGCTGCTCAGCCAGCCGCACTTCTCCCGGATCGGCCTGCCGCCGCTGACCGTGGACGCCGTCGCCCGGCTGGTCGGCGGCGAGGCCGACAACGCCGACGCCCGACGGACGGCGGAACGCTGCGTCCGCATGACCGGCGGCAATCCGCTGCTCACCCGGGCGCTGCTCGAGGAACGGGCCAGCGCGGAGACGAACGACGAGTACGGTCCGCCGGTCGGCGACGCGTTCGACCAGGCGGTGCTCGGTTGCCTCTACCGGCACGAGCCGGGCGTGCGCCGGGTGGCGCAGGCGCTGGCGGTGCTCAACCGGCCCGCGACGACCGACCTGCTCGGCCACCTCCTCGACGTGGTGCCCGAGTCGACGGCCCCGGCGGTACGGGTGCTGCGCACCTCGGGCCTGATGGAGGGCGACCAGCTGCGCCACCCGCGCATCCTGCGGTCGATCCTGGGCGACATGTCGGCCGACGAACGGCGGAGCCTGCACCAGCGTGCCGCCGAGGTGCTGCACGACCACGGCGCCGAGCCGAGCGTGGTCGCCGAGCACCTGGTGGCCGCCGGCTCGGCGAGCGCGCCCTGGGTGGTGCCGGTGCTCCAGGACGCCGCCGGCCACGCGCTGGCGTCGGGCCGGCCCGACGTGGCCGCCGCGTGCCTGCGCCTGGTCTCCCGCGCCCCGGTGGACGCGCAGCAGCGGACCGCCACCACCGAGATGCTGGTGAACGCCCGCTGGCAGATCAACCCGTTGACCGTGAACGGGCAGCTGACCGAGCTGGTGGAGACGGCGCGGGCCGCCGGTTGGTCCACCGACGCGGGCCTGTCCGCCGTGCCCTACCTGCTCTGGCAGGGCCGGGTGGACGAGGCCACCGAGGCGGTCAGCGCCTTCCCGACGGACGAGGAGCACGGCTCGGCCGGCACGGCCGGTCGCCTGCGGATGATGCAGCTGCTGGTCTCCCTCTCCCACCCGGAGCACCTGGCCACCGTGCGGGAGACCCCGAGCACCTGGAGCCGGGCGGCGAGCGCGCCGACCACGATCAGCCCGCTGCTCCAGGCGGTCACGGTGCTCGGCACCGCGCTGACGCCGGCCGCGGACAACGACACCGTGGCAACCGCCGAGCAGCTTCTCCAGCGCCACCACACGGACGACGGCGCGCTGGGTCTGCTGACCGCTCCCCTGCTGGCGCTGCTCTGGGCGGGTCGGTCCGACCGGGCCACGGTCTGGGGGGACGTGCTGCTCGGCCGGCCGGTGACCCAGCACGCCCCGGTGTGGCGGGCCGTCATCCGGGCGGTCCGGGCGGAGGCGGCGTTGCGCGTCGGCGACCTGCCCGGCGCGGAGCACCACGCGCGGGCGGCCCTGGAGGACATGCCCGCCGCGGCCTGGGGGGTGGCCATCGCCGGTCCCCTGGCCACGTTGGTCGCCTGCGCGACCGAGTCGGGCCGGTTCTCCGAGGCCGAACGGTGGCTCGCCCACCCCGTCCCGCCCGGCATGTTCCGCACCCCGCTGGGCCTGCACTACCTGGCCGCCCGGGCCCGGCACCACCTGGCCGTACGCCGGCCGCACGCCGCCACCACCGACCTGCGCCGGTGCGGCGAGCTGATGCGCGCCTGGGGCATCGACGCGGCCGGGCTGGTGCCGTGGCGGCTGGAGCTGGCCCGGGTGCAGCTCAGCGTCGGCAACAAGACGCAGGCCACGCAGCTTCTCCAGGAGCAGCTGCGGGTGCCGCACGGGGTCGACGACCGCACCCGGGGCCGGACGCTCCGGCTGCTCGCCACCACCGCCGCCCAGGACCACCGGCGCAAGCTGCTCTCCGAAGCGGTCAACCTGCTCCAGTCCAGCGGCGACCGGCTGGAACTCGTCCGGGCCCTCGGCGACACCGGCCAGACGCTCCAACGTGCCGGGGACTCCGCCCGCGCCCGACTGCTCGTCCGCCGGGCCTACCAGCTCGCCCAGGACTGCGGCGCATCGGTGCTGGCCCAGCGGCTGATCCGCCGGGAGCCGGGCAGCGGGCTGCCGGCGTACCCGGCCGCCGCCGAGTTGCAGGAGCCGGACGACGGGCTGAGCGACGCCGAGCGCAGGGTCGCCGCGCTGGCCGCCCAGGGGCACACCAACCGGCAGATCTCCAGCAAGCTCTTCATCACCGTGAGCACGGTGGAGCAGCACCTGACCCGGGTCTACCGCAAGCTCGACGTCAAGCGGCGCACGGACCTGCCGTCCCGGCTCGTCGCGTACGCGGAGGCGCTGGCCGACGAGACCCAGGGCGCCGCGTCCTGACGGGCGTCGCAGGGGCACGGTGGGGGTGTCCCACCGCGCCCCTGCGACGCGTACGGCGACCGGAGGGTCAGCCGACGGCCAGCCCGACGGTACGACGGGCCGCCGCCTCGTCGCGGTGTTCCAGCACGAGGTCGGCGGCGGCGGTGACCCCGCCGGCCTGCCGCATCCGCCGGCTCCACAGCTGCGCCCGCGCCCGGAACGTCTCCTCGCCCAGCAGCCGCGCGAGCTTGGCGAGGACGTCCTCGACGTTCGGCGAGTCGGCGCGCTCGACGGCCAGGGCCACCCCGCTGTCGACCGCGCGTACCGCCCCGTCGGGGCAGTCCAGCCAGAACGGCATCACCAGCTGCGGCACGGCGAAGTGGACCGCCTCGTGGATGGCGTTGGCGGCGCCGTGGTTGAAGAAGACCCGCACGTGCGGGTGGGCCAGCACCCGGTGCTGCGACGGCACCCACGCCTCCACCCGCAGGTTGCCCGGCAGCCGCTGCGCTGGCGGGAGGAGGTGCTGCTGGCGCGCGGGCACCTTCCACAGCACGGCGTGCTCGGGCCCGAGCCGGTCGGCGATCTCGACGATCGCGTCCACCTGGCCGCGCGACAGACGCATGATGGTGCCGAAGCCGACGTAGACCACCGAGGGGTGCGCGTCGAGCCATCGGGTCAGCTCGTCGTCGCCGTCGGCCGGCGGCAGTTCCCGGGGCACGACGGGACCGAGCATCCGCAGCTTCTCCGGGGCGGTCGCGAACGGGTACTCGAAGCCGAAGACCGTGTACGCCATGAGCGCCTCGGCGGCCTCGACGTAGCCGGCCGGGCGCATCTCCGGGTTGTGGATGCCGGCCGCCTTCCGGGCGGCCACGGCCGCGAGGCTGCGCCGCAGCCGCTCCGGCTCCATCAGTGCCCGCACCAGCCGGTTGCGGAAGCCGACGTTGGCCGCCTGCTGCCGGGGCGTCATCCGCTCCGGCAGCCCCGAGAACGGGGCGGGGTAGCGCGTCGGCAGCTGCTCCTGGAAGAAGTTGGACGGCGGCAGCGAGATGCTGACCACGTAGGGCAGCTGCCGGGTCTGCGCCGCGTCCATCGCCCAGCTGGCGAGGCTGTCGATCACGGCCACCACCGGCCCGACCTCGTCGATGACCTGGAGGCAGCGCCGGTGGAGCTGCCGCACGTGGTCGTAGTCGGTGCTGACGTCGAGGTACCGGGCGAAGCTGGTCGCCCGGTCGCCGGTGGTCAGCAGCCGGTACGTCGCGTCGTCCCAGGTGTCCGGTGACGACTGCGGCCGGGCCGGGCCGAGCGAGACGAACGAGACCTCGCCCGGCCCGCGCAGTCCCTCGACGTCCCCCCGGCGATCCTCGGTCGATGCGAACCAGACGTTCCCGACGCCCCGGGCCTTCAACTCGCCCACGATGCTGAGCAGCGGGTTGAACATCCCCGCGCTGTTGTAGGCGACGACGAGTACCGCCCGGCCACGGTCGTTTCCGGTCATGTCCACAGTCCGTCACTCCTTCCCGCCTGTGCGGCGACCCGCGCCGTCCGACCCTTGGAGTACGCCGCACCGGTGGCTGTTCGTGGAGCCGTTCGGTCTGCGGCCGGGCCGGCACCGACGTTCGTCGGTGTGGCGACGTTCGGCGGAGCCCGGATGGGATGGTTGCCACTCCAAGACAGCCGAAAGGGTGAACTGCCGCCGTCCGTACAGCCTGCCACGGCTGACCTGGCGACGCCCAGCGGAGAGGTGAATTGTTTTCTCCATCCTCCCCGATGGAGTGACCTGATCTGCATTTGCGCTGGTAAATGGCGTGTATTCGGGTGACTACGGAATGGGGCGACCGGGACGCCCCGTCCCGGCCGGCTGGGTTCGACTCGCGCGATCCGGCGGGCGGGACGGGCCGAGGTGTCACCGGCGACACCGACGCCGATGGCCCGGGCCGCAGGAGCGGCTCGGGCCATCGGCGGTTCGGATCCTGTCGAGCTAGTCCATGGCGCGGCGCATGAAGCCACGCATGCCGATCATCGAGAACACCACGAAGACCCCGGCGAGGACGCACATGCACAGCCAGAGCGGCAGCGACTCGACCCCCGGCGGACCGACGAGCGACCGGGTCCCCTCGCTGATGTAGGTGAGCGGGTTCAGCGAGCAGATCACCTGGTACCAGCGCAGCGAGTCCAGGCCGAGCAGCGGGAACTGGGTCGCGCCGGTGAACATGATCGGGGTCATCACCACGGTGAACATGATCTGGATGTGCTGCGTCGGCACCAGCGTGCCGAAGGCGAGGCCGACCGCCGCGCCGACCAGCGCGCCGATCGCCAACACCCCGATCACCTTGAGCACGACAGCCCAGGGCCAGGTGACACCGAGCATGAGCATGCCGACCGGGATCAGCACCACGCCGGCGATCAGGCCGCGGATGCCGCCGAAGACGATCTTCTCCAGGGCCACCAGCGGGATCGCCATGGGCGACAGGAGGCGGTCCTCGATCTCCCGGGTGAAGGAGAAGTCCATCATCATCGGCAGCGCGGTGTTCTCCAGCCCGATCAGGAAGGCGTTCAGCGCGATGACGCCGGGCAGCAGCACGTTGGAGAAGTCGTCGCTGGCGTAGCCCAGGTCGCTGAGCACCTTGCCGAAGATCAGCAGCATGAACAGCGGCTGGATGAAGACCTGGAGCAGGAAGCCGACCAGCTCCCGGCCGGTGACGAACAGGTCCCGCGAGAGCACCGCGCGGAACGTGGCGAACTGGTCCAGCGCGCTCACCGGCGGCGGCGCCGCGGCCGTCGAGGGCGCGGACGGGGGGGCGGGGGCGGCGACGCTCACCGAAGTTCCCTTCCGGTCAGGTGGATGAAGACATCTTCCAGGCTGGGCTGGCCGATGTTCAGGTCACGAACCTCGCAGCCCAGGTCGGCGAGGATCTTCATCGCCATCGGGATGGCGTTGGCCGGCTGGCCGCTGGTGTAGACCCGGAAGGAGAGCGGGGCGTCCGGGTCGACGGGCGCGTCGGGGGCCGGCGCGGGCACCGGCATCGCCGGCATGCCGGGGAACGCCGGCGCGGCGACGGGCGCCGGGGCGGCCACCTTGAAGTGTTCCACCTGCTCCACGTCCGGGATCGCGTCGAGCGCGGCCCGCACCTCCTCGGCGGGGGCGCCGGGGGTCACCACGAGGGTCAGGGTGCTGCTGCCCGGCAGCGTACGGGTCAGCGCGGACGGGGTGTCCATGGTGAGCAGCTTGCCGTGGTCGACGATGCCGACGCGGTCGCAGAGCTTCTCCGCCTCGTCCATGTCGTGCGTGGTGACCACCACGGTCACTCCGGCCCGCTTCAGCTCGGCGATCCGGTCGTGCACGAAGAGCCGGGACTGCGGGTCGAGGCCCGCGGACGGCTCGTCGAGGAAGAGCACCCGGGGCGAGTGCATCAGCGCGCGGGCGATCATCGTGCGCTGGGCGAGGCCGCCGGACAGAAAGTCGGTACGGTGGTTCGCGAAGTCCTTGAGCCCCATCTGGTCCAGCAGCTCGTCCGCCCGCCGGATGCGCTCCGCCCGGGGCACGCGGTGGTACGCCGCGTGGAACAGCAGGTTCTGCCGGACGGTCAGCGCCCGGTCCAGGTTCACCCGCTGCGGTACGACCGCCAGCAACTGCCGCGCGACAGCGGGCGCGCCGATCACGTCCGCGCCACACACCCGGGCCCGGCCCGAGGTGGCCCGCACCCGAGTGGTCAGCACCCCGATCGTCGTCGTCTTGCCCGCCCCGTTCGGCCCGAGCAGGCCGAAGACCTCACCGGCGGCGACGGAGAAACTCAGCCCGTCCACCGCCGGTGGCATGTTGGGCTGGTACCGCTTGACCAGCTCCGTGACCACCACTGCCTCGTCCACGTCGTCATGCTCCGTCCTGCAACGTCGGTTCGATAGATGTGTGTGCGCCGATAGGGGGCGCTAGGGGCACGCCAGGGGCGGGAACGGTCACAGGCCCCGCGCGGCCAGCCACCGCTGGAGCGTGCCGGCGAGTTCCGGCCCCCGGTCGGCGACCATGCTGAAGTGGTCACCGGCCGCGTCCGCCACCTCGTGCGGGTAGGGCCAGCGGGACCGCCAGCCGCCCTCCTCGCCCGTCCACTCCCCCAACGGCTCGCTGGCCCGGACCAGCAGGGTCGGCGCCGCCATCTCGGACGGCTGCCAGTCCAGGAACAGGGGCAGGTAGCCGGCCCACGCGGTCGTCCGCCAGTCGTCCATCGGCGTGTACGCGGTCTCCCGGTCGATCATCCCGTCGAGCAGCTGCGGCACCCACCCGCCGAGCACCTCGCTGTTCGCCGGGTAGGTGTCCATCAGCACCACCGCGTCCGGCGAGCGGCCCTGGCGTTCCAGCTCGCCGGCGAGCAGGTTGGCCACCATCGCGCCACCCGAGTGACCGGCCAGCACGAACGGGCCGGCGCCGACGGCGCGCAGCACCGTGTCGGCGTGCACCCGCAGCAGGGCGTCGAGGTCGGCGGGCAGCTCCTCGCCCACGCCGAACCCGGGGTTGGGCAGGGCCCAGACGTTGCGCACCCCCCGGAAGCCGGCGGCGAGCCGGGCGTACTCGTGTGCGCCGGAGAGCAGGGACATGGTGCAGCAGCACACCAGCTGCGCCGCGGCGCTGCCCTCGGCCAGCCGCAGGATGCCGGCCGGGCGGGTGAGCTGCGCCGGCTCGCTGAAGCTGGGCCGGAACTGCGCGAGCTTGACCAGGAGCTCGGCGTACCCGGCGGGATCCTCGCGCGCCTTCGGCTGGTTGAACAGCCCGCCGAGCAGTCCGCCGCCGGAACTCTCCGCAGCGGGTCCCCCGGCGTCGTCCGCGCCGTCCCCGGCCGCGTCCGCGCCGCCGAGCTGACCGAGCAGGTGGCGGGCGAGCGCCGTAGGGGTCGGATGGTCGAAGAGCAGGGTGGCCGACAGCTCCGCCCCGGTCTCCTGGCACAGCGCGTCGCGCAGCTCCAGTGCGGTCAGCGAGTCGAAGCCGAGCTCCAGGAAGTCCCGGTCGGCCTCGACCGCCCCGGGCGAAGCGTGCCCGAGCACCGTGGCCACGCGCGCGCGGACCAGATCCAGCAGGATCCCGTGCCGATCGCCGGCCGGGGTGCCGGCCAGCCGGTCCCGGAAGGCCCGGGCCGGATCGGTCACCTCGCCACCGGGGCCGGCGTCCCGGTCCGCGGCTGCCGCCGCCTCGGGCACGCCGCGCAGCAGCGGTGCGGGCCGTACGGCGGTGAAGGCCGGCACGAACGCCGGCCAGTCGAGGTCGGCGACCGCGAGCTGGTCGTCGCCGCGGCCCACGGCCTGCTGCAACGCGGACACGGCCAGTTCGGCGGGGAGCGGACGGACCCCCCGGCGGCGCAGCTGTGCCGGGTCGGTGACCTCGTCGGCCCAGGGCACCCACGCGACGACGGTGGCCGGGCGGCCGGCGGCGCGCCGGCCGGCGGCCAGCGCCTCCAGCCCGGCGCCGGCGGCGGCGGCGACTGCCGCTCCCCCGCTGCCCCAGACGGCGGCCGTGGAGGTGAAGACCACGAACTCGTCGATCGGCCGGCCGGCGCAGGCCCGGTCGAGCAGCTCCACCCCGGCGGTACGGGCGGCCACGGCGTCGGCCAGGTCGCGCGGGTCCAGCGCCGCGACCGGTTCGCCGGCCCCGTCGGAGTCGGCGACGTGCAGGACGGTGCGGACCACGGTCCCGGCGTCGGCCAGCCGGTCCAGCGCCTCGGGCAGCCCGTCGAGATCGTCGACGACGGTGACCGCGACGTCCCGGCCGATCGTCCCGGCGGGCGCCCCGGGACCGGCGAGGACGAGATGGGTGGCGCCACGGTCGGCGAGCCACCGCAGCAGGTGCGGGGTGCGCACCGCCGCGGCCCCGTGCACCAGGACCGCACCCCGGGGCCGCCAGTCCGCGTCGGCGGCGGTGCCGGCCGGGGCGCGCGACAGCCGCCGCGCGTACACCCCGCCGGAACGCACCGCCAGCTGGTCCTCGTCGCCGCCGGCCGCGACGAGCCGGGCGAGCGCGGCGAGCGCGGCGTCGTCCGGCTCCGCGGGCAGGTCGACCAGCCCGCCCCAGAGGCGCGGCTGTTCCAACGCCAGCACCCGACCCAGGCCCCAGAGGTACGCGCCGGCGACGCCGGGCGCGGCATCGTCGGCGTCGACGGCCACCGCGCCCCGGGTCACGGTCCACACCGGCGCGCTGCCCCCGGCGCCGGCGAGGGCCCGGACGAGCGCGGCCGTCCCGGCCAGCGCGACCGTCCCCGTGGCCCCCGCCGCCAGCAGCGAGACCACGACCGACGGGATGCCCCCGGTGTGCTCGACGGCCCGGGCGATCTCGTCCGGGTCGTCGCCCACGGTCACGAGCACCGGGTCCAGTCCCTCGGCGCGCAGTGCGGCCAGCACGCCCGTGGCGTCGGTCCGCGTCCCGGCCACCACCAGGCATCCGCCGGTCGTCGCGGTGCCGGAGGGCGCGGCGACGCGGACCCAGTCGGCGCGGTACCGCAGGCCGTCCAGGGCGGAGCCGCGGCGCCGCCGGTCCCGGTACGACGCCAGGGCGGGCAGCAGTTCGGCGAGCGCCTCCTGCCGGTCGGCGTCCAGGCCGAGCGCGGCGGCCAGCGCGGCCGGCCGGTCCTGGGTCACGGCGGCCCAGAACTCCTCGTCGTCGCTCGGCGCGGCGGGCTGACGGAGGTCGACGGCGGGCGGATCCGGCCAGTACCGCTCGTGGTGGAAGGCGTAGGTGGGCAGCTCGACGCGCATGGCGTCGCTGCCGGCGAAGAGGGCCGGCCAGTCCACCCCGGCGCCGCGCAGGTCGACGGCGGCGAGCGCGGCGAGCAGGCTGGCCGGCTCGGGCTGGTCCCGGCGGCCGAGCGGCACGAAGGCCGCCGGCTCGACGTCGGGCAGGCACTCGCGGGCCAGCGCGGTCAGGGCGCCGTCGGGGCCGAGCTCCAGGAAGGTCCCCACGCCGGCGGCGGCCAGGGTGGCGACGCCCTCGTGGAAGCGGACGGTGTCCCGGACGTGGTCGACCCAGTAGCCCGGGTCGGTGGCCTGGGCGGCGGTGAGCGGCTCGCCGGTGCGGTCGGAGACGACCGGCAGCGTCGGCGGATGCCAGGTGACCTTCTCCGCGACGACCCGGAAGTCGGCCAGCATGCCGTCCATCCGGGCCGAGTGGAAGGCGTGGCTGACCCGCAGCCGGCGGGACCGTCGGCCCTCGGCGGCCAGCCGCGCACCGGCTGCGAGCACGGCCTCCTCGTCGCCGGAGAGCACCACCGACCGGGGGCCGTTCACGGCGGCCAGCGACACCCGCTCGTCGAGCAGCGGCGTCACGTCGGCCTCCGACGCCCGCACCGCCAGCATCGCCCCGCCGGGCGGCAGCTGCTGCATCAGCCGACCCCGGGCGACCACCAGGGCCGCGGCGTCGACCAGCGACAGCACGCCGGCGACGTGCGCCGCGGCCAGCTCGCCGACCGAGTGGCCGAGCAGGTGCTGCGGGCGCAGCCCCCACGCCGTGACCAGCCGGTAGGCGGCGACCTCGTAGGCGAACAGTGCCGGCTGGGTGAACTCGGTACGGTCCAGCAGCGCCGCCTCGGGCGAGTCGGGATCGGCGAAGACCACCTCCCGCAGCGGCCGGCTCAGGTGCCGGTCCAGTTCCCCAGCGACCTCGTCGAAGGCGGCGGCGAACACCGGGAACCGGCGGCACAGCTCGGCGCCCATGCCCAGGCGCTGGGCGCCCTGGCCGGTGAAGAGGAAGGCGACCTTGCCGGCCGGGCGGGCCACGCCGCGTACCACGCCGGACGTGTTGCGCTCCTCGGCGACCGCGCGCAGGCCGGCCAGCAGCGCGTCGCGGTCCTCGCCGATCACCGCTGCCCGGTGCGGCAGGGCCGCGCGGGTGGTGACCAGCGAGTACGCCACGTCGGCCGGGGCCAGGTCGGGGTGGTCGGCCAGGTGGTCCAGCAGCCGCCGGGCCTGCCCGGCCAGGGCCGGCGCGGAGCGGGCGGAGACGATCCAGGGGGTCGGCGGGGCGGGCGTACCGGCCGGCCGGGTGTCGTCGGTGTCCGCTTCGGCGGCCTGCTCGATGATGACGTGCGCGTTGGTGCCGCTGATCCCGAACGCGGAGACCCCGGCCCGGCGCGGCTGCCCGGTCTCCGGCCAGGGCTCCGCCCCGGTCAGCAGGGACACCGCCCCCGCCGACCAGTCGACGTGCGGGGTGGGCTCGTCCACGTGCAGGGTGGGCGGCAGCACCCCGTGCCGCATCGCCAGGACCATCTTCATCACCCCGGCCACACCGGCGGCGGCCTGGGTGTGCCCGATGTTCGACTTCACCGACCCCAGCCACAACGGCCGGTCGGCGCGGCGGTCCTTCCCGTACGTGGCCAGCAACGCCTGCGCCTCGATGGGGTCGCCGAGCGTCGTGCCGGTGCCGTGCGCCTCGACGACGTCCACCTGGTCGGCGGTCAGCCCCGCGTTGGTCAGGGCCTGCCGGATCACCCGCCGCTGGGACGGGCCGTTCGGGGCGGTCAGCCCGCTGCTCGCCCCGTCCTGGTTGACCGCGCTGCCGCGCACCACGGCGAGGACCGGGTGGCCGTTGCGGCGGGCGTCGGAGAGCCGCTCGACCAGCAGCATGCCGGCCCCCTCGGACCAGCCGGTGCCGTCGGCGGCGGCGGCGAACGACTTGCACCGGCCGTCGGTGGACAGGCCGCGCTGGCGGGAGAACTCCACGAAGACGGTCGGGGTGGCCATCACCGACACGCCGCCGACCAGCGCCATGGTGCACTCGCCCAGCCGCAGCGCCTGGCAGGCGAGGTGCAGCGCGACCAGGGACGAACTGCAGGCGGTGTCCACGGTGACCGCCGGCCCCTCCAGTCCCAGGGCGTACGAGATCCGGCCGCTGGCCACGGCGGCGGCGCTACCGGTGCCGAGGTAGCCCTCGACGCCGCCGCTGACCCCGGTGAGCAGCGCGGCGTAGTCGCCCTGGCTGCTGGTCGCCGCGTACACGCCGGTGGGTGCGCCGCGCAGCGTGGTCGGGTCGATGCCGGCCCGCTCGAACGCCTCCCAGGCGGTCTCCAGCAGCAGCCGCTGCTGCGGGTCCATCGCGAGGGCCTCGCGGGGACTGATGCCGAAGAAGGCGGGGTCGAAGTTCCCGGCGGAGTAGAGGAACCCGCCCTCCCGCACGTACGACGTGCCCCGGCTGTCCGGGTCGGGATCGGGGTCGTAGAGCGCCCCCAGGTCCCAGCCCCGGTCGTCGGGGAACGCCGACATCGCGTCGGTGCCGTCGGCCACCAGGTCCCACAACTGCTCCGGCGACCCGACGCCGCCGGGGAACCGGCAGCTCATGCCGATGATCGCCACCGGCTCGCTGAGCGCGGCGGTGAGCTGCTGGTTCTGCTGCTTGAGCTTCTGGTTGTCGAGCAGGGACGCGCGCAGCGCGCCGACGACCTCGTCCAGTGAAACACTCATCGGGGGCTCCTCAGGGCCGGCCGGGTCACGAGTCGGAGCCTTCCAGGGCCATCCGGACCAGGCCCGCGACGTCGAGTTCGTGGATCTGCGCCTCGGGCGCGGCCGGGGCGGCGGGCGCCACGGCCGGCGGAGCGGCGCTCGTGCGGGCCAGCTGGAGCAGCTGGTCGAGCAGACCCGTCCGCCGCAGCTCGTCCAGCGGGATCGCGGCGAGGGCCCGGCGGACCGACTCCTCGTCGCCGTCGTCGCCGAACTCCCCGTCGCCGTCGGCGAAGAGCTCCTCGTACAGGTGGTCGGCCAGGCCGGCCGGCGTCGGGTAGTCGAAGACGACCGTGGTGGGCAGGTCGTGCCCGGTGGCCGCGGTGAGCAGGTTGCGCAGCTCCACGGCGGTGAGCGAGTCGAAGCCGAGGTCCAGGAAGCCCCGGTCCGTCTCGATCACGTCGCCGGAGGAGTGGCCGAGCACCTTCGCCGCGTCGACGCGCACCATCTCCAGCAGCGCGGCCCGCCGCTCGTCGCCGGGCAGCGCCCGCAACTCGGCGAGCAGGTCCCGGGCGACGGGCGCGGAGGCGTCCGGCGCGTCGGCGGGGGTGACGGCCAGCTCGCGTACGGCCGGCAGGTCGGCCAGCAGCGGGCTGGGCCGCAGCGAGGTGAACAGCGGCGCGAAGGTGGCCCACTCGACGTCGGCGACGGTGACGCAGGTGTCGCCGACGGCCAGGGCGTGCCGCAGCCCGGCCATCGCCACGCCCGGCGGCATCACCCGCAGGCCGCGGCGGCGCAGCTGCTCCGCCGCGCCCTCGGTGTACATGCCGGACTCGGTCCACGGTCCCCAGGCGACGGAGGTGGCCGCCAGGCCCCGGCCCCGGCGCCGCTCGGCGAGCGCGTCCAGGTAGGCGTTGCCGGCCGCGTACGCGCCCTGCCCGCCGCTGCCCCACACCGCCGAGATGGACGAGAAGAGCACGAACGCGTCCAGGTCGACGCCGTCGAGCAGCTCGTCGAGGTGCTCGGCGCCGGACAGCTTCGGGGCGATGACGTACGCCAGGTCCTCCAGGGTGGTGTCGGCCAGCGGCACCACCTCGCTGACCCCCGCGGCGTGCACCACCGCGCGCAGCGGCGGGCCCTCCCGCCCGAGGTCGGCCAGGAGCTCGGCCACCGCGTTCCGGTCGGCGGCGTCGCAGCGGGCGACCCGGCAGTCCACCCCGAGGCCGGTCAGCTCGGCGAGCAGCTCGGCGGCGCCGGGGGTGTCGGTGCCGCGCCGGCTGGTCAGCACCACCCGTTCCGCGCCGGCGCCGGCCACCCAGCGGGCCACGTGCCCGCCGAGCGCGCCGGTGCCGCCGGTGATCAGCACCGTGCCCCGGGGCTGCCACGGCGCGGGCTCCCCGTCGGTGACGGCCGGGACGAGCCGCCGCACCAGCACCCCGGACTCGCGGACGGCGAGCTGGTCCTCCACGCCGCCGCCGGTGAGGATGCCGCCGAGCCGCATCGCCGTCCAGGGCTCGAGGTCGGTGGGCAGGTCGACCAGACCGGCCCAGCGGACGGGCTGTTCCAGCGCGGCCACCCGGCCCAGGCCCCACAGCATCGCCTGCCGCGGGTTGGCCGGTACGTCGCCGTCGCCGACCCCGACGGCGCCCTGGGTGACGGACCAGAGCCGGGCCGGGGCGTCGAGGTCGACGAGCTGCTGGAGCAGGTGCACGGTCGCGGCGAGGCCACGCGGCAGCGCCGGGTGCTCGGCGTGCGGGGCGTCGTCCAGGCCGAGGAAGGAGAGGATCGACAGCGGCCCCCCGTCCTCGCCGAGTGCCTCGGTGAGCACGTCGGCGAATCCGCCGCACAGCTCGTCGGGGTCCGCGCCGGTGTCCACGGGCACGATGGTCACGTCGGTGCCCAGGGCCCAGGTGCAGGAGTTCAGGTCGGGGTCGTCGGCCCGGTCGGCGGGCAGCAGCACCAGCCAGCGGCCGGGATCCTGCTCCTCCGGGGTCTCCTCGATGGGCTCCCAGACGACCCGGTACCGGCTGCCATCGACCAGGGACCGTTCCCGGCCGCGCCGCCGCCACGCGGAGAGCGCGGGCAGCACCGTCCCGAACGGCTGGTCGCGGTCCACGTCCAGGTCGCGGGCCAGCGACTCGAGGTCCTCGGCCTCGACGGCCGCCCAGAAGCGGCGCTCGACGTCGGTGCGGTCGTCCTCGGCCGCCAGGCTGGCCCACGGCGGCGGCTCCGGCCAGTAGCGCTGCCGGTCGAACGTGTAGGTGGGCAGGTCGACCCGCTGCGCGCCGGTGCCCGCGTAGAGGGCGAACCAGTCCGGGGAGACGCCGTGGGTGTGCAGCGCGGCGACCGCCCGCAGCAGGGTGGTCGGCTCGGAGCGGTCCCGGCGCAGGGCGGGTACGACCAGCGGGGCCCGGCCGCCGCTCGGGGCGTCCTCGGCCAGGACGGCCTGGGCGAGGGCGGTGAGCACCCCGTCCGGGCCGATCTCGACGTAGCCGGTGACGTTGCGCTCCCGCAGCGCCGCGACGGCGTCGGCGAAGCGCACGGCGTCGCGGGCGTGCCGCACCCAGTACTCCGGCGTGCCGATCTCCGCCGCGTCGACCGGCGCGCCGGTGACGGTGGAGATCATCGGAATGGTCGGGTCCTGGTACCGCAGCCGTCCGGCGACGGCGGCGAGGTCGTCGAGCACCGGTTCCATCAGCGGGCTGTGGAACGCGTGGCTGACCGTCAGCCGCCGGATCCGGACGCCCCGCGCGGTCCACTCGGCGGCCAGTTCCTCGACGGCGTCGCCGGCCCCGGACACCACGACGGCGGCGGGACCGTTGACGGCGGCGACGGAGACCCGGTCGGCGCGGTCGCCGAGCCCGGCGGTCACCTCGGCCTCGGTGGCGGCGATGGCGAGCATCGCCCCGCCGGCCGGCAGCGCCTGCATCAGCCGGCCCCGGGCGGCGACCAGCTCGGCGGCGTCGGCCAGGGAGAGCACCCCGGCGGCGTGGGCCGCGGCGAACTCGCCGATGGAGTGCCCGGCGACCGAGTCGGGGCGCACCCCCCACGCCTCGAACAGCCGGAACAGCGCCACCTCCACGGCGAAGAGCGCCGGCTGGGTGAACTCGGTCCGGTCCAGCGCCTCGGCCTCGGGGGTGTCCGGCTCGGCGAAGAGCAGCGGCTTCAGCGGGCGGGGCAGGTGCGGGTCGAGTGCGCCGCAGGCCTCGTCGAGCGCGGCGGCGAAGACCGGGAACGCCTCGGCCAGCTCGCGACCCATCCCGGCCCGCTGCGCCCCCTGCCCGGAGAACAGGTACGCCACCTTCGGCCGGGACGCGGCCACGCCGGTGACCACCAGCGGCGAGTCCTCACCGGCGCCGAGGGCGCGCAGCCCGGCGCCCAGCGCGATCCGGTCGGTGGCCAGCACGACGGCCCGGTGCTCCAGGGTGGCCCGGGAGACCGCCGACGACCAGCCCACGTCGACCGTCCGGGGGGCCTCCAGCCCGGTGAGCTGCTCGGCCCAGCGGTCCGCCTGGGCGGCCAGCGCGACCGCCGTACGTCCCGACAGCAGCACCGGCACCACCGGCAGCCCGGCCGGATCCCCCGTCGGCGGCTCGACGACGGCTGGCTCCGGGGCCTGCTCCAGGATGGTGTGCGCGTTGGTGCCGCTGATGCCGAACGAGGAGACGGCCGCGCGGCGCGGGTGGTCGGTGACCGGCCACGGGCGGCCCTCGCCGAGCAGCTCGACCGCGCCGACGGACCAGTCCACCTGGTCGGTCGGCTCGTCGACGTGCAGGGTCTGCGGCAGGTAGCCGTGCCGCAGCGCCAGCACCATCTTGATGATCCCGGCGACGCCGGCGGCGGCCTGCGTGTGCCCGATGTTGGACTTGATCGAGCCGAGCCAGAGCGGCTGGTCGGCGGGCCGCTGGCCGTACGTGGCGAGCAGGGCCTGCGCCTCGATGGGGTCGCCGAGCTTGGTGCCGGTGCCGTGCGCCTCGACGGCGTCCACGTCGGCCGGGGTGAGGCCGGCGTTGGCGAGCGCCTGCCGGATCACCCGCTGCTGCGACGGCCCGTTCGGAGCGGTCAGGCCGTTGGAGGCGCCGTCCTGGTTGACGGCGCTGCCCTTGATCACGGCGAGCACGGGGTGGCCGTTGCGGCGGGCGTCGGAGAGCCGCTCGACGAGCAGCAGGCCGAGGCCCTCGCCCCAGCTGGTGCCGTCGGCGGCGGAGGCGAACGCCTTGACCCGGCTGTCCGGGGCGAGCCCCCGCTGCCGGCTGAAGCCGACGAACACCCCGGGGGTGGACATGACGGTGACGCCGCCGACGAGGGCGAGGGAGCACTCCGAGCGGCGCAGCGCCTGGCAGGCCCAGTGCAGCGCGACCAGCGACGACGAGCAGGCGGTGTCGACCGAGACGGCGGGCCCCTCCAGTCCGAGGGTGTACGACACCCGGCCGGAGAGCACGCTGCCGGCGTTGCCGGTCATCAGGTGCCCCTCGGCGCCCTCGGCGCTGAACATCAGGTTCCGGTAGTCCTGGTAGTTGGTGCCGACGAAGACGCCGGTGGGGCTGCCGCGCAGCGCGTGCGGGTCGATCCCCGCCCGCTCGATCGCCTCCCAGGACGCCTCCAGCAGGAGCCGCTGCTGCGGGTCCATGGCCAGGGCCTCGCGGGGGCTGATGCCGAAGAAGCCGGCGTCGAAGTCGGCGGCCCCGGTGACGAATCCGCCCTCGCGGGCGTAGCTGGTGCCCTCCTTCTCCGGGTCGGAGTCGAAGAGCCGGTCGAGGTCCCAGCCCCGGTCGGTGGGGAACTCGCCGATCGCGTCGCCGCCGCCGGCGAGGAGCTGCCACAGCTGCTCCGGGGTGTCCGCCCCGCCGGGCAGGCGGCAGCTCATCGCCACGATGGCGATCGGCTCGTCGTCGTCGGCCGGCGCGGCCGGGGCGGGGGTGGCCACGTCCGGGGTGGCCCCGGTGAGCAGTTCGTCGAGGTGCGCGGCGAGCGCCGTCGGGTTCGGGTAGTCGAAGGCGAGCGTCGCGGGCAGCCGCAGGTCGGTGGCGGTGGCCAGGAAGTTGCGCATGTCCACGGCGGTCAGCGAGTCCAGGCCGAGGTCGCGGAAGGGCAGGGTGGCCGGGATGTCGTCGGCCGCGCCGTAGCCGAGCGCGGTCGCCGCGCACTGGCGGACCAGCTCCAGCAGCGTCGCGGCGCGCTCCGCCGCGGCGAGCCCGGCGAGCCGCCGCGCCAGGGCCGACGGTACGTCCGTCGCCTCCTCGGCGGCCTCCTGCGGGTCCGGCCGCGTCGCCTCGCGCACCTCGGCGAGGTCGCCGATCAGCGGGCTGGGCCGGACCAGGGTGAACGCGGGGGCGAACCGGGCCCAGTCGATGTCGGCGATCAGGGTCGTGGCCTCGCCGCGCCGCAGCGCCCGGGCGAGGGCCTCGACGGCCAGGTCCGGGTCCATGCCGAGCATGCCGCCCCGGCGCAGTCGCTGCTGGGCGCGTTCGTTGTCGGCGGGCAGGCCGGCCCCGCTCCACGCGCCCCAGGCCACCGAGAGTGCGGGCAGGCCCTCGGCCCGGCGCCGCTCGGCGAGGGCGTCGAGGAACGCGTTCGCCGCCCCGTACGCGCCCTGCCCGGCGTTGCCGGTGGTGCCGGCGACCGAGGAGAAGAGCACGAAGGCGTCCAGGTCGAGGTCCCGGGTCAGCTCGTCCAGGTGGACGGCAGCGGCGCACTTGGGCGCGGCGACGGTGTGCAGGCGCTGCGGGGTGACGGTGTCGACGATCCCGTCGTCGAGGACGGCGGCGGTGTGCAGCACGGCGGTCACCGGGGCGTCGGCGGGTACGGCGGCAAGCAGGTCGGCCACCTGCGCCCGGTCGGCGACGTCGCAGCGGGCCACGGTGACCCGTACGCCGAGGTCGGTCAGCTCCGCCTCCAGCTCGGCGGCGCCCGGGGCGTCCGGGCCGCGCCGGCTGGCCAGCAGGACGTGCGCGGCGCCGGTGCGGGCCGCCCAGCGGGCCAGGTGCCCGCCCAGCCCGCCGGTGCCGCCGGTGATCAGCACGGTGCCGCGCATCCGCCAGGTGTCGTCGACGGCGTCGCCGGACGCGGTCGGCTCGGGTTCGGTGAGCCGGGTGAGCCGGCGGACGAAGACCCCGGACCCGCGCACGGCGAGCTGGTCCTCGTCGCCGCCGAACTGCTCCGCGCCGTCGTCGTCGCCGAACTGGTCGGCGCCACCGCCGAACTGGTCCTCGCCGTTGGCGCCGAGCGCCGCGCAGAGCAGGGCGCCGGCCTGCGCGTCGAGGGTGTGCGGCAGGTCGAGCAGGCCGCCCCAGCGGGCGGGGTGTTCGAGGGCGACCGCGCGGCCGAGCCCCCAGACGGCGGCGGCGACGGGGCTCGGCGCCGGGTCGTCGGCGCTGACCGCGACGGCTCCCCGGGTCGCGCACCACAGCGGCGCCTCGACGCCGAGCGCCCCGAGCGCCTGCACCAGCAGGGCGGTGCCCGAGACGGCCAGCGAGGTCGCCGGGTGCTCCGGGTGCGCCCGCTCGTCCAGGCCCAGCAGGGAGAGCACGGCGACGGGTCCGTCCGGGCCGGCGAGCGCGGCGCGCAGCGGTTCGGCCAGCGCCGCCGGGTCGTCGGTGGCGTCCAGTTCCACGGGTACGACGTCCGCGCCGAAGTTGCCGAGCGCCGACAGCACGTCGGCGACCAGGGGGTCCCCGGCCAGCGCCGCGGGCACCGGGACGAGCCAGGTGCCGGCGAGCCAGGTCAGCGGCAGGTCGGGCACGGCCTGCCAGGTGACCCGGTAGCGCCACCGGTCGAGGTCCGGCTCGCCGTCGGGCGCGGCGAGGAAGGCCGGCGGGGCGGGCCAGTACCGGTGGTGGTCGAAGGCGTACGTGGGCAGGTCGACGGTGGGCGCGGCGGGCAGGACCTTCGTCAGGTCGACGGGCAGGCCGATGGCGTGCGCCGCGGCGAGGTTGGTCAGCAGCCGGGTCGCGTCGTCGTCGTCGCGACGCAGGCTGCCCAGGGTGTTACCGGTGACGCCGGTGTCGTCGAGGATCGCCGTGACCGGCATCGTCAGCACGGGGTGCGGGCTGATCTCCACGAACGTGGTGTGCCCGGCGGCGACGGCCACCCGCACCGCCGTGTCGAAGAGCACCGTCCGACGCAGGTTGTCGTACCAGTAGTCCGCGCCCATGGAGATCGGGTCGGCCCAGTCCCCGGTGAGCGTGGAGACCAGGCGGGTGTGGCCGACCTGCGGCGTCACGTCGGCCAGGTCGGCGCGCAGCTGCTCGGCGACCTCCTGCACGGCGGGCGAGTGCGACGCGTAGTCCACGGGGATCAACCGGGCCCGGACCCCCTGGGCCTGGCACGCCTGCACCAGGTCGGCGACGTGCTGCGGCGGGCCGGAGACCACGACGGTGGACGGTCCGTTGACCGCCGCCACCCCGACGCCGGGGAAGGCCGGCAGTCGCTCGGCGACCGCGTCGGCCGACAGGTCCACCGACGCCATCGTCCCGGTGCCGCGCAGCACAGTCAGGGCGCGGGAGCGCAGCGCCACCGCCTTCGCGGCGTCCTCCAGGCTGAGGATGCCGGCCACGCACGCCGCGCCGATCTCGCCCTGCGAGTGACCGATGACCGCGGCCGGGGTCACCCCCGCGTGCTGCCACACCGCGGCGAGGGCCATTCCCACGGCCCACAGCACCGGCTGCACGACCTCGACCCGCTCCAGCCACGACTCGTCGTCGCCGGTCAGCACCGACACCACGTCGACGGCGAGGTACGGGTCGAGGGCCCGCTGGCACTCGGCCAGCTTCGCGTCGAACACCGGCGTCCGGCCGACCAGACCGGCGGCCATCCGCGCCGACTGCGCGCCCTGACCGGGAAAGACGAAGACGGGGCCCGCGCCGGGGCCCGACGCCACACCGTTGACCACGTTCCCGGCGGGCAGGCCGGCCGCGACCGCGTCCAGCCCCGCCAGCAGCTCGTCGGCGGTCGAGCCGACCACGGCGGCGCGGTGGTCGAACGTCGAGCGGGTGGCCGCCAGGGACCAGCCCACCGCGGCCGGCTCCAGCCCGTCGCGCTGTCGCAGGTGCGACGCGAGCCGGGCGGCCTGCCCGGCCAGGGCGGCCTTCGACCGGGCCGACACCGGCCAGAGGAGCGCGTCGGCCGCGACCAGCCCGGGGGCGGAGTCGGAGCGGTGCTCCTCGGCCGACTCGTCCGGCTGCTCGATGATCACGTGCGCGTTGGTGCCGGAGATGCCGAACGAGGAGACGGCGCCCCGCCGCGCCCGGCCCGTCTCGGGCCACGGCCGGGCCTCGGTGGCCAGTTCCACCGCGCCGGCCGTCCAGTCGATGTGCGGGGACGGGGCGTCGACGTGCAGCGTCGCCGGGACGACGCCGTGCCGGATGGCGAGCACCAGCTTGATCACCCCGGCCACGCCGGCGGCGGCCTGGGCGTGGCCGATGTTCGACTTCACCGAGCCGAGCAGCAGCGGCGGGGCCTCCCCCCGGTCCTGCCCGTACGTGGCGATGAGCGCCTGCGCCTCGATCGGGTCGCCCAGCTTGGTGCCGGTGCCGTGCGCCTCCACGACGTCGACGTCGGCGGTGGAGAGCCGGGCGGAGGCGAGGGCCTGGCTGATCACCCGCTGCTGCGCCGGCCCGTTCGGGGCGGTCAGCCCGTTCGACGCGCCGTCCTGGTTGACGGCCGTGCCGCGGACCACCGCGAGGACGTGGTGGCCGTTGCGGCGGGCGTCTGACAGCCGCTCGACCAGCAGCCAGCCGACGCCCTCGGAGAACCCGGCGCCGTCGGCGCTGGCGGCGAACGACCTGCACCGCCCGTCGGTGGAGAGGGCGCGCTGCCGGCTGGATCCGATGTAGAGGCCCGGGGTGGCCATCACGGTCACCCCGCCAGCCAGCGCCAGGTCGCACTCCCCCGCCCGCAGCGCCTGCACCGCGAGGTGCAGTGCCACCAGCGACGACGAGCAGGCCGTGTCGATGGAGACGGCCGGCCCTTCGAGCCCGAGGGTGTACGACACCCGGCCCGACGCGACGGCCGCCGCGCCCCCGGTCATCGAGTGCCCCTCGTCGCCGTCGGGCGACATCATGAGCAGGGTGCCGTAGTCCTGTCCGTTGGTGCCGACGAACACCCCGGTCCGGCTGCCGCGCAGCGAGGCCGGGTCGATCCCGGCGGCCTCGACCGCCTCCCAGGACGTCTCCAGCAGCAACCGCTGCTGGGGGTCCATGGTCAGCGCCTCGCGGGGCGAGATGCCGAAGAAGGCGGAGTCGAAGTCCCCGGCCCCGTCGACGAACCCGCCCTCCCGGGCGTACGAGGTGCCCGGGTGGTCGGGGTCGGGGTGGTAGAGGCGCTCCAGGTCCCAGCCCCGGTCGTCGGGGAAGGGCGTGACCGCGTCCCGGCCGTCCCGCAACAGCTCCCACAGGTCGTCGGGGTTGCGCACCCCGCCCGGCAACCGGCAGCTCATCGCCACGATCGCCACCGGCTCCAGTTCCTGGGACTGTGCCTCACTGAGCCGGCGGCGGGTGTCGTGGAGATCAGCCATGACCCGCTTGAGGTAGTCGCGGAGCTTGTCTTCGTTGGCCATCGGAGTGCCGCTTCCTCGAAAGGGACGGGAGAGAGCTGGAGCTGGAAGGTCAGGAGATGCCGAGGTCCTTGTCGACCATCGCGAACAACTCGTCGTCGGTGGCGTCGTCGAGGTGCCGGCCGATGTCGGCGCCACCGCTGTCCTGGGCGAGCCGGGACAGCATCGCCTGCAGGCGTACGGTGGCCCGCACCCGGGCCGCCTCGTCCCGCGCCACCACGTCGAGGCTGTCGGCGATCCGGTCCAGATCGTCGAGGAGGGCGGTCGGGGTGACCACGTCGTCGTGGGCGACCTCGGCGAAGAGGTACTCCGCCAGGGTCGTCGGGGTCGGGTAGTCGAAGACCAGGGTGACCGGCAGGGCCACGCCGGTGGCCGAGCCGAGTCGGTTGCGCAGCTCGACGGCGGTGACGGAGTCGAAGCCCAGCTCCCGGAACGCCCGGTGCTCGTCCACCGACTCGGCGGACGGGTAGTTGAGCACGGCGGCGACCTGGCTGCGGACCAGGCCGAGCAGCACGGCGAGCCGCTCGGCGGCGGGCAGGCCGGCGAGCCGGTCCTGCAACGTCTCCGGGCCGTCGCCGGCCTCCACGCTGGCCACCTGCTCGGCCGTGACGAGGCGCCGCACGTCCGGCAGGTCGCTGATCAGCGGGCCGGGCCGGGTGGCGGTGAAGGCGACGGAGAACCGTTCCCAGGCGATGTCGGCGATGGTCAGGAACGCCTCGCCGTGGTCCACGGCCTGGTGCAGCGCGGCGATGGCCGCCTCGGGGGTCATCTCGGGCACGCCGTGGCGGTGCAGCAGCTCGCCGAGCGGCCCGTCGGCCATGCCGCCGCCGGCCCACGCCCCCCAGGCGATGGAGGTGGCGGTCAGGCCGAGGCCACGCCGGTGCTGGGCGAGGGCGTCGAGGAACGCGTTGCTCGGGGCGTAGTTGCCGACGCCGGAGCTGGCCACGCTGCCGGCGAAGGACGAGAACATGATGAACGCCGACAGCTCGTGGTCGAGGGTCAGCTCGTGCAGGTTGTACGCGACGTCGACCTTGGCCTGGAGCACCCGCTCGATCTGCTCCGGCCGGATGTCGTTGATCATGGCGTCGTCGAGCACGGCGGAGGCGTGCACGACCGTGGTGAGCGGGTACTCGGCGGGGATCGCGTCGATCAGGTCGGCCAGGGCGTCCCGGTCGGAGGCGTCGCACTCGACGACGGTCGCCTGGGCGCCCAGCTCGGTGAGGTCGTCGACGAGCTGCTGCGCGCCCGGCGCGGCCATGCCCCGCCGGCTGACGACCACGATGTTCTCCACGCCGCTGCGGGCCAGCCAGCGGGCGGCGTGCCCACCGAGCGCGCCGGTGCCGCCGGTGACCAGCGCCGTGCCGTACGGCTGCCACGGGTTCGCGGGCTGGCTCTCGCCGAGCGGGACCCGGGTGAGCCGGCGGGCGAGCAGGCCGCCGGGGCGTACCGCGATCTGGTCCTCCTCGCCGGCGGCGGTGAGGGCCGCGACCAGCAGGTCGGCGCAGCGCTCGTCGACGGCCTCCGGCAGGTCCACGAGACCGCCCCAGCGCTGCGGGTGCTCCAGCGCGGCGACCCGGCCGAAGCCCCAGACCAGCGACTGCACCGGGGAGCGCAGCAGGTCGGCCATGCCGACCGACGCGGCGCCGGAGGTGACGCTCCACATCGGGGCGCGCAGGCCGAGGTCGCCGAGGGCCTGGAAGAGCGCGACGGTGGCGGCGAAGCCGCCGGGCACCGACGGGTGCAGCGGGTGGGCCAGCTCGTCGAACGCGAGCAGCGAGACCACGCCGGTCACCTCGGCGGCGGCGTCGTCGCCACCCGGCGCGGCGGCGAGCGCCTCCTGAAGCAGCTTGCCGAACTGGTCGCGGTCGACGTCGGGGGTGGAGACGGGCACCGGGACGAGCGTCGCGCCGGCCGCCGTGAACGCCTCGACGCAGGCGTCCTGCCAGGGCTCGATGATGTCGCCGGTGGGGAGCACGACGACCCAGGTGCCGCTCATGCCCCGGTTGGCGACGCCGGTCAGCGGCTTCCAGGTGTCCTGGTAGCGCCAGCTGTCGATGTCGGACTGGCGGCGCCGCTGCCGGCGCCAGGAGGTGAGCAGCGGCAGGGCCGGCAGCAGCGCGTCGAGGACCTCGTGGGCCGGGGTGTCCTCGGTGGCGATGGTCTCGGCGAGGGCGGTGACGTCCCCGCGTTCCACGGCCGCCCAGAAGCTCGTGTCGCTGGGGTCGCCGCCGGCCGCGCCCTGGAGCAGGCTCTGCAGGTCGGGGCCGCCGCTGCCGTCCAGCCAGAACCGCTGGTGGTCGAAGGCGTACGTGGGCAGCGGCGCCACCTCGGTCTCGGCGAGGACGTTCGTCAGGTCGACGGGCAGGCCGATGGCGTACGCGGTGGCGAGGTTGGTCAGCAGCCGGGTCGCGTCGTCGTCGCCGCGGCGCAGGCTGCCCAGGGTGTGCCCGGTGACGCCGGTGTCGTCGAGGATCGCCGTGACCGGCATCGTCAGCACCGGGTGCGGGCTGATCTCCACGAACGTGGTGTGCCCGGCGGCGATCGCCGTCCGGACGGCGGCGTCGAACCGCACGGTGCGGCGCAGGTTGTCGTACCAGTAGTCCGCGGTCATCGAGGTCGGGTCGACCCAGTCCCCGGTGAGCGTGGAGACCAGGCGGGTGTGGCCGGCCTGCGGGGTGACGTCGGCCAGGTCCGCGCGGAGCTGCTCGGCGACCTGCTGCACGGCCTCGGAGTGGGAGGCGTAGTCCACGGGGATGAGCCGGGCGCGCAGGCCCTCGGCCTGGCACGCCGCCACGAGGTCGGCGACGGGCTGCGGCGGGCCGGAGACCACGACGGTGGAGGGGCCGTTGACCGCCGCGACGCCGACGCCCGGGAAGGCCGGCAGCCGCTCGGCGACCGCGTCGGCCGACAGGTCCACCGACGCCATCGTGCCGGTGCCGCGCAGCACGGTCAGCGCCCGCGAGCGCAACGCGACGGCCTTCGCCGCGTCCTCGATGCTGAGGATGCCGGCGACACAGGCCGCGCCGATCTCGCCCTGCGAGTGGCCGACGACCGCGTCCGGGACGACGCCCGCCGCGCGCCACACGGCCGCGAGGGCGATGCCGACGGCCCACAGCACGGGCTGCACGACCTCGACCCGCTCCAGCCACGACTCGTCGTCGCCGGTGAGCACCGACACGAGGTCCACGTCCAGGTACGGGGCGAGGGCCCGCTGGCACTCGGCCAGCTTCGCGTCGAACACCGGCGTCCGGCCCACCAGGCCGGCGGCCATCCGCGCCGACTGCGCGCCCTGGCCCGGGAAGACGAAGACGGGGCCGGTGCCGGCGCTGGTGACCGTACCGGTGACGAGGTTGCCGGCCGGGTGGCCGGCGGCGAGGGCGTCCAGCCCGGCGAGCAGCTCGTCGGTGCCGAGGCCCGCCACGGCGGCGCGGTGGTCGAACGTCGACCGGGTGGTGGCCAGCGACCAGCCGACGGCCGCCGGGGCGAGGTCGCCGTGCTCGCGCACGTGCCGCGCGAGCCGGGCGGCCTGCCCGGCGAGGGCGGAGCGCGACCGGGCCGACACCGGCCAGAGGGTCACGTCCGAGGCGACCAGGCCGGGGCGACGCGCGGGCTCGACGGCGGTGGCCTCGACGGCCTCGTCGCCGTCCACGGACGCCGGTTCGGCGACGCGCGGCCGGTACTCCTCCAGGATCACGTGGGCGTTGGTGCCGCTCACGCCGAACGAGGAGACGCCGCCGCGGCGGGGGCGGTCCAGCTCCGGCCACGGCTTGGACTCGGTGAGCAGGGAGACCGCCCCGGCGGTCCAGTCCACGTGCGGGGACGGCTCGTCGACGTGCAGGGTCTCCGGCATGACGCCGTTGCGCAGCGCCATCACCATCTTGACCAGCCCGGCGACGCCGGCGGCGCTCTGGGTGTGGCCGATGTTCGACTTGACCGAGCCCAGCCACAGCGGCCGGTCGGCGGGACGGTCCTGCCCGTACGTGGCGATGAGCGCCTGCGCCTCGATGGGGTCGCCGAGGGTGGTGCCGGTGCCGTGCGCCTCGACCATGTCGACGTCGGCGGTGCCGAGCCGGGCGTTGGCGAGGGCCTGGCGGATGACCCGCTGCTGGGAGGGGCCGTTCGGGGCGGTGAGCCCGTTGGACGCGCCGTCCTGGTTGAGGGCGCTGCCCCGGATCACGGCGAGGATCGGGTGGCCGTTGCGCTCGGCGTCGGCCAGCCGCTCCACGACGAGCACGCCGCCGCCCTCGCCCCAGCCGGTGCCGTCCGCGCCGGCCGCGAAGGCCCTGCACCGGCCGTCGACGGACATGCCGCGCTGCCGGGAGAAGACGACGAACACGCCGGGGGTGACCATCACGGTGACGCCGCCGGCGATGGCCAGGTCGCACTCGCCGCGGCGCAGCGCGTTCACGGCGAGGTGCAGGGCCACCAGCGAGGAGGAGCAGGCGGTGTCGACGGTGACGGCGGGGCCGTTGAGGCCGAGGGTGAACGAGATCCGGCCGGACGCGACGCTTGTGGTGTTGCCGGTGCCGATGTACATGTCGACGCCCTCGGGCACGTTCGGCAGACCCATGCCGTAGTTCGAGGTGCTCAGCCCGACGAAGACACCGGTGGAGCTGCCGCGCAGCGACAGCGGGTCGATGCCGGCCCGCTCGACGGCCTCCCAGGACGTCTCCAGCAGCAGCCGCTGCTGCGGGTCCATGGCGAGGGCCTCACGCGGCGAGATCCCGAACAGGGACGGGTCGAAGTCACCGGCGCCGTCGAGGAACCCGCCGATGCGCGTGTAGCTCTTGCCCGGCTTGTTGGGGTCGGGGTCGTAGAGCGCTTCCAGGTCCCAGCCCCGGTCGTCCGGGAACTCGGTGAGCGCGTCCCGGCCGTCGGCGACGAGGTCCCACAGGGCTTCCGGCGACCGGACCCCACCGGGGAAGCGGCAGCTCATCGAGACGATGGCCAGGGGTTCCTGGTCGCGCGCCTCGACGGTCTGCAGCTTGCGCTTGGTCTCGTGCAGGTCGGCGGTGACCCGCTTGAGGAAGTACCGCAGCTTGTCATCGCTCATCGGGGGGCACCTGCCTCGATTGGAAGGTTGGTCATCTCAGGAGATTCCAAACTCTTTGCTGATGAAGTCGAAGATCTCGTCGTCGCTGGCCGAGTCGAGGTCGGGCCGGTCCGGTTCGGCGGCGGGTCCGGCCGCCAGGTCGGACGCCTTGGCGAGCAGGTCCTGCATCCGGGCGGTGAAGCGGGCCCGGGCCGCCGGGTCGAGCGGGATGGCGTTGAGCAGGCTCTCCACCGTGTCGATGCCCTGGAAGAGGGGCTGCGTGGAGGGCGCCGCGTCGGCGGCGATCTCGCTGGTCAGCTTCTCGGCGAGCGCGGTCGGCGTCGGGTAGTCGAAGACCAGCGTCGCCGGCAGCCGCAGCCCGGACAGGCCGTTGAGCCGGTTGCGCAGGTCGACGGCGGTGAGCGAGTCGAAGCCCAGGTCGGTGAAGAGCCGGTTCGGGTCGACGGCGTCGGCGCCGGCGTGGCCGAGGACGGCGGCGATGTTCGCCCGTACCACGTCGAGCACCACCTTGAGCCGCTCCGGGCCGGCCAGGCCGGCGAGCCGCTGGCTGAGCTGCACCCCGCCGGAGCGGGCGCCGGTGGCGTCGACGGAGCGCCGCAGCGGCACCCGGACCAGGGCCCGGAGCATCGGCGCGAGGGTGCCGGCCTCGGCCTGCCCGCGCAGCGTCCCGACGTCCAGGCGCATCGGCACGACGGCCGCCGCGTCGAGCCGCCAGGCGGCGTCGAAGAGGTTCAGCGCCTGCTCGGTGGCGAGGCCGGCGGCGCCCTGCTCGGCCATCCGCCGCACGTCGTCGTCGCCGAGGTGGCCGGTCATGCCGCTGGCCTGCTCCCAGAGGCCCCACGCGAGCGAGATGCCGGCGAGCCCGCGGGCCCGGCGGTGCGCCGCGAGGGCGTCGAGGAAGGCGTTCGACGCGGCGTAGTTGGACTGGCCGGCGCTGCCCAGGGTGGCCGCCGCCGAGGAGAAGAGGACGAAGGCCGCGAGGTTCGCGTCGGCCGTGAGGCGGTGCAGGTGCCACGCCGCGTCGATCTTCGGCACGGCGACCGCGTCCACCCGTTCGGGCGTCATCGACTCCAGCACGCCGTCGTCGAGGACACCGGCGGCGTGCACCACGGCGGTGAGCGGGTGCGCGGCGGGCACCCCGGCCAGCAGTGCCGACAGGGCGTCGGGGTCGGCGGCGTCGCAGGCCGCGACGGTCACCTCCGTACCGGCGCCGGCGAGTTCGGTGACGAGGTCGTCGATCCCCTCGGCCGCCGCGCCGCGCCGCCCGGCCAGCAGCAGGTGCCGCACGCCGTGGGTGGTGGCGAGGTGGCGGGCCAGGATGCGGCCCAGCACGCCCGTGCCGCCGGTGATCAGCACGGTGCCGTCCGGGTCGATCCCGCCGGGCAGCGGCTCCACGCCGGCCGGGACCCGCCCGAGCCGTGGCGTGCGCACCTGCCCGGCCCGCACGGCGAGCTGCGGCTCGCCGGAGGCGATCGCGGCGGCCAGCGCGGTGGCGCTGTCCGGGGTGTCGTCGAGGTCGACGAGCTGGCACCGGCCCGGGTGTTCGAGCTGGGCGGTGCGCAGCAGACCCCAGACCGGGGCCTGGCGCAGGTTGACCACCTGCTGCTCGCCCGCCGCGACCGCGTCGCGGGTGACCAGCACCAGCCGGGACTCGGCGAACCGGTCGTCGGCGAGCCAGGTCCGCAACGCGGCGAGGGTACGGTGCGTGGTGGCCCGCGCCTGCCCGGCCAGCGCCGGGTCCGTCGGGTCCCCGGCGTCGCCGATCGGCACGATCACCGCCTCGGGCGCCGGCTCACCCCCGGCGAGCAGGTCGCCCAGCGAGTCGAGGCCGACGTCGGTACGCACCCGGGCGCCGGCCGCCTCGCAGGCGGCGCTGAGCGCCAGGTCGTCGCCGAGTGCCACCCAGCGGGTGGCGGCCGGCACGGGGCCGGTGGGCACCGGCAGCGCCGGCCAGTCCACCTGGAACAGCGACTCGTGCCGGCCGGAGCGGGCCGCGCCGAGCGAGTCGCCGGAGACCCGGCGCATGATCAGCGAGTCGACGTGCAGCACCGGGGCGCCGGTGGCGTCGGCCACCTGGAAGGAGACGCCGACCTCGCCGGCGGCGGCGACGCGTACGCGCAGGGCGGTGGCCCCGGCGGCGAGCAGGGACACCCCGGTCCAGGCGAACGGCAGGCGGGGCACGGTGGCGTCGGCGCCGTCGCCCATCCGGCCGAGGAAGCCGCCGATCGACATGGCCTGCAACGCGCCGTCCAGCAGTGCCGGGTGCACCCCGAAGCGGCCGGCCTCGGCGTGGTGGTCGGCGGGCAGTTCGACCTCGGCGAAGACCTCGTCGTCGCGGGTCCACGCGGCGCGCAGGCCACGGAACGCCGGGCCGTACCCGAAGACGGTCGCCTCGATGCCGGAGTAGAAGTCGTCGGCCTCGACGCGCGTCGCGCCGGGCGGCGGCCACACCCCCAGGTCGAAGGCGGGCGCGGCGTCGCCCGGCTGCGGACCGAGCAGGCCGGTGGCGTGGCAGGTCCAGGCGACGTCGGCCAGGATCTCGTCGGAGCCGTCCCGGTAGGGCCGGGAGTAGAGCTGGACGGTGCGCCGCCCGTCGTCGTCCCGGTCGCCGACCATCAGCTGCACCTGGAGCGCGCCGAGTTCGGGCAGGACGAGCGGGGCGAGCAGGGTCAGCTCCTCCACCGTCGGGCAGCCGGCCTGCTCACCGGCGTACGTGGCCAGCTCGACGAAGGCGGTGCCGGGCAGCAGGATGTTGTCCATCACCCGGTGCTCGCCGAGCCACGGGTGGGTACGCACCGACAGCCGCCCGGTGAAGACCATCCGCTCGCTGTCGGGGAAGGTCAGCGTGGCGCTGAGCAGCGGGTGTCCGGCGTCCTGGAGGCCGGCGGAGCTGACGTCCTGCGCCCGGTGCAGCGGCGGCTCGACCCAGTACCGCTGGTGGTCGAAGGCGTACGTGGGCAGCGCCACGACGTCGGTCCCGGCGAGGACCGTGCCCAGGTCGACGGGCAGGCCGATCGTGTGGGCGGTGGCGAGGTTCGTCAGCAGCCGCGTCGCGTCGTCGTCACCGCGACGCAGGCTGCCCAGGGTGTGCCCGCTCGCGCCGGCGTCGTCCAGGATCGCCGTCACCGGCATCGTCAGCACCGGATGCGGGGAGATCTCGACGAACGTGGTGTGCCCGGCGGCGACCGCGACGCGGACGGCGGCGTCGAACTGGACGGTCTGCCGCAGGTTGTCGTACCAGTAGTCCGCGGTCATCGACGCCGGGTCCACCCAGTCCCCCGTCAGCGTCGACACCAGCCGGGTGTGGCCGGCCTGCGGGGTCACGTCGGCGAGGTCTGCGCGCAACCGCTCGGCGACCTCCTGCACCGCCGCCGAATGCGACGCGTAGTCCACGGGGATCAGTCGGGCGCGCACACCTTCGGCCTGGCACGCCTCGACCAGGTCGGCGACCGGCTGCGGCGGACCGGAGACCACGACGGTGGACGGGCCGTTGACCGCCGCCACCCCGACGCCCGGGAACGCCGGCAGCCGCTCGGCCACCGCCTCTGCCGACAGGTCCACCGACGCCATCGTCCCCGTGCCCCGCAGCACCGTCAGCGCCCGCGAGCGCAGCGCCACGGCCTTCGCCGCGTCCTCGATGCTGAGGATGCCGGCCACGCAGGCCGCGCCGATCTCGCCCTGCGAGTGACCGACCACCGCCGCCGGGGCCACCCCGGCGTGCTGCCACACGGCGGCGAGCGCCATGCCGACAGCCCACAGCACCGGCTGCACGACCTCGACCCGCGCCAGCCACGACTCGTCCTCACCGGTGAGCACCGACACGAGATCGACATCGAGATACGGGGCGAGGGCCCGCTGGCACTCCGCCAGCCGCGCGTCGAACACCGGCGTACGACCGACGAGACCGGCCGCCATCCGCGCCGACTGCGCGCCCTGACCCGGGAACACGAACACCGGACCCGCACCGTGGGGCGTGGCGGTGCCGGCGACGACGTTGCCAGCCGGCGCCCCCGACGCCAGCGCGTCCAGCCCCGCCAGCAGCTCCTCCAGGCTCGACCCGACGACGGCGGCCCGCTGGTCGAACACCGACCGGGTGGCGGCGAGGGACCAGCCCACCGCCGCCGCATCGACCTCGCCGCGCTCACGCACGTACTCCGCCAGGCGGGCAGCCTGGCCCGCCAGTGCGGCCTTCGACCGCCCCGACAGCGACCACAGCACCGCGTCGGAGGTCACGAGCCCGGGTCCGGGCTCGGCCGGAGCCACGGCCTGCGGCTCGTCGGCCTGCTCGATGATCACGTGGGCGTTGGTGCCGGAGATGCCGAACGAGGACACCGCCGCCCGGCGCGGCCGGTCCACCGCCGGCCACGGCCGCGACTCCGTCGCCAGCTCCACCGCGCCGGAGGTCCAGTCGATGTGCGGGGACGGCTCGTCCACGTGCAGCGTCGCCGGGACGAGGCCGTGCCGGATGGCCTGCACCATCTTGATCACGCCGGCGACACCGGCGGCGGCCTGGGCGTGGCCGATGTTCGACTTGATCGAGCCGAGCAGCAGCGGCCGGTCGGCGGGCCGCTCCCGCCCGTACGTGGCGAGCAGGGCCTGCGCCTCGATCGGGTCACCGAGGGTCGTGCCCGTGCCGTGCGCCTCGACCACGTCCACGTCGGCGGTCGTCAGGCGGGCCGACGCGAGGGCCTGGCGGATCACCCGCTGCTGCGAGGGGCCGTTCGGGGCGGTCAGCCCGTTGGAGGCGCCGTCCTGGTTGATCGCGGAGCCGCGCACCACCGCGTACACGGTGCGGCCCTGCCGGCGGGCGTCGGAGAGCCGCTGCACGAGCAGCATGCCGACGCCCTCGGACCAACCGGTGCCGTCGGCGGACGCGGCGAAGGACTTGCACCGGCCGTCGGCGGCGAGGCCGCGCTGCCGGGAGAACTCGACGAACGCGGTCGGGGTGGCCATCACCATGACGCCGCCGGCGAGGGCCATGTCGCACTCACCGCGCCGCAGCGCCTGACCGGCCCAGTGCAGCGCGACGAGGGAGGACGAGCAGGCGGTGTCCAGCGACACCGCCGGCCCTTCCAGCCCGAACGTGTACGCCACCCGCCCGGAGATGACGCTGCTGGTCATCCCGGTCAGCATGTAGCCCTCGGCGGCCTCCGGCGAGTACGCGAGCAGCGAGCCGTAGTCCTGGCCGCTGGTGCCGACGAAGACGCCGGTGCTGCTGCCCCGTACGTCGGTCGGATCGATGCCGGCGGACTCGAAGGACTCCCAGGTGGTCTCCAGCAGCAGCCGCTGCTGCGGGTCCATGGCCAGGGCCTCGCGGGGCGAGATGCCGAAGAAGCCGGGGTCGAAGCGGTCGACGCCGCTGAGGAAGCCGCCGCCGCGGGCGTAGAAGGTGCCGGGGGCGTCGGGGTCGGGGCTGTAGAGGCTGTCGAGGTCCCAGCCCCGGTCGGTCGGCAGGTCGCTGATCGCGTCGACGCCGTCGACCACCAGCCGCCACAGGTCGTCGGGCGACCACACGCCGCCGGGCAGCCGGCAGGCCATGCCGATGATCGCGAGGGGCTCGTCGTCGCCGACCGGCACGGCGGTCGTCGTGGGTCGCACGGGGACCGGGGTGCCGGCGATCTCCGTACCCAGGAAGGCTGCCAGGTCGTGCGGGGTCGGGTAGTCGAAGACGAGGGTGGCCGGCAGCCGCATCCCGAAGGCGTTGTTGAGCCGGTTGCGCATCTCGACGGCGGTGAGCGAGTCGAAGCCGAACTCGCTGAACGCCCGGCGCGGCTCGATGGCCGCCGGGTCGGGGTAGCCGAGCACGGCGGCGGCCTGGCCGCGGACGATCTCGACCAGCGCGGCGGCCCGCTCGGCGTCGCCGAGCCCGGCGAGCTGCTGCACCAGCGAGGCGCCGGTGGTGGCCGCGGCGGCGCGGGCGGGCATGCGGATCAGCGCCCGGTACAGCGGCGGGATGCTCCCGCCGGCGAACTGCACCTTCATCGCGGCGAGGTCCAGCCGGGCCGGGACGAGCGCGGCGTCGGTGGTGCGGCAGGCCGCGTCGAAGAGGGCGAGCCCCTCCTCGGCCTCCATGGCGGCGACGCCGGAGCGGGAGATCCGGTTGAGGTGGACGTCGTCCAGCTCGGTGGTCATGCCGCTGCGGTCGGCCCAGAGGCCCCAGGCGAGGGTGAGGGCGGCGAGGCCGCGCGCCTTGCGGTGCTGGGCCAGCCCGTCGAGGAACGCGTTGGCGGCGGCGTAGTTGCCCTGGCCCGGGCCGCCTGCGGTGGCGGCGAGCGAGGAGTACGAGACGAACGCCTTCAGATCGAGGTCGGCGGTCAGCTCGTGCAGGTGCCACGCGGCGTCGACCTTGGGCCGCAGCACGCCGTCCATCCGCTCGGGGGTGAGCGAGGAGATGACGCCGTCGTCGCGGACGCCGGCGGCGTGGATGACGGCGGTGAGCGGGTGCTCCGCCGGGATGCCGGCCAGCAGCTCGGCCACGGCGGCGCGGTCGGCGACGTCGCAGGCGGCGACGGTGACGCTCACGCCGAGCGACTCCAACTCGGCGCAGAGCTCCGCGACGCCCCCGGCGGCGCGGCCGCGCCGGCTGGTGAGGATCAGGTGCCGGACGCCGTACGTGTCCACCAGGTGCCGGCTCATGAGCTGGCCGAGGGTGCCGGTGGCGCCGGTGATCAGGACGGTGCCGTTCCCGTCGAACGGGGCGGCCGGCGGCTCGCTCGGGGCGGGGACCCGGGTGAGCCGGGCGCCGGCGGCGACGCCCGCGCGGATCACGACCTGCGGCTCGTCGGTGGCGACGGCCGGGACGAGCGCGGCGGCGCAGCCGGCGATGTCGTCGACGTCGACCAGCACGAACCGGTCGGGGTTCTCCGACTGGGCGGAGCGGAGCAGGCCGATCACGGCGGCGCCGGCCAGGTCGGTCAGGTCGGTGTCCCATTCGTTGGCGACCGCGCCCGAGGTCAGCACCACCAGCCGGGAGTCCGCGTAGCGCTCCTCGGCGAGGAACTGCTGGAGCACGGCGAGCGCCCGGTGGGTCACCTCGGCGACGGCCCCGGGCACGTCCGCCGACGCGGGCGGGTCGAGGAACGGCACGACCAGCACGCCGGGCGCGCCCGTCCCGTCGTCCATCGCCGTGGCCAGGGCGGACAGGTCGGCGTACGCCGCCACGGTCGTACCGGTGGCGGCGACCGCGTCGGTGAGCGCCGCCGCGTCGCCGATGACCGCCCAGTCGACGGTGGACGGGCCGGCGGGCAGCGCGAGCGGGGCCCACTCGACCCTGAACAGCGACTCGGCGCCGCCGCCCCCGGCGGTGCGGAGCTGGTCGGCGGAGACCGGCCGCAGGACCAGGGAGCCGACGGAGATGACGGGCGCGCCGGTGACGTCGGTGAGCAGCAGCGAGATGCTGTCGGGGCCGGTGTGCGAGACCCGGACGCGGGCCGCCGCGGCCCCGGCGCCGTGCAGGGCGACGTCGTTCCAGGAGAACGGCAGCCGGCCGTACCCCGGGGGCATGTCCGCCCCGGACGGCTCCCCGGCCGGCGTGGTCAGGCCGAGGGTGTGCAGCGCCGCGTCGAGCAGGGCCGGGTGCAGGCCGTACCCGCCGGCCTCCGCCGCGGGGGCCTCGGGCAGCGCCAGCTCGGCGAAGAGGTCGTCGCCGCGCCGCCAGGCGGAGCGCAGGGCGATGAACGACGGGCCGTAGTCGTAGCCCTGGGCGGCGAGGTTCAGGTAGAGGTCGTCGGTGCCGACCTCGGTCGCGCCCGGCGGGGGCCAGGTGGTCAGGTCGGACCAGCCGGCGGGGCCGCTCGGCACGGCCGGGCCGCTGGCCAACACTCCGCTGGCGTTGCGGGTCCAGGCCCGCTCGCCCTCGTCCGGCTCGCCGTCCTGGGCGGAGTGCAGCGACACGGACCGGCAGCCGGTCTCGTCCGCCGGGCCGATCCAGAGCTGGATGTCGACGCCCCCGGTCTCCGGCAGGATCAGCGGCGATTCCAGGGTGAGTTCGCGGACGTGGTCGGCGCCGACGTGCGCGCCGGCCTGGAGGGCGAGTTCGACGAAGCCGGTGCCGGGCAGCAGCACGGTGTCGAAGACGACGTGGTCGGAGATCCACGGGTGGGTACGCCGGGCCAGCCGCCCGGTGAACAGGAAGCCCTCGGCGTGCGCGACGCCGACGGCGGCCCCGAGCAGGGGGTGTTGCGCGGGCCGCAGGCCGAACGCGGTGACGTCGCCGGTCCACCCGGCGCCCGCCTCGGGCCAGTAGCGCTGGTGCTGGAACGCGTACGTGGGCAGGTCCACCCGCCGGGCGCCGGTGTCGGCGAACCACGGCTGCCAGTCGACGGCCACCCCGTGCGCGTGCAGCTCGGCCAGCCCGGCCAGCAGCCCGTGCACGGCGGGCCGGTCCTTGCGCTGCACGGCGACGGCCAGCACGCCGTCGTCGCCGGGCAGGATGTCCGCCGCCATCGCGGTCAGTACGCTCTGCGGCCCGATCTCCAGGAACGTGTCCGCCCCGGCGGCGCGCAGCGCGGTGACCCCGTCGGCGTAGCGGACGGCCTGCCGGACGTGGCGCACCCAGTAGTCGGCGGTGCGGATCTCGTCGGCGTCGGCGAGCGCCCCGGTCACGTTCGACACGATCGGCAACGTCGGCGCGGCGAAGGTCAGCCCGGCCAGGACGGCCCGGAACTCGGCGAGCATCGGCTCCATCAGCGGACTGTGGAACGCATGGCTGACCGTGAGCCGACGCGTGCGTGCGCCTCGGTCCTTCCAGAGCCGCTCCACCTCGTCGAGGGCCTCGACGGCGCCGGAGACGACCACCGAGGTCGGCCCGTTCACGGCCGCTACTCCCACGTCGGCTAGGCCGTCGAGCGTGGCGAGCACGTCGGCCTCGGCCGCCGCGACGGCGAGCATCCCGCCGCCCGTGGGCAGCGCCTGCATCAGCCGGCCCCGCGCCGCCACCAGCGCCGCCGCGTCCGCCAGGGACAGCACCCCGGCCACGTGCGCGGCGGCGACCTCGCCGATCGAGTGGCCGCCCACGAAGTCCGGCACCACGCCGTACGAGCCGACGAGCCGGAACAGCGCCACCTCGACCGCGAACAGCCCGGCCTGGGTGAACACGGTCTGGTCCAGCAGCTCCGCCTCGGCGGAACCCTCCGGAGCGAACAGCACGTCCTTCAGCGGGCGCGGCAGCAGCGGGTCGAGCTGCGCGCACACCTCGTCCAGCGCGGCGGCGAAGACCGGGAACTCGGCGTACAACTCCCGGCCCATGCCGGCGCGCTGCGCGCCCTGGCCGGAGAAGAGCACCGCCAGCGTTCCCCGGCCGCCGGCCTGACCCGTGACGACCGCGCCCGACGGCTCCCCGGCGGCGAGGGCGCGCAGCCCGGCCAGCAGGTCGTCGCGGCCCGTCGCGGAGACCACGGCCCGGTGGTCCAGGGTGGAGCGGGAGGTGACCGACGAGAACGCCACGTCCAGGGGCCGCAGGGTCTCGTCGGCGGCGATCCGGGCCGCCCAGCGGCCCGCCTGCGCGGCGAGGCCGGCCGCGTCCCGGGCCGACACCGGCACCGGCACGACCGGCCGCTCGACCACAGGCGCGGCGGCGGCCGACGGGGACTGCTGGGGCGCCGGGGCCTGCTCCAGGATGGTGTGCGCGTTGGTGCCGGACACCCCGAACGAGGAGACCGCCGAGCGGCGCGGGCGGCCCGCCGCCGGCCACGGCGTCGCCTCGGTCACCAGCGACACCTCGCCGGCCGACCAGTCGACCTCGGGCGTCGGCTCGTCCACGTGCAGGGTGGGCGGCACGACGCCGTGCCGCATCGCCATGACCATCTTGATCACACCGGCGACACCGGCGGCGGCCTGGGCGTGACCGATGTTCGACTTGACCGACCCGAGCAGCAGCGGCGCCGAGTCCCCCCGGTCCTGCCCGTACGTGGCGAGCAGCGCCTGCGCCTCGATGGGGTCGCCGAGCCGGGTGCCGGTGCCGTGCGCCTCCACCACGTCCACGCCGCCGGCGGCGAGACCGGCGTTGGCCAGGGCCTGCTGGATCACCCGCTGCTGCGACGGCCCGTTCGGGGCACTCAGGCCGTTGGAGGCGCCGTCCTGGTTCACCGCGCTGCCCCGCACCACGGCGAGGATCGGGTGGCCGTTGCGCTGCGCGTCCGACAGCCGCTCCAGCACCAGGACGCCGACGCCCTCGGACCAGCCGGTCCCGTCGGCGGCGGCGGCGAACGCCTTGCACCGGCCGTCGGCGGCGAGACCGCGCTGCCGGGAGAACTCGACGAAGGCGGCCGGGGTGCACATGGCGGTGACCCCGGCGACGATGGCCAGGGTGCACTCCCGCTGCCGCAGCGCCTGCCCCGCCAGGTGCAGGGCGACCAGGGACGACGAGCAGGCGGTGTCGATGGTGACCGCCGGCCCCTCCAGCCCGAAGGTGTAGGCGATCCGGCCGGAGACCACGCTGCCGGCGTTGCCGGTCATCAGGTGCCCTTCGAGGCCCTGCGCGGCGCCCATCAGCACGGTGCCGTAGTCCTGGCCGGTGCTGCCGGCGAAGACACCGGTGCGGCTGCCGCGCAGCGAGTGCGGGTCGATGCCGGCCCGCTCCAGGGCCTCCCACGAGGTCTCCAGCAGCCAGCGCTGCTGCGGGTCCATCGCCAGCGCCTCCCGGGGGGAGATCGCGAAGAAGCCCGGGTCGAAGTCGGCCAGGTCGTGGACGAAGCCGCCCTGCCGCGTGTACGAGGTGCCGCTCTGCTCGGGGTCGCTGTCGTAGAGCGACCCGAGGTCCCAGCCGCGGTCCTCCGGGAAGTCGGAGACGACGTCCCGGCCGGACGCGACGACCTCCCACAGGTCCTCGGGCGACCGCACCCCGCCGGGGAAGCGGCAGCTCATGGAGACGATGGCGACCGGTTCCTGTTCACCGGCCTCCACCTCGCGCAGGCGCTGGCGCACCTGGTGCAGGTCAGCGGTGACCCGCTTGAGGTAGTCGAGAAGCTTCGCCTCGTCAGCCATGGACCGCGCACTCCTTGTGTTGACCCGTCGTCGCAGCAGCGATCACGTCAGGACATCCCCAGCTCGCGGTCGATGAAGTCGAAGACCTCGTCCGGCGTCGCGTCCTGGAGCTTCTCGGCGACGGTGTCGCCGTCCGCCGGCGCGTCGGCCTCGTTGAGGGAGGCCAGCAGCGCCCGCAGCCGCTCGGTGATCCGAATTCTGGCGCTGCGGTCCGGCGCCGAGCCGGAGAGCGCCGCTTCCAACCTGTCCAGCTCACCGAAGACCGGTGCGACCCCGACCACGCCGCCGTCGACGATCGCGGCCCGCACGTACTCGGCCAGCCCTGCGGCGGTCGGGTAGTCGAAGACGACCGTGGCGGGCAGCCGGACGCCGGTCGCCGCGGTGAGCCGGTTGCGCAGCTCCACGGCGGTCAGCGAGTCGAAGCCGAGTTCCCGGAACGCCCGGTCCGGCTCGACGGCGTCCATCGAGGCGTGGCCGAGCACCGCGGCGGCCTGCCCGCGTACCAGCTCCAGCAGGGTCTTGCGTCGTTCGGCGTCGGTCTGCCCGGCGAGCAGGGCGGCCAGGGACTCCGCGGAGACGCCGGTGTCCTCGGCCCGCTCGGCGACGGCCCGGCGCGCCTCGGCCACGCCCGCGATGAGCGGGCTGGGCCGCACGGCCACGAACCCGGGCACGTAGCGGGCCCAGTCGATGCCGGCCACCATCGTCGCCGGCTCGCCCCGCGCGACGCACTGCGCGAGCGCCGTGAGCGCGGCTTCCGTGTCGAGGCGGGCCACGCCGGTGCGGCGGCGGCGCTCCTCCACGGCCTGGTCGGTGGCGGCCATCCCGCCGGCCGCCCAGGGGCCCCAGGCGACCGACGTGGCCGGCAGGCCCTGCCGGTGCCGCTGCTCGGCGAGGGCGTCGAGGTAGGCGTTGGCCGCGGCGTAGCTGCCCTGACCGGCGGCGCCGAGCTGACCGGCCAGCGCGGAGAACAGCACGAACGCGCGCAGTTCCCGCCCGACGGTCAGCTCGTGCAGGTGCAGGGCGCCGAGCACCTTGGGCCGCAGGACGGTGGCGAGGCGGTCGGCGGTGAGCCCGTCGAGCACCCCGTCCTCCAGCACGCCGGCCGCGTGCACCACGCTGGTCAGCGGCGCGTCGGCGGGTACCTCGTCGAGCAGCTTCGCCAGCGCCGCCCGGTCGGCCACGTCGCAGGCCGCGACGGTCACCCGGGTGCCCGCCCCGGTCAGCTCGCGGACGAGTTCGGCGACGCCGGGGGCGTCCGCGCCGCGGCGGCTCACCAGCATCAGGTGCTCGGCGCCCCGGGCGGCCAGCCAGCGGGCCACCTCCGCGCCGAGCGCGCCGGTGCCGCCGGTGACCAGGGTCGTGCCCGGGTAGCCGGCCTCGTCGGTGGCCGCCTCACCGCCGGGTGCCCGCACCAGCCGGCGGACGAGGATGGTGGCGCCGTCGACCGCGAGCTGGTCCTCGCCGTCGAGGCCGGCGAGCGCGGCGCAGAGCAGGTCCCAGCCGTGGTCGTCCAGGGTGGCCGGCACGTCGACCAGGCCGCCCCACCGCTCGGGGTGTTCGAGGGCCACGACCCGGCCGAGGCCCCAGAGCAGCGACTGCTCCGGCCGGCCGGGCGCGCCGCTGCGGGTGGTGCCGGCGGCGCCCCGGGTGACGCACCACAGCGGCGCGGCGACATCGAGGTCCCCGAGCGTCTGGATCAGCGCCAGCGAGCGGGCGAGGAAGGGCGGCACCGGCTGGGTGTCGTCGACCGCGCCGTCGGCGAGGGCGAGCAGCGACAGCACCCCGTCCACCGGAGCCGGTACGCCGTCGGGGGTGCGGACGGCACCGCTCAGGTGCGCGGTGAGGGCGGCCCGGTCGGTCAGGTTCTCCGGCACGAGCACCAGTCGGACGTCGGCGCCCCGGCGGGTCAGCTCGACCACCGCGGCCTCGCCCTCCTCCGGGTGCCGCTCGTCGGCGACGACCCACCAGGCGCCGGGCAGGAAGCTGACCGGCGTCCCGGTGTACGGCTGCCAGACGCTGCGGTACCGCAGGTCGTCGAGGCTGGACCGGTTGCGCTGCTGCCGCCGCCAGGAGGCGAGCACCGGCAGGGCGGCGCCCAGCCGTTCCAGGGACTCCGCCGCCTCCTGCTCGGTGAGTTCCGCGAGCGCGGCCAGGTCCTCGCGTTCCACGGCCGCCCAGAACGCGGAGTCGACGCCGCTCGGGGTCTCCTCGGTGTCGCCCTGCCCGGTCACCGCGGTCGGCCAGAAGCGGCTCCGGTCGAAGGCGTACGTGGGCAGCGCCACGACGTCGGTCCCGGCGAGGACCGTGCCCAGGTCGACCGGCAGGCCGATCGTGTGGGCGGTGGCCAGGTTCGTCAGCAACCGCGTCGCGTCGTCGTCACCGCGGCGCAGGCTGCCCAGGGTGTGCCCGGTCGCGCCCGCGTCGTCCAGGATCGCCGTCACCGGCATCGTCAGCACCGGATGCGGGCTGATCTCCACGAACGTCGTGTGACCCGCCTCGACGGCCACCCGCACGGCGGCCTCGAACTGGACGGTCTGCCGCAGGTTGTCGTACCAGTAGTCCGCCGTCATCGAGGACGGGTCGACCCAGTTCCCGGTGAGCGTGGAGACGAGTCGGACGTGGCCCTGTCGCGGAGTCACGTCGGCCAGATCGGCGCGCAACTGCTCGGCGACCTCCTGCACCGCCGCCGAGTGCGACGCGTAGTCCACCGGGATCAACCGGGCCCGCACACCTTCGGCCTGGCACGACTCCACCAGGTCGGCGACCGGCTGCGGCGGACCCGAGACCACGACCGTGGACGGGCCGTTCACCGCCGCCACCCCGACACCCGGGAACGCCGGCAGCCGCTCGGCGACCGCCTCGGCGGAGAGGTCGACCGAGGCCATGGTGCCGGTGCCCCGCAGGACCGTCAGCGCCCGGGAGCGCAGCGCCACGGCCTTCGCCGCGTCGTCCAGGCTGAGGATCCCGGCCACGCACGCGGCACCGATCTCGCCCTGCGAGTGACCGACCACCGCAGCCGGAACCACACCGGCGTGCTGCCACACGGCGGCGAGGGCCATACCCACGGCCCACAGCACCGGCTGCACGACCTCGACCCGCTCCAGCCACGACTCGTCGTCACCGGTCAAGACCGACACGAGATCGACATCGAGATACGGGGCGAGGGCCCGCTGGCACTCGGCCAACTTCGCGTCGAACACCGGCGTACGACCCACCAGACCGGCCGCCATCCGCGCCGACTGCGCACCCTGACCCGGGAACACGAACACCGCACCGGTTCCGGAGGCCGTACCCGTGACGAGGTTCCCGGCCGGCGCGCCGGCGGACAGGGCGTCGAGCCCGGCCAGCAGCTCGGCCACGGTGGCCCCGACGACGGCGGCCCGGTGGTCGAACGTCGACCGGGTGGCGGCGAGGGACCAGCCCACCGCCGCCGCGTCGAGGTCGGCGTGCGCGCGGACGTGCTGGGCCAGGCGGGCGGCCTGACCGGCCAGCGCGCCCTTCGACCGCCCCGACACCGTCCAGACGACGACGTCGGAGGCCACGAGCCCCGGGCTGCGCCCCTCGGCGGCCTCGCCGTCGGGCTCCGCGCTCTCGGCGGGGAGGTCCTCGGGCAGTTCGATGATGACGTGGGCGTTCGTGCCGGAGATGCCGAACGAGGACACCGCCGACCGGCGCGCCCGGTTTACGGCCGGCCACGGCCGCGACTCGATCGCCAGCTCGACGGCGCCGGAGTTCCAGTCGATGTGCGGGGACGGCTCGTCCACGTGCAGCGTCGCGGGGACCACGCCCTCGCGCATCGCCAGCACCATCTTGATCACGCCGGCGACGCCGGCGGCGGCCTGGGTGTGGCCGATGTTCGACTTGACCGACCCCAGCAGCAGCGGCGCGTCGCGCTCCTGCCCGTACGTGGCCAGCAGGGCCTGCGCCTCGATCGGGTCGCCGAGCGTCGTGCCGGTGCCGTGCGCCTCGACCACGTCCACGTCGGCCGTGGAGAGCCGCGCCGACGCGAGGGCCTGCCGGATCACCCGCTGCTGGGAGGGGCCGTTCGGGGCGGTCAGACCGTTGGAGGCACCGTCCTGGTTGACGGCGCTGCCCCGCACGATCGCCAGCACCTCGTGGCCGTTGCGCCGGGCGTCCGACAGGCGCTCGACCAGCAGCATGCCCACGCCCTCGCCCCAGCCGGTGCCGTCGGCGCCCGCGGCGAACGCCTTGCACCGGCCGTCGGCGGCCAGGCCACGCTGCCGGGAGAACTCCACGAACAGCCCGGGGGTCGACATCACGGTCACGCCGCCGGCGAGGGCGAGGTCGCACTCGCCGCGCCGCAGCGACTGCACCGCCAGGTGCAACGCCACCAACGACGACGAACACGCCGTGTCCACCGACACCGCCGGCCCCTCCAACCCCAACGCGTACGCCACCCGACCCGACACCACACTCGCGGCGTTGCCCGTGCCCGCGAAGCCCTCCACCTCGTCCCCCGCCACCATCAGCAGGGCCCCATAGTCCTGACCATTCGTGCCCACGAACACCCCTGTTCGCGAACCCCGAAGGACCCCAGGCTCAACCCCTGCCCGCTCGACCGCCTCCCACGAAACCTCCAGCAGCAACCGCTGCTGCGGATCCATCGCCAACGCCTCGCGGGGGGAAATCCCGAAGAAACCGGCATCAAACTCCGCCGCCTCGTAGAGGAAGGCGCCGCTGCGGACGTAGGAGGTGCCGGTGGAATAGGGGTCGGGGTCGTAGAGCCGCTCGACGTCCCAACCCCGATCGCCGGGTAGGTCGGACACGGCGTCACGGCCGGCGTGCAGCATCTGCCAGAACCGCTCCGGGTCGTGCGCCCCGCCGGGGAAGCGGCAGGACATGGCGACGATGGCCACCGGCTCGTCGTCGCCGAGCGTCACCGGGGCGGCCTCGACGGCCACGGCGGCCTCGCCGCCCAGCTCCTCGTGCAGGTGCCGGGCGAGCGCGGTCGGCGACGGGTAGTCGAAGACCAGGGTCACCGGCAGCCGCAGCGAGGTGGCGGTGGCGAGCCGGTTGCGCAGCTCCACCGCCGTCACCGAGTCGAAGCCGAGGTCCCGAAACGCGTGGTGCGGGTCGACGGCCTGGCCGTCGGCGTACTTGAGGACCATGGCCGCCTGGTCGCGGACCAGGTCGAGCAGCGCCTGCTGGCGCTCGGCGGCGCTCATCCGGGTGAACGCGCCGGCGGGGCCGGCCTCGTCGGTATCCTTCGTCTCGGCGAGGCCCTTGGTGGCCTGCAACCGCTGCGCCTCGGGGATCTCCGAGATCAGCGGACCGGGCCGGGTGGCGGTGAACGCGACGAAGAACCGGTCCCAGGCGATGTTCGAGATGGTCAGGAAGGTCTCGTCGTGCTCCACGGCCTGGTGCAGGGCCGCGACGGCGAGGCGCGGGGGCATCTCGGGTGCGCCGTGGCGGTGCAGCATCTGGCCGAACTCGCCGTCGGCCATGCCGCCGCCGCCCCAGGCGCCCCAGCCGATGGAGGTGGCGGGCAGGCCGAGGGCCCGCCGGTGCTCGGCGAGGGCGTTGAGGAACGCGTTGCCGGGGGCGTAGTTGCCCACGCCGGAGCTGCCGACGGTGCCGGCCATCGAGGAGAACAGGATGAACGCGTCGAGGTCCAGCTCGCGGGTCAGCTCGTGCAGGTTCAGCGCGGTGGTGACCTTCGCGCTCAGCGCGTAGTCGACCTGCTCCAGGGTCAGCGAGTTGATCACCGAGTCGTCGAGCACGGCGGCGGTGTGCACGACGGTGGTCAGCGGGTGCTCGGGCGGCAGGTCGGCGAGGACGGCGGCGAGCGCCGACCGGTCGGCGGCGTCGCAGGCGGCGACGGTGACCCGGGCGCCCAGTCCGACCAGCTCGGCCTCGAGGTCGGCGATGCCCTCGGCCTGCCGGCCGCGCCGGCTGACCAGCACCAGGTGCGCCGCGCCGTTGGCGGCGAGCCAGCGGGCCATGTGTCCGCCGAGCGCGCCGGTGCCGCCGGTGACCAGGGCGGTGCCGGAGGGCCGCCAGGTGCGCGGGGCGGGGGCGTCGCCGAGCGGGGCGTGCAGCAGTCGCCGGCCGAAGGCGCCGGCCCACCGCAGCGCGACCTGGTCCTCCCCGTCGGCGCCGGCGAGGACGCGGACCAGCCGGCGGCCGGCCGCGTCGTCGAGCTCGTCGGGAAGGTCGACGAGGCCGCCCCAGCGGTCCGGGTGCTCGAGTGCGGCGACCCGGCCGAAGCCCCAGGTGAGCTGCTGGAGCGGGTGCGGCAGCGGGTCGGCCGGGCCGGTGGCGACGGCACCCCGGGTGAGGCACCACAGCGGCGCGCGGACGCCGGCGTCGCCGAGCGCCTGCACCAGGGTCACGGTGCCGGCGAAGCCGACCGGCACCGACGGGTGCGCCGGGGCGGGCGTCTCGTCGAGCGGCAGCAGCGACAGGATCCCGGCGGGCGTGCCGCAGTCGGCGAGGTCGCGCAGCCGGACGGCGAGCGCCGCGCGGTCCGTGCGGTCGGCGTCCAGCGCCAGCGGTACGACGGTGCCGCCGTGCCGCCGCAACGCCTCGGCGCAGAAGGCGGCCTCGGCAGCGCCAGTGTCGTCGGGGCCGGTGAGCAGCCACCAGGTGCCGGTGACGGCGGGCTCGCCCGCGGCGTCGGGGGCGACGGGTGTCCAGCTGTCCCGGTACCGCCAGGAGTCCACGGTGGCCTGGTCGCGGTGCCGGCGACGCCAGGCGGCGAGGACCGGCAGCACGTCCGCGAACGCGGCGTCCGGCACAGGCTCCGAGTCGGTCGCGGCGGCAAGTTCGGCGGTGAGCGCGGTCAGGTCCTCCGCCTCGACGGCCGCCCAGAACCGGGCGTCGACCTCGTCGTCCTGCACCGGGCCGGCGACGCCGGCGGCCGGGGCGGGCGCGGCGGACGGCTGCGGCCAGTAGAGCTGCCGCTGGAACGGGTACGTGGGCAGGTCGAGGCGGCGGCCGGCGAGGCCGGTGAAGGCGGGCCGCCAGTCCACCGCCGTACCCCCGGCCCAGACCTCGGCCAGGGCGCGCAGGAAGCGGCCGAGGCCGCCCTCGCCCCGGCGCAGGCTGCCGGTGACGGTGACCGCGTCCGGGTCGGCGGCGGCCAGCTCGACGCTCTCCTGCACGGCCATGGTCAGCACCGGGTGGGCGCTGACCTCGACGAAGGTCTGGTAGCCGGCGGCGACGAGGCTGCGCACCGCGTCGTCGAAGCAGACGGTCTGCCGCAGGTTGCGGTACCAGTAGTCGGCGTCGAGGGCGGCGGTGTCGAGCCAGTCCCCCTCGACGGTGGAGCGGAACCGGACCTCGCCGGTGCGGGGCCGCAGCCCGGCGAGCAGTTCCAGGAGCTGCTCGCGCAGCTGCTCGACGTGGGCGGAGTGGGAGGCGTAGTCCACGGGGACGCGGCGCACCCGCACCTCGCGGGACTCGTAGTGGGCGACCAGCTCGTCGAGTGCGGCGCTGTCGCCGGAGACCACGACGGAGGTGGGTCCGTTGACGGCGGCCAGGGCGACCCGGCCGGCCCAGCGGGTGATCGTCGCGGTGGCCTCGTCGGCGGTGGTGGCGACCGAGACCATGCCGCCGTCCCCGGCGATGCCGGCGATGATCCGGCTGCGCAGGGCCACCACGGCCGCCGCGTCGTCCAGGGTGAGGCCGCCGGCGACGTGCGCGGCGGCGATCTCGCCCTGCGAGTGGCCGACGACGGCGGAGGGGCGCACCCCGTACGACTCCCAGAGCGCGGCGAGCGAGACGCTGACCGCGAACAGGGTGGGCTGCACGACGTCGACGCGCTCCAGCGACGGGGCGTCGGGCGCGCCGCGCACCACGTCGGTCGGCGACCAGTCGACGTACGGGCGCAGCGCCTCGGCGCAGGCGGCGAACTTCTCCGCGAAGACCGGGGCGGTGTCGAGCAGTTCGGCGGCCATCCCGACCCACTGGGAGCCCTGGCCCGGGAAGACGAAGGCGACCTCGCCCGGCGTGCCGGGGGCGCGGGTGACGGTCTGCGGGGTGGGCCGGCCGGCGGCGAGCGCGTCGAGGGACGCGGCCAGGTCGTCGCGGTCGGCGGCGAAGACGACGGCCCGGTGGTCGTGGGCGGCGCGGGTGGCGGCCAGCGACCAGCCGACGTCGGCGAGCACCTCGTCGTCGACGGTGTCGAGGTGGTCGAGCAGGTCCCGGGTGCGGGCGGTGAGGGCGTCGACGGTGCGCCCGGAGAGCACCCAGGGCAGCTCCCCGGTCGGCGCGTCGGCCGCCGGCTCGGACTCGGGCTCGTCGGCGGGGGCCTGTTCGAGGATGGTGTGCACGTTGGTGCCGCTGATGCCGAACGAGGAGACGGCGGCGCGGCGTACGCCGTCGGCCGGCTCCCATGGGCGGGCGGAGGTGAGCAGCTCGACGCTGCCGGCGCTCCAGTCGACGTGCGGGGTGGGCTCGTCCACGTGCAGGGTGGGCGGCAGCACCCCGTGCCGCATGGCCAGGACCATCTTCATCACCCCGGCGACGCCGGCGGCGGCCTGGGTGTGCCCGATGTTCGACTTGATCGAGCCGAGCCAGAGCGGCCGGTCGGCGGGGCGGTCCTGCCCGTAGGTGGCGATGAGCGCCTGCGCCTCGATCGGGTCGCCGAGGGTGGTGCCGGTGCCGTGCGCCTCGACGGCGTCCACCTGGTCGGCGGTGAGCCCGGCGTTGGCGAGGGCCTGCCGGATCACCCGCTGTTGGGCGGGGCCGTTGGGGGCGGTGAGGCCGTTGGAGGCGCCGTCCTGGTTGACGGCGCTGCCGCGCAGCACGGCGAGGACCGGGTTGCCGTCGCGGCGCGCGTCGGAGAGGCGCTGGAGCACCAGCAGGCCGACGCCCTCGCCCCAGCCGGTGCCGTCGGCGGCCCCGGCGAACGGCTTGCACCGGCCGTCGGCGGCGAGGCCGCGCTGGCGGGAGAAGCCGACGAAGATGCCGGGGGTGGCCATCACGGTGGCGCCGCCGGCCAGGGCGAGGTCGCACTCGCCCGTGCGGAGGGCCTGCGCGGCCAGGTGCATCGCGACCAGCGACGACGAGCAGGCGGTGTCGACGGTGACCGCCGGGCCGTGCAGCCCGAAGGTGTACGCCAGCCGGCCGGAGATGACGCTGGCGGAGGTGCCGGTGGCGAGGTAGTTCTCGTCGACGTCCCCGGCGGCCATCAGCAGCGAGCCGTAGTCCTGGCCGTTGGTGCCGACGTACACGCCGGTGCGGCTGCCGCGCAGCGCGGTCGGGTCGATCCGGGCCCGCTCGAACGCCTCCCAGGTGGCCTCCAGCAGCAGCCGCTGCTGCGGGTCCATGGCGAGGGCCTCGCGGGGGCTGATGCCGAAGAACGCCGGGTCGAACTCGCCGGCCCCGGCGACGAAGCCGCCCTCCCGGACGTAGCTGGTGCCGAGGTGCTCGGGGTCGGGGTGGTACAGCTCGGCGAGGTTCCAGCCGCGCTCGCCGGGCATCAGGCTCAACGCGTCGGTGCCGGTGGCCAGCAGGTCCCAGAGCTGCTCGGGCGAGGTGACCCCGCCGGGGAAGCGGCAGCTCATCGCGACGATGGCGATCGGCTCGCGGTCGCGGCCCGTGCCGTCGGCGACCACCTCGCCGGTGGTGTGCCCGGCGGTGAGGCCGTGCAGGTGCGCGGCGAGTTCGGCGACCGTGGGGTGGTCGAAGACCAGCGTGGCGGGCAGCGTCATGCCGGTCTCGGCGGTGAGCCGGTTGCGCAGCTCGACGGCGGTGAGCGAGTCGAAGCCGAGGTCGCGGAAGGTGCGCTCGGGCAGCGGCTGGCCGGCCGGGTAGCCGAGCACGACGGCGGCCTGGGTGCGCACGAGGTCGGCGAGCTGCGGCAGGGACCGGCCGACCACCACGGCGCGGGCCGGACCGGTGGGCACGGCGGGCACCCCGGGCAGGGCGGCGATCAGTGGCGTCGGGCGGCCCCAGGAGGCGGCGAGGCGTCCCCAGTCGACGTCGGCGACGGTGACGGCCGGCTCGGCGGTGTTGACCAGCCGGCCGAGGGCGGTGACGGCCTCGGCGACGGGGAGCGCGTCGACGCCGCCCCGGGCGAGCCGGGCGGTCAGCGCCGCGGCCATGCCGTCCTCGGCCCAGGCGCCCCAGGCGATGGCGGTGGCGGGCAGGCCCTGGTCGCGTCGCCAGGCCGCGAACGCGTCGAGGTAGGCGTTGGCCGCCGCGTAGTTGCCCTGTCCGGCGCTGCCGATGACCCCGGCGAGGGAGGAGAAGAGCACGAACGCGTCGAGGTCGCGGTGGGCGGTGGCCTCGTGCAGCACGCGGGCGGCGCGGACCTTGCCGTCGAGGACGGCCTGCATCCGGCCCAGGTCGAGCCCGTCGAGGACGCCGTCGTCGACCACGCCGGCGGTGTGCACCACGGCGGTCAGCCCGGGCAGGTCCGCCACGAGAGCGTCGACCGCCGCCCGGTCGGTGACGTCGCACGCCACCACCCGCACCGCACCCAGCTCGGCCACCAGCTCGGCCGCGCCCGGCGCCGCCGGACCCCGCCGCGAGGCCAGCACCACCTCGGCGGCCCCGTTGGCCAGCAACCAGCGCGCCACGTGCCGACCCAGGGCACCCGTACCACCGGTCACCAGCACCGTCCCGGCGGGCCGCCAACCCGACCCGGCGGGAGGCGCGGCCGGCACCAGCCGCCGGCCGAGGATGCCCTGCGGGCGGATCGCCACCTGGTCGTGCCCGGCGTCGGCGAGGACGGCGAGCAGCGCGTCGGCGGCGGTCCGGTCGACGCGGGCGGGCAGGTCGACCAGGCCGCCCCAGCGGTCCGGCTGTTCGAGGGCGACGACCCGGCCCAGGCCCCAGGCCAGGGCGGGCCACGGGTCGGCGACGGTCTCGCCGCCGACGCGGACGGCGCCCCGGGTGAGGCACCAGAGCCGGCCGGGCAGGCCGGCGTCGGCGAGCGCCTGGGTGAGGGTGAGCAGCAGCGCGGCGCCGACGGAGACGGCCGGGGCATCCGGCAGCGCCCGGTCGGTCGCGGGCAGCACGCAGAGCACCCCGGCCCAGCCCTGGTCGCCGTGGCCGCGCAGCAGCCCGGTCAGCTCGGCGCGGTCGGCGCCGAGGGCGACGGTGAGGGTGTCGACGTGGGCGCCGGCGCCGGTCAGCGTGCCGGCCACCCCGGCGTCGTCGGCGTCGGCGGTGACGACCAGCCAGCGGCCGGTCAGCGCCGGCGCGGCGGCGGGGCGGACAGGCTCCCACTCGACCCGGTACGTCCAGCCGTCCACCACGGCGTCGCGCTGCCGGGCCCGTCGCCACGACGAGAGCACCGGTACGGCCGGGGCGAGGGCCTCGACCGCCGCGGGGTCGTCCTGCACGGCCAGGTGGGCGGCGACCCCGGTCAGGTCGCCGCGCTCCACGGCCGCCCAGAAGTCCCCCTCGGCCGTGTCGGTCGGCGCGGTCGCTCCGGCGGTGCCGCCGATCTCGGGCCAGTAGCGCTGGTGCTGGAACGCGTACGTGGGCAGGTCCACCCGCCACGCGCCGGTGTCGGCGAACCACGGCTGCCAGTCCACGGCCACCCCGCGCACGTGCAGCTCGGCCAGCCCGGCCAGCAGCCCGTGGGCCTCGGGCCGGTCCCCGCGCTGCGCCGGCACGGCGAGCACGCCGTCCCCGTCCGGCAGGGCGTCGCCGACCATCGCGGTCAGTACGCTGCGCGGCCCGACCTCCAGGAACGTGTCCGCCCCGGCGGCACGCAGCGCGGCGATTCCGTCGGCGAAGCGGACGGCCTCCCGCACGTGGCGCACCCAGTAGTCGGCGGTGCGGATCTCGTCGGCGTCGGCGAGCGCCCCGGTCACGTTCGACACCACCGGCAGCGCCGGCGCGGCGAAGGTGAGCTTGTCGAGCACCGCGCGGAACCTGGCGAGCATCGGCTCCATCAGCGGGCTGTGGAACGCGTGGCTGACCGTGAGCCGGCGCGTGCGTACGCCCCGGTCCTTCCAGACGCGCTCCACCTCGTCCAGGGCCTCGACGGCACCGGAGACCACGACCGACGTCGGCCCGTTCACCGCCGCGATCCCCACGTCGGCCAGGCCGTCGAGCGTGGCGAGGACGTCGGCCTCGGTGGCCGCGACGGCGAGCATCCCGCCGCCCGTGGGCAGCGCCTGCATCAGCCGGCCCCGCGCCGCCACCAGCGCGCAGGCGTGCTCCAGCGACAGCACCCCGGCCACGTGCGCGGCCGTGACCTCGCCGATCGAGTGGCCGGCGACCAGGTCGGGGGCGATGCCGAACGACTCGACGAGGCGGAACAGCGCCACCTCGACGGCGAACAGGCCGGCCTGCGTGAACACGGTCCGGTCCAGCAGCTCGGCGTCGGCCGAGCCCTCGGCGGCGAAGAGCACCTCGCGCAGCGGGCGCGGCAGGGCCCGGTCCAGGTACCCGCACACCTCGTCGAGGGCTGCGGCGAAGACGGGGAACTCGGCGTACAGCTCCCGGCCCATGCCGGCGCGCTGCGCGCCCTGGCCGGAGAAGAGCACCGCGAGCTGGCCGCGCGGCGACCCGGCGCCGAGCACGACGGTGCCGGCCGGTTCCCCGGCGGCGAGGGCGCGCAGCCCGGCCAGGAGGTCGTCGCGGTCGGTCGCCGACAGCACGGCGCGCCGGTCCAGGGTGGAGCGGGAGGTGACCGACGAGAAGGCCACGTCGAGCGGGCGCAGGGTGTCGTCGGCGGCGAAGCGGGTGGCCCAGCGGCCGGCCTGCGCGGCGAGCGCGGCGTCGGAGCGGGCGGAGAGCAGCACGGGGGCCACGGTGCGGGCCGCCGGGACCCTCGGCTCAATTTCGGTCTCGGTCTCGGCGGGAGCCGGGGCCTGCTCGATGATGGTGTGCGCGTTGGTGCCGGAGACGCCGAACGACGACACGGCGGCCCGGCGCGGCCGGTCCACGGCCGGCCAGGGCGTGGCGGCGGTGGCGAGGGTGACCGCCCCGGCGGTCCAGTCGATGTGCGGGGACGGCTCGTCGACGTGCAGGGTCGGCGGCACCACGCCGTGCCGCATCGCCATCACCATCTTGATCACGCCGGCGACACCGGCGGCGGCCTGGGTGTGCCCGATGTTCGACTTGACCGACCCGAGCAGCAGCGGCGCGGCCTCGTCCCGGTCCTGCCCGTACGTACTGAGCAGGGCCTGCGCCTCGATCGGGTCGCCGAGCCGGGTGCCGGTGCCGTGCGCCTCGACCACGTCGACCTGCTCGGGCGTGAGCCGGGCGTTGGCGAGGGCCTGGCGGATCACGCGGACCTGGGACGGGCCGTGCGGGGCGCTGAGACCGTTGGACGCGCCGTCCTGGTTGACGGCGCTGCCCCGCACCACGGCCAGCACCGGGTAGCCGTGCCGCTGCGCGTCGGAGAGCCGGGTGAGCAGCAGCATGCCGATGCCCTCGGACCACGAGGTGCCATCCGCGCCGGCGGCGAACGCCTTGCATCGGCCGTCGGCGGCGAGGCCGCGCTGCCGGCTGAAGCCGACGAAGACCGCCGGGGTGGGCATCACCGTCACGCCGCCGGCCAGGGCCAGCTCGCAGTCGCCGTTGCGCAGTGCCTGGGCGGCCAGGTGGACGGCGACCAGCGAGGACGAGCAGGCGGTGTCGACGGTGACCGCCGGGCCCTCCAGCCCGAGGGTGTACGCGACGCGGCCGGAGATGACGCTTGTGGCGTTGCCGGTGAGCAGGTGCCCCTCGCCGTTCTCGGCCTGCGCCATCATGCCGTCGTAGCCGTGCGAGGACGCCCCGACGAAGACGCCGGTACGGCTGCCCCGTACGGCCGGCAGCGGCAGCCCGGCCCGCTCGAACGCCTCCCAGGAGGTCTCCAGCAGCAGCCGCTGCTGCGGGTCCATGGCGACTGCCTCGCGGGGCGAGATGCCGAACAGGTCGGCGTCGAAGTCGGCGGCGGCGTAGACGAAGCCGCCCTCGCGCACGTAGCTGGTGCCCGGGTGGTCGGGGTCGGGGTGGAAGAGGTTCTCCAGGTCCCAGCCCCGGTCGGCGGGGAACGGCCCGATCCCGTCGCCGCCGTCGTGCACGAGCTGCCACAGCGCCTCGGGACTGTCGACCCCGCCCGGGTAGCGGCAGCTCATCGCGACGATGGCGATGGGCTCGGAGTCCCGGGTCTCCAGCTCGCGCAGCCGCCGCCGGGTACGCCGCAGCTCCGAGGTCGTACGCTTCAGGTACTCGACGTACTTCTCGTCCTCGTTGCTCACCGTGGACCTACCTCACTCGGCATGCCGATGTCGTTGCGGCTGATGTCGTTGCGGCTGGTGGTCACGACGTCTCCAGCTCGCGGTCGATCAGGTCGAAGATGTTCTCGGCGGTGGCCGACTCCAGGTCGTCGTCGCCGTCCGCGTCCGCCTGCCGCTCGGTCAGCCGGCCCAGCAGGCCGTGCAGCCGGTCGGTGATCTTGCGGAACTCGTCGTCGGTCGGGTCGAGCCCGACGAGCGCCGCCTCCAGCCGGTCCAGTTCCCGGCCGGCCGTCGACGCCTCGCCCGCCGGGGTCGCCGGGGCGAACTGACCGGCCAGGTGGGTGGCGAGCGCCTCGGGCGTCGGGTTGTCGAAGACCAGCGTCGCCGGCAGCCGCAGCCCGGTGGCCGCGCCGAGCCGGTTGCGCAGCTCGACGGCGGTGAGCGAGTCGAAGCCGAGTTCCCGGAACGCCCGGGTCGGCTCGATGCCGGCCGGGTCGCCGTGGCCGAGGACGACCGCCACGTGCGCCAGCACCAGGTCGCGCAGGGCGCGTACCCGCTTGTCGGCGGGCAGGGCGCGCAGCGTCTCGGCGTACGCCTGCCCGTCGGCGGCCTCACCGGCCGCGGCCCGGCGGCCGGCGGCGCGGACCAGGTTCGCCAGCAGCGGGTGCACGGGCGCACCGGGCGCGGCCACCCCAGTGATGATCTTCGCGGGCATCAGCGTCGCCCGCTCGGAGCGCCAGGCCGCGTCGAACAGGGCGAGGCCCTCCTCGTTGGACAGCGCGGCCATGCCACCCCGGTCGAGCCGGCGGATGTCGGCCGAGTCGAGGTGCCCGGTCATGCCGCTGGCCTGCGCCCAGCGGCCCCAGGCCAGCGCGACGGCCGGCAGGCCGAGGGCCCGCCGGTGCTCGGCGAGGGCGTCGAGGAACGCGTTGCCGGCGGCGTAGTTGCCCTGGCCGGGGCCGCCGAACACGCCGGCAGCGGCGGAGAAGAGCACGAACGCGCTCAGCTCGTGACCGAGGGTCGCCCGGTGCAGGTTCCAGGCCACGTCGACCTTGGGCCGCAGCACCGCGTCGAGGCGGTCGGGGGTGAGCGACTCGACGGTCGCGTCGTCGAGGACGCCGGCGGCGTGCACGACGGCGCGCAGCGGGTGCCGCCGGTCCACCATGGAGAGCACGTCCGCCACGGCGTCCGGGTCGGCCAGGTCGGCGGCGACGATCGACACGTCCGCGCCGAGCGCCTTGAGGTCGGCGAGCAGCTCGTCGGCGCCCTCGGCGTCCGGGCCGCGCCGGCTGACCAGGAGCAGTTGCCGGGCGTCGTGCGCGGTGACCAGGTGCCGGCAGAGCAGCGCCCCGAGGGTGCCGGTCGCCCCGGAGACCAGGACCGTGCCGTCGAGCCGGGGCACCTGCGGGACGCTCAGGGCGAGCTTGCCGACGTGCCGGGCCTGACTGAGGAAGCGGAACGCCTCGGGGGCACGCCGGACGTCCCAGGTGCGCCGGGGCAGGGGCCGCAGCGCACCGGCGGCGAAGAGCGCCATCAGCTCGGCCAGCATCGCGCCGATCTTCTCCGGGCCGGCCTCGATGAGGTCGAAGACCTGGTAGCTGACTCCGGGGTGGTCGGCGGCGACCCGCTGCGGGTCCCGCTTGTCGGTCTTGCCCATCTCGACGAACCGGCCGCCGTCGGCGAGCAGCCGCAGCGACGCGTCGACGTACTCGCCGCTGAGCGCGTTGAGCACCACGTCGACGCCCCGCCCGCCGGTGCGGTCGCGGAACTCCCCGGCGAAGTCGAGGCTGCGGGAGGAGGCGAGGTGCGCGTCGTCGAAGCCGGTGGCGCGCAGCGCCGGCCACTTACCGGGGCTGGCCGTGCCGTAGACCTCCGCGCCGAGGTGGCGGGCGATCTGCACGGCGGCCATGCCGACGCCGCCGGCCGCCGCGTGGACGAGCACGGACTCCCCGGCGCGCAGCCGGGCCAGCTCCACCAGGCCGTACCAGGCGGTCAGGAAGACCACGGGCACGGCGGCGGCGTCGGTGTAGGACCAGCCGTCGGGGATGCGGGTGAGCAGCCGGCGGTCGGTGACCGCCGCCGAGGAGAACGAGCCGGAGAAGATGCCCATCACCCGGTCGCCGGGGGCGAGGTCGGTGACCCCCGGCCCGACGCCGAGCACCACGCCGGCGCCCTCGTTGCCCAGCACCTCCTGGTCGGGGACCATGCCGAGGGCCAGCACCACGTCGCGGAAGTTCAGCCCGGAGGCGCGCATCCCCACCAGGACGTGGCCCGCCGGCAGTTCCCCGGAAACCTCGGGGCCGGGCAGCAGGGCCAGGTTCTCCAGCGTGCCCTTCTCGGTGACGTCGAGGCGCCACGGCACCTCGTCGGCGGGCAGCGGCAGCACCCCGGCGTCGCGGGCCCGGGCCAGTCGGGGCACCAGCGGCACGCCGTCGCGCAGCGCGAGCTGCGGCTCGCCGGAGGCGACGGCCGCCGGGACGGCCGCCCGGGAGGCGGCGGCGTCGTCGGTGTCGAGCAGCGTGAACCGGCCGGGGTGCTCGGACTGCGCCGAACGCACCAACCCCCACAGGCTCGCCCGGGCCAGGTCGCGGGGGGCCTCGCCCGGGGCCGCGCCGACCGCGCCCCGGGTGTGCAGCACCAGCCGGGACCGCTCCAGCCGGGGCTCGCCCAACCACTGCTGCACCAGCGCGAGCGCGTCGCGGGCCGCGTCGTGCGCGGCCGCGCCGGCCCGCTGCGGGTCCGTCTCCGCGCCGGAGCGCAGATCCAGCACCACATCGGGTACGTCCCCGGACTCCTCGACCGCCGCGACCAGCGTTGCCAGGTCGGCGTGGGTCCGCACCGGGTGCCCGGCGGCGGCGAGCGCGTCGGCGAGGCCGAGGGTGTCGTCGCCGAGCAGCGCCCAGCGGGCCTCCCCGGCCGCCGCGTCGGTGCCCGTCAGCGGCGTCCAGTCCAGGTGGAACACCGAGGTGCGGCGCAGGGCGGCGGCCTCGTCGGCCCGGCCCGCGGCGACCGGGCGGAACGTCAGCGACTCGACGGTGGCGACCGGCTGGCCGGCGGTGTCGGCGAGGGTGACCGCGACGGTGTCCGGGCCGAGCGACCGCAGCCGCGCCCGCAGCCGGGTGGCGCCGTGGGCGTGCAGGGCGACCGAGCGGAAGGCGAACGGCATCCAGCCCGCCCCGGAGGTGTCCGCCGCGTCGCCGAGCAGGGCGGTGATCCCGCTGGCCTGGAGGGCCGCGTCGAACAGGGCCGGGTGCAGGCCGAAGCGGGACGCGTCGGCGGTCGCCTCCTCGGGCAGGGCCACCTCGGCGTAGACCTCGCCGTCGCCGCGCCACACCCGGCGCAGGCCACGGAAGGCGGGGCCGTAGCCGAGGCCGCCCTCGGCCATCTGCGCGTACCAGGCGTCCAGGTCGGCGTCGACCTCGACGGCGTCGGCCGGCGGCCACTGCCCCGCTACGGCCGTCGGGGCGGGCAGGTGCGGCAGCAGCAGGCCCTCGGCGTGCCGGGTCCACTCGGCGTCGGCGTCCTCCTCGGGGCGGGAGTGCACGGTGACGCTCCGCTCGCCGGCGTCGCCGGGCGGGCCCACGCGTACCTGCACCTGCACCGCGCCGGCCGGCGGGAGCACCAGCGGGTTGATCAGCGTCAGGTCGCCCACCTGGCCGGCGTCGACCTCGTCGCCGGCCCGGACCACCATGTCGACCACGCCGGTGCCGGGGACGATGACCGCCCCGCCGACGGCGTGGTCGGCGAGCCACGGGTGGGTACGCACCGACAGCCGCCCGGTCAGCACCACCGTCTGGTCGTCGGCGACGGGTACGGCCGCGCTGAGCAGCGGGTGGTCGGTGTCCTGGAGGCCGGCGGAGCCGACGTCGCGTACCCGGTGCGCGGGGGCGTCCAGCCAGAAGCGTCCGTGCGCGAAGGCGTACGTGGGCAGCGCGACGGCGTCGGTGCGGGCCAGCACGGCCGTCAGGTCGACGGGCAGGCCGATCGTGTGGGCGGTGGCGAGGTTCGTCAGCAGCCGCGTCGCGTCGTCGTCACCGCGACGCAGGCTGCCCAGCGTGTGCCCGCTCGCACCGGCGTCATCGAGAATGGCCGTGACCGGCATCGTCAGCACCGGGTGCGGGGAGATCTCGACGAACGTGGTGTGCCCGGCGGCGACCGCCACCCGGACGGCGGCGTCGAACTGGACGGTCTGCCGCAGGTTGTCGTACCAGTAGCCGGCCGTCATCGACGCCGGGTCCACCCAGTCCCCCGTCAGCGTGGAGACGAGCCGGGTGTGGCCCGGCTGCGGGGCCACGTCGGCCAGGTCGGCGCGCAACCGCTCGGCGACCTCCTGCACCGCCGCCGAGTGCGACGCGTAGTCCACGGGGATCAGTCGGGCGCGCACCCCGTCGGCCTGGCACGCTTCCACCAGGTCGGCAACCGGCTGCGGCGGACCCGACACCACGACCGTGGACGGGCCGTTGACCGCCGCGACACCCACGCCGGGGAACTCCCCGAGCCGCTCCGCGACCGCCTCTGCGGAGAGGTCGACCGAGGCCATGGTGCCGGTGCCCCGCAGCACGGTCAGCGCCCGCGACCGCAGCGCCACGGCCTTCGCCGCGTCCTCGATGCTGAGGATCCCGGCCACGCACGCCGCACCGATCTCACCCTGCGAGTGACCGACCACCGCCGCCGGGGTGACCCCGGCGTGCTGCCACACGGCGGCGAGCGCCATGCCGACAGCCCACAGCACCGGCTGCACGACCTCGACCCGCGCCAACCACGACTCGTCCTCACCGGTGAGCACCGAGATCAGGTCCACGTCCAGGTACGGGGCGAGGGCCCGCTGACACTCCGCCAGCCGCGCATCGAACACCGGCGTACGGCCCACCAGACCGGCCGCCATCCGCGCCGACTGCGCACCCTGACCCGGGAACACGAACACCGGACCCGCACCGTGGGGCGTGGCGGCGCCGGCGACGACGTTGCCAGCCGGCGCCCCCGACACCAGCGCGTCCAGCCCCGCCAGCAGCTCCTCCAGGCTCGACCCGACGACGGCGGCCCGCTGGTCGAACACCGACCGGGTGGCGGCGAGGGACCAGCCCACCGCCGCCGCATCGACCTCGCCGCGCTCACGCACGTACTGCGCCAGCCGGGCCGCCTGGCCCGCCAGTGCGGCCTTCGACCGCGCCGACACCGGCCACGCCACGACGCCCGACGCCACCAGTCCGGGGCCGGCCACGGCGGGGGCGACAGCCTCCGGCTCGTCGGCCTGCTCGATGATCACGTGGGCGTTCGTGCCGGACATGCCGAACGAGGACACCGCCGCCCGGCGCGGCCGCTCCACCGCCGGCCACGGGCGCGACTCGATCGCCAACTCGACGGCGCCGGAGTTCCAGTCGATGTGCGGGGACGGCTCGTCCACGTGCAGCGTCGCGGGGACCACGCCCTCGCGCATCGCCAGCACCATCTTGATCACACCCGCCACGCCCGAGGCGGCCTGGGTGTGGCCGAGGTTCGACTTGATCGAGCCGAGCAGCAGCGGCTCGTGCCCCTCGCGGCCCTGCCCGTACGTGGCCAGCAGCGCCTGCGCCTCGATCGGGTCGCCCAGCGTCGTGCCCGTGCCGTGCGCCTCGACCACGTCCACGTCGGCGGTGCCCAGCCGGGCACCCGCGAGGGCCTGCCGGATCACCCGCTGCTGCGACGGGCCGTTCGGCGCCGTCAACCCGTTGGAGGCACCGTCCTGGTTGACGGCACTGCCCCGCACGATCGCCAGGACGCGGTGGCCGTTGCGCCGGGCGTCCGACAGCCGCTCGACCAGCAGCATGCCGACGCCCTCGCCCCAGCCGGTGCCGTCCGCAGCCGCCGCGAACGCCTTGCACCGGCCGTCGGCGGCCAGCCCACGCTGCCGGGAGAACTCGAAGAAGGTGCCGGGGGTGGCCATGACCGTGACGCCGCCGGCGAGGGCCATGTCGCACTCGCCGCGCCGCAGCGACTGCACCGCCAGGTGCAACGCCACCAACGACGACGAACACGCCGTGTCCACCGACACCGCCGGCCCCTCCAACCCCAACGCGTACGCCACCCGACCCGACACCACACTGGCGGCGTTGCCCGTGGCCCCGAACCCTTCGGCCTGCTCCCCCGCAGCCATGAGCAGGGCCCCATAGTCCTGACCATTCGTGCCCACGAACACCCCTGTTCGCGAACCCCGTAGGACCCCAGGCTCAACCCCTGCCCGCTCGACCGCCTCCCACGAGACCTCCAGCAGCAACCGCTGCTGCGGGTCCATGGCCGCCGCCTCGCGCGGCGAGATCCCGAAGAAGCCCGGGTCGAACTCCGCCGCCCCGTCGAGGAAGCCGCCCTTGTCGGTGTAGGTGGTGCCGGGGTTGGCCGGGTCGGGGTCGTAGAGCCGGTCGAGGTCCCAGCCCCGGTCGGTCGGGAAGTCGCCGATGGCGTCCATGCCGTCCGCGACGAGGCGCCACAGCCGCTCGGGGTCGTCGACGCCCCCGGGGTAGCGGCAGGCCATGGCGACGATGGCCACCGGTTCGTCGTCGTCGACGGCGGCCGGGGCGGCGACGGGGGCCGGCCCGGCGTCGGCGTCGGTGCCGAAGAGGCCGGTGAGCAGGAGCCGGGCCAGCACGACCGGGGTGGGGTGGTCGAAGACCAGGGTGGTGGGCAGCGCCTGCCCGGTGGCGGCGACGAGCCGGTTGCGCAGCTCCACCGCGGTCAGCGAGTCGAAGCCGAGGTCCCGGAACGCGGTGGTCGCCGGGATGGCCGCCGCCCCGCCGTCGTGGCCGAGCACGTCGGCGGCGAGTTCCCGGACCAGGTCGGCGACGGCCTCCTCGCGGCGGGCCGGGGCCAGCCCGGCGAGCCGCCGGCGCAGGGTCGCCGCCGGGCCCTCGTCGCCGTCGTCGACCGCGACGCCGCCGTCGAGGGCGGCCCGCGCCTCCGGTACGCCCTCCAGCAGTGGCCGGCGGCGGGCGGAGGCGTACGCGGGGGCGAACCGGGCCCAGTCCACGTCGGCCACCGTCACGGTGACGTCGTCGTGGTCGAGGGCCTGTTGCAACGCGCCCATGGCGACGGTCGGGTCCATGGCGGGCAGGCCCCGGCGGCGCAGGTTGCGCTCGGCGTCCGCCGCGTGCATGCCGCCGTCGGACCACGGTCCCCAGGCGATGGCGGTGCCGGCCCGGCCCTCGGCCCGCCGCCGCTGCACCAGCGCGTCGAGGTAGGCGTTGCCGGCCGCGTACCCGGCCTGCCCGCCGCTGCCCCAGGTGGCGGCGATGGACGAGTAGACGACGAAGGCGTCCAGTTCCCGGTCGGCGAGGAGGTCGGCGAGGTGGGCGGCGCCGGCGGTCTTGCCGACGGTCACCTCGGCCAGCTCGGCGGGGGTGACCTCCGCCAGCGGGGTGGCCTGCGCGATGCCGGCGGTGTGCAGGACGGTGCGCACGGGCGGGCCGTCGGCCTCGACCCGGTCGAGCAGGTCGGCAAGGGCGGCCCGGTCGGCGATGTCGCAGGCGGCGACGGTGACCCGGGCCCCGAGGCCGGTCAGCTCGGCCTCCAGCTCGGCGGCGCCGGGGGCGTCGGGTCCGCGCCGGCTGACCAGCACGACGTGCTCGGCTCCGGCGGCGGCGAGCCAGCGGGCGGCGCGGGCGCCGAGTCCGCCGGTGCCGCCGGTGATCAGTGCGGTGCCGGTGGGCGTGAACCGGCGCGCCGGCGGGCGGTCGCCGAGGGCGGCGCGCACGAGGCGGCGGGCGAAGACGCCGGGGCCGCGTACCGCGAGCTGGTCCTCGCCGGTCGATCCGGTGAGGATCGCGGCGAGCCGGGTGGCGGCCCGGTCGTCGGGCTCCGGCGGCAGGTCGACCAGGCCGCCCCAGCGGTGCGGGGCCTCGACGCCGACCACCCGGCCGAGGCCCCAGACGGCGGCCTGCGCCGGGTCGGTGAGCCGGTCGTACGAGGCGGCGGCGACCGCGCCCCGGGTGACCAGCCACAGCGGCGCGGCCAGGTCGGCGTCGCCGAGCGCCTGCACGAGCGCGAGGGTGGCGGCCAGGCCGGGCAGGACGGTGCTGTCGGCGGCGGGCGGCTCGGCGGCGAGCAGGGAGACGACGCCGGCGGGGTCGGTGCCGGCGAGGGACGCCGCGAGGCCGGCCCGGTCGGCGTCCGGCTCCACGGTCAGCGGCAGCACGTCGGCGCCGGCGTCGGTCAGCGCGGCCCGGACGGTCTGCACCGCCGGGTCGTCGGCGCCGCCGGCGGGCAGCGCCAGCAACCAGGTGCCGGCCAGCCGGGCGGGGGCGGGTTCGCCGGTCACCTGCCAGTCGGCCCGGTACCGCCAGCCGTCGAGCACCGAGTGTTCCTGCCGCTGCCGCCGCCAGTCGGCGAGGACGGGCAGCAGGGTACGCAGCGACTCGGCGGCGGCGGTGTCGGTGACGGCGAGGGTGTCGCGCAGCGCGTCGAGGTCGGCGCGTTCGACGGCCGCCCAGAACCGCCGGTCGAGCGCGCCGGCTCCGCCGGCGGTGGCCTCGTCGGCGGGCGCCTCGGCCGGCACCCAGTAGTGCTGCCGCTCGAACGGGTAGGTGGGCAGGCCGACGAGCCGGCCGGGCCGGTCGGCGAGGAGGTCCGCCCAGCGCACCGGGGTGCCGGCGACGTGGAGCTGGGCGAGGGCGGCGAGCAGGGCGCGACGGTCCGGGCGGTCCCGGCGCAGCACCGGCACCACCACGGCGGGGGCGGCGTCGCCGGCTTCGGCCTCGGCGAGGGTCTCCTGGATGCCGGCGGTGAGAACGGCGTCGGGGCCGACCTCCACGAAGGTGCCGACGCCGTGGGCGCGCAGGGTGCGTACGCCGTCGGCGAAGCGGACCGCCTCCCGGACGTGGCGCACCCAGTAGTTCGGGTCGGTGAGCTGCGCCGGGTCGGCCAGCTCGCCGGTCAGGTTGGACACCACCGGCAGGGTGGGGGCGCGCAGGTCGAGGCCGGCGGCGACGGCGGCGAACTCGGCGAGCATCGGCTCCATCAGCGGGCTGTGGAAGGCGTGGCTGACCCGCAGCCGCCGCACCTTCACCCCCCGGCCGGTCCAGAGGTCGGCCAGCTCGTCGATGGCCGCGCCGTCGCCGGAGACGACGACGGCGCCGGGGGCGTTGACGGCCGCGACGGCGACCCGGTCGGTCAGCGCGGCGATCGACTCGGCGACCCGGGCCTCGTCGGCGGCGACGGCGAGCATCGCGCCGCCGGCGGGCAGGGCCTGCATGAGCCGGCCCCGGGCGGCGACGAGGGCGCAGGCGTCGTCGAGGGTGAGCACGCCGGCGACGTGGGCGGCGGTCAGCTCGCCGACGGAGTGCCCGGCGACCATGTCCGGGGCCAGGCCCCAGGAGCCGAGCAGCCGGTGCAGCGCCACCTCGACGGCGAAGAGCGCGGCCTGGGTGAAGACGGTCTGGTCGAGCAGCGCCGCCTCGTCGGTGCCGGGTTCGGCGTGCAGCAGCGGCTTCAGCGGCCGGGGCAGCCGGTGGTCGAGGTGGGCGCAGACCTCGTCGAGCGCCTCCGCGAAGACGGGGTATGTCTCGTACAGCTCCCGGCCGGCGCCGGCGCGCTGGGCGCCCTGGCCGGAGAAGAGGAACGCGACCCCGCCGCGTTCGGCGGCGGCACCGGTGACCAGGCCGGGGGCGGGCCGGTCGTCGGCGAGGGCGTGCAGGGCGGCGAGCAGGCCATCGCGGTCGTCGGCGAGGACGACCGCCCGGTGTTCCAGGGGCGAGCGGGAGACCACCGAGGTCCAGGCGACGTCGGCCGGGCGCACGTCCGGGTCGTCGGCGACGTACCGCGACCAGCGCCCGGCCTGGTGGCGCAGCGCGGCGCGGGTGCGGCCGGTGAGCAGCACCGGCGCGGGCGCGGGTGGCTCCGGCCGGTCGGCCTCGGCGCGGGCCGGCTCGGGCTGTTCGAGGATGAGGTGGGTGTTGGTGCCGCTCATGCCGAAGGAGGAGACGGCGGCGCGGCGCGGCCGGTCCACGGCCGGCCACGGCGTGGCCTCGGTGACCAGGGTGACCGCGCCGGTGGCCCAGTCCACGTGCGGGGTGGGCTCGTCGACGTGCAGGGTGGCCGGCACGACGCCGTGCCGCATCGCCTCCACCATCTTGATCACCCCGGCGATGCCGGCGGCGGCCTGGGTGTGGCCGATGTTGGACTTGATGGAGCCGAGCAGCAGCGGCGCGGCGTCGCCGCGCTCCCGGCCGTACGTGGCGAGCAGGGCCTGGGCCTCGATCGGGTCGCCGAGGGTGGTGCCGGTGCCGTGCGCCTCGACCACGTCGACCAGGTCGGGGGTGAGCTTCGCGCCGGCCAGGGCCTGCCGGATGACCCGCTGCTGGGACGGCCCGTTGGGGGCGGTCAGGCCGTTGGACGCGCCGTCGGAGTTGACCGCCGAGCTGCGGATGACGCCGAGCACCGGGTGGCCGTTGCGGCGGGCGTCGCTGAGCCGTTCCAGCAGCAGCATGCCGACGCCCTCGGACCAGCCGGTGCCGTCGGCGGACGCGGCGAAGGACTTGCACCGGCCGTCGGCGGCGAGGCCGCGCTGCCGGGAGAACTCGACGAACGGACCGGGGGTGGCCAGCACGGTCGCGCCGCCGGCCAGGGCGAGGCCGCACTCCCGCTGACGCAGCGCCTGGCAGGCGAGGTGGATGGCGACCGACGCCGACGAGCAGGCGGTGTCGACGGTGACCGACGGGCCTTCGAGGCCGAACGTGTACGCCAGCCGGCCGGAGACCACGCTGGCGGCGGTGCCGGTCAGCACGTACCCCTCGACGCCGGGGGCCCGGTGCAGCACGGCGGCGTAGTCCTGCCCGGAGGTGCCGACGAAGACGCCGGAGCGGCTGCCGCGCAGCGACAGCGGGGCGATGCCGGCCCGCTCGAACAGCTCCCAGGTGGTCTCCAGCAGCAGCCGCTGCTGCGGGTCCATGGCGACCGCCTCGCGCGGCGAGATGCCGAACAGCGCGGCGTCGAAGCGCCCCGCGTCGTGCAGGAACCCGCCGGAGGTGGTGTACGAGGTGCCGGCGTTGTCCGGGTCGGCGTGGTAGAGCCGCTCCAGGTCCCAGCCCCGGTCAATGGGGAAGTCGCCGATGGCGTCCCCGCCGGACGAGACGAACTCCCACAGCTGTTCGGGCGAGCTGATGCCGCCCGGGTAGCGGCAGCTCATCGCCACGATCGCCACCGGCTCGGACTCCTCGGCGGTGACCTCGCGCAGCCGTTGGCGGGTCTGCTGAAGTTCGGCGACGACCCGCGTCAGGTATTCGCGCAGCCGCTCTTCGTCCGCCATGACATCTCGCTTTCTCGTGACACCACAGGTCCCCGGGCGGCTCAGGAGAGCCCGAGGTCCTGGTCGATGAGGTCGAACAGCTCCTGGTTGCTGGCCACCCGCAGCCGGTCGGCGACCTCGGCGGTCTCCTCCCGGCGTTCCTCGGCGGTGCCGAGCCGTTCGAGCAGGCTGTGCAGCCGCATCGTGATCCGCACCCGGCCGATGTCGTCCGGGTCGCGCAGCGCGAGGGCGCTCTCCAACTGGTCCAGCTCCGCCAGCGTCGGCAGGGCCTCCACCGAGGCCTCGCTGAGCAGTTCGGCCCGCAGGTGCTCGGCCAGCGCCTGCGGCGTCGGGTAGTCGAACACCACCGAGCTGGGCAGGCTCAGCCCCGTCGAGCGGGCCAGCCGGCCCCGCAGCTCCACGGCGGTGAGCGAGTCGAAGCCGAGGTCCCGGAAGGGCCGGCCGGCCTCGACGGCGTACGGGCTGTCGTGGCCGATGACCTCGCCGGCGGCGGTGCGGATGAGGTCCACCAGCAGCCGCGCCTGTTCGGCCTGCGACAGCTCGCCGAGCCGCTTGCGCAGCTCGCCGGCGACCTGGTCGCCGTCCTCGGCGTCGGCCCGCGCCGCCGCGGCCTGGGCGGCCACCTCGGCGATCTCGCTGATCAGCGGCCGGGGCCGGGCGGAGGCGAACACCGGCGCGAAGCGGTCCCAGTCGATGTCGGCGACGGTGAGGGCGGTGTCGTCGCCGTCGAGGCCGGCGCGCAGGGCGGCCATCGCCGGTTCCCGGTCCAGCAGGGACACCCCGCGCCGGCTCATGGCCGCCGCGTGCGCGTCGGTCACCATGCCGCCGCCGGCCCACGGCCCCCAGTTCACCGAGAGGTGCCGGGGACCCCCGGCCGGCCGGGACTGCGCCCAGGCGTCCAGGAAGGCGTTGCCGGCGGCGTACGCGCCGTGGTCGCCGACGCCCCAGACGGCCGCGATGGAGGAGAAGTGCACGACCAGGTCGAGCGGCTCCGGGTCGAGGAACTCGTCGAGGTGCCGGGCGCCGGCGATCTTGCCGGAGACGACGTCGGCGAGTTCCGCCCCGGTCACCGCGGCGACCGGGTTGAGCCGGCCCACCCCGGCGGCGTGCACCACCGCGTGCACGGTCTCGCCGTCGGCGCGCAGGCCACGGACCAGCTCGGCGACCGCGTCCCGGTCGGCCAGGTCGCAGGCCAGCACCCGGGCCTCGGCGCCCAGCGCGGCCAGTTCCGCCACCGCCTCGTCCGCGCCGGGGGCCGCCGCGCCGCGCCGGCTGACCAGCAGCAGTCGCCGCGCGCCGTGCCGGGCGAGCCAGGCGGCGGCGTACCGGCCGACGGCGCCCGTGCCGCCGGTGACCAGGACGGTGCCCGGCGCCTGCCAGTCGGCCGCCGCCTCGGCGCGGGGCGCGCGGGCCAGCCGGCGCAGGTACGTCCCGGAGTCGCGCACCGCGAGCTGGTCCTCGTGCCCGGCGGCGGTGAGCGCCGCCAGGACGTGCTCGGCGGCGGCCGGGGTCAGGGTCTCGGGCAGGTCCAGCAGGCCACCCCAGTGCCGGGGGTGTTCCAGCGCGGTCACCAGGCCGAGGCCCCACGTGGTGGCCTGGGCGGGGCGGACGACGGGGTCGCCGTCGGCGGTGGCGACGGCCTGCCGGGTGAGCAGCCAGAGTGGCACCGGGGGCAGGGCGTCCGTGACCGCCTGCACCAGGGCGAGGTTCGCGGTCAGGCCCAGCGGCACGGCGGGCCGGTCGGGCTGCGGTCGCTCGTCGAGGGCGAGCAGCGACACGATCCGGGTCGGCGCGGCGCCGGCCAGCTGCGCGGCGAGCGCCGTGCGGTCGGTCGTGGCCGGGTCGACGGCGAGCTGCCGCACGGTGCCGCCCCGGGCGGTGACGAGCTCGGCGAGCCGGTCGACGACCGGCTGGTCCGTGCCGCTGTGGACCAGGGTCCACGTGCCGTCGACGGCACCCGGGGCGAGGGCCTGCGGACGCCAGGTGACCCGGTAGCGCCAGCCGCCGGCGAGGGTGTCCTCCTGCTGCTGGCGCCGCCACCGGTCCAGGTCCGGCAGCAGTTCGCGCAGCGGCCGGTCCGCGTCGAGGCCGAGCCGCCCGGCGAGCGCGTCGCCGTCGCCCGACGCCACGGCCCGCCAGAACGCCGAGTCGACGTCGTCGGGCGCGGCGGCGGGGGTGTGCGCCGGCGCCGCGTCGAGGGTCGGCCAGAACCGCTGGTGGTCGAACGCGTACGTGGGCAGGTCCACGGGGCCGACGCCGGGCAGCAGCCGCGACCAGCGGACGGCCACGCCGTGGCAGTGCAGTCGGGCCACCGCGCCGAGCAGGGTGGCCACCTCGTCCTGGCCGGGCCGCTGCACGCCGGTCACCATGACCGGGGCGTCCGCCGGCAGCGCGTCGGCGGTCAGGGCGGTCAGCACGGTGTCCGGCCCGATCTCCAGGAACCGGGTCACCCCGTGGGCGTGCAGGTGGGTGACGGTGTCGGCGAAGCGGACCGCCTCGCGGACGTGCCGGACCCAGTAGTCGGGGGTGCAGAGCTGCTCGGCGTCGATGACCGCGCCGGTCAGGTTCGACACCAGCGGCACCGTCGGCGGGGCGTACGACAGGCTCGCCGCCACGGCCGCGAAGTCGGCGAGCATCGGCTCCATCAGCGGGCTGTGGAAGGCGTGGCTGACCCGCAGCCGCTTCGTACGCACGCCGAGGCCGGCGAAGTGGTCGGCCAGCTCGGTCAGCGCGTCCTGCGCCCCGGCGACGACGACGGCGGCCGGCCCGTTCACGGCGGCGACGGCGACCTGTCCCGACGTGCCGTCCAGCGCCCGCAGCACGTCGACCTCGGGCGCGGCGACGGCGAGCATCCCGCCGCCGGCGGGCAGGGCCTGCATCAGCCGGCCCCGGTTGCCGACGAGCGCGCAGGCGTCGGGCAGGTCGAGCACCCCGGCCACGTGGGCCGCGCTGATCTCCCCGACGGAGTGCCCGGCCACGAAGTCGGGCCGGATCCCCCAGTGTTCGAGCAGCCGGAACAGCGCCACCTCGACGGCGAAGAGCCCGGCCTGGGTGAAGGCCGTCTGGTCGAGCAGGTCGGCCTCGGCGGTGCCGGGCTCGGCGAAGAGCACCGTGCGCAGCGGCCGTGGCAGGTACGCGTCCAGGTGCTGGCACGTCTCGTCGACCGTCGCGGCGAAGACCGGGAACGTCTCGTACAGGCGACGGCCCATCCCGGCGTGCTGGGCGCCCTGGCCGGAGAAGAGCGCCGCCAGCGCGCCGCCGGGCTCGGCGACGCCCCGGGTGAGTCCGGGGTGCTCCTCGCCGGCGGCGAGTGCCCGCAGGCCGGCGAGGGCGGCGTCGGCGTCCGCGGCGAGCAGCACCGCGCGGTGCCGCAGCGGGGAGCGTCCGGTGGCCAGTCCCCGGGCCACGTCGGCGGCGGGCGTCGCGGTGCCCGGCAGCCAGTCGGCCAGCCGGGCCGCCTGGGCCCGCAGGCCGCTGGCGGCGTCGGCCGAGACGACCCAGGGCAGCACCGGCGGTCCGTCGGCCGGCCGGGGCGTCGGGGTGTCGGCCGGCGCGGCGGCGGGCGCCTGCTCGAGGATGACGTGCACGTTGGTGCCGCTGACCCCGAACGACGACACGCCGGCCCGGCGCGGCCGGTCCGCCTCCGGCCACGGCTGCGCCTCGGTCAGCAGCGCGACCGCGCCCGCCGACCAGTCCACGTGCGGCGAGGGCTCGTCCACGTGCAGGGTGGGCGGCAGCAGGTCGTGCTGGAGCGCCATCACCATCTTGATCACGCCGGAGACGCCGGCGGCGGCCTGGGTGTGGCCGATGTTCGACTTGACCGAGCCGAGCAGCAGCGGCCGGTCGGCGGGCCGGTTCCGCCCGTACGTGGCCAGCAGCGCCTGCGCCTCGATGGGGTCGCCGAGGCGGGTGCCGGTGCCGTGCCCGTCGACGGCGTCCACGTCGGCGGCGGTCAGCCGCGCGTTGGCCAGCGCCTGGCTGATCACCCGCTCCTGCGCCGGTCCGTTGGGGGCGGTCAGCCCGTTGCTGGCGCCGTCCTGGTTCATCGCCGAGCCGCGCACGACGGCCAGGATCCGGCGGCCGTCGCGCTGGGCGTCGGAGAGCCGCTGCAACATCACCAGGCCGACGCCCTCGCCCCAGCCGGTGCCGTCGGCGGCCCCGGCGAACGACTTGCACCGGCCGTCGAGGGCCAGCCCCCGCTGCCGAGCGAACTCCAGGAACGGGCCGGGGGTGGCCATCACCGTCACGCCGCCGGCGACCGCGACGTCGCACTCGCCCTGCCGCAGGGACTGGCAGGCCAGGTGCAGCGCCACCAGCGACGACGAGCAGGCGGTGTCGACGCTGACGGCCGGGCCCTGCAACCCGAAGTGGTATGCCAGCCGACCGCTGATGACGGCGGCGACGTTGCCGGTGGCCTGGTAGCCCTCGGTCTCGACCCGGGCGGCCATCAGCAGCGTCGCGTAGTCCTGGCCGTTGGTGCCGACGAAGACGCCGGTGTTGGTCTCCCGCATGTCGGCCGGCGCGGTGCCGGACCGCTCGAACAGCTCCCAGGCGCTCTCCAGCAGCACCCGCTGCTGCGGGTCCATCACCATCGCCTCGCGCGGGGAGATGCCGAACAGGGCGGCGTCGAAGCCGGCGGCGTCGGTGAGGAAGCCGCCCTCCCGCACGTACGAGGTGCCGGGCCGGTCGGGATCGGGGTCGTAGATCGCCGCTAGGTCCCAGCCCCGGTCGGCCGGGAACTCCGCGATGCCGTCGCGCCCCTCGGCGACGAGTCGCCACAGGTCCTCCGGGCCGGCGACGCCGCCGGGGTAGCGGCAGCTCATCGAGACGATGGCGATCGGCTCGTCCAGCGCGGTGGCGGCCCGCACGGGCTCGGCCGCCGGGGTGTCGTCGCCGGTGAGCCGGGTCGCCAGGTGCTCGGCGAGGGCGTCGGGCGTCGGGCGGTCGAAGACCAGGGTCGCCGGCAGGTTCAGCCCCACCGCCTCGGCGAGCCGGTTGCGCATCTCGACGGCGCTGAGCGAGTCGAAGCCGATCTCCCGGAACGACCGGTCCGCCGCGAGCGCCTGCGGCGAGGACAGTCGCAGCACCGCCGCCGCGTGGACCCGGACGAGGTCGAGCAGGACGCGGCGCCGTTCCGGTGCGGCGAGTCCGGCCAGCCGGCCGCGCAGCGGCGAGGCCGCGTCGGGCCCGTCGCCGTCGCGCTGCCCGGCGGCGAGCAGCCGCGCCACCTCCGGGACGTCGGCGATCAGCGGCCGGGGGCGGGCCAGCGTGTAGGTCTGGAGGAACCGGTCCCAGGCGATGTCCGCCACGGTGAGCGTGGTGTCGCCGTGGTCCAACGCCTCGGCCAGGACGGAGACCGCGAGGTCGGGGCGCATGGCCCGCACGCCCGAGCGGAACATCTGGTCGGCGGCGCCCTCGGCGTCGACCATGCCGCCGCCGTCCCAGGCGCCCCAGGCGACGGCGGTGGCGGCCCGGCCGCGCCGGCGCCGGTCCTCGGCGAGCGCGTCGAGGAAGGCGTTGGCCGCGGCGTAGCCGCCCTGGTGTCCGCCGCCCCAGACGCCCGCGCCGGAGGAGAAGAGCACGAACGCCGACAGCTCGTCGCCGCACACCTCGTCGAGGTTGACCGCGCCGGCCACCTTGGCCCGCAGGGCGTCGGCGAGGTCGGCCACGTCGGTGGCCGCGACCGGTGCGGCGTGGGCGACGCCAGCGGTGTGGAACACGGCCCCGATGCGGGTGCCCTGCCCGGCGAGCCGCTCGACGAGGGCCCGCACGGCGGCGGGGTCGGCGACGTCGCAGGCGGCCACGGTGACGGTGGCGCCGGCGGCGCGCAGTTCGTCCGCCAGCTCGTCGGCGCCGGGCGTGGCGGGGCCCTGGCGGCCGGTCAGCACCAGCTCGCCGACGCCCTCGCGGGCCAGCCAGCGCGCCACCTGGGCCCCGATCGACCCGAGGCCGCCGGTGACCAGGACGGCGCCGCTGGCGGGACGCCAGTCCCCCGTCGCGGTGCGCTCGGCGCGGGCCCGGACCAGTCGCCGGGCGAACACCCCGGAGGGGCGCAGCGCCAGCTGGTCCTCGGCGTCGACGCCGGCCAGCACCGCCACGAGGCGGCCCCGGTCCCGGGGGTCCAGCTCGGTGGGCAGGTCGACGAGGCCGCCCCAGCGGTCCGGGTGTTCGAGGGCGACCACCCGGCCGAGGCCCCAGAGCATCGCCTGGCGGGGGCGGTCGAGCGGGTCGGCCCGGCCGGTGGAGACCGCGCCGGTGGTGGCGCACCACAGGGGGGCGGTGATCCCGGCGTCGCCGAGGGCCTGGACCAGGGCGTACGTGCCGGCGAGTCCCGCCGGCACCACCGGGTGGGTCGGGTGCGCGACGTCGTCCAGGCCGAGCAGGGAGAGCACGCCGGCGACGGCGCCGGTGCGCGCCAGCCGCTCGGCCAGCGCCTGCCGGTCCGTCCCCGGCACGTCGATCCGGACGACCTCGGCCCCGCCCTCGGTGAGGGCCCGGGCGACGCCGTCGACCAGGGGGCGCGCGGCGCCGTCCGCCGGCACCAGCAGCAGCCAGGCGCCGGACAGGGTGGCCTCCGGCGCGACGGTCACCGGCTTCCAGGTCACCCGGTAGCGCCACGAGTCCACCGTGGACTCGTCGCGGCGGCGTCGGCGCCACGAGGAGAGCAGCGGCAGCGCGGGGTCGAGGGACCGGGCCGCCGTCTCGTCGATCCGCATGGCGGCGGCCAACGCCTGCGGGTCGGCGCGTTCCACGGCCTCCCAGAAGTGCCGGTCCGCCTCGTCCTGGCCGGCAAGGGCGGGGCCGGTCGTGACCTGCGCCTGCGGCCAGTACCGCTGGCGCTGGAAGGCGTACGTCGGCAGTTCCACCGGCGGGCCGGTGCGGGCGCCCAGGACGGCCGTCCAGTCCACGGGCACGCCGTGCACGTGCAGCCCGGCGAGGACGGTCAGCATCCGGGGCCAACCGCCGGCGTCGGTGTCGTCGGCGGCCACCACGACGGCGTCGTCGACGCCCTGCGCGATCTCCCGCATTCCGGCGGCGAGCACGGGCCCGGTGGCGGCCTCGACGAGGACCTGGTGGCCCTCGTCGAGCAGGGCGCGCACGACCGGGTCGACGTCGACGCCGTCGGCCAGCCCCCGGTACCAGCGGGCGGCGTCGAGGCCGTCGGTGTCGACCCGTCCGCCGGTCGCCGCCGAGTACAGCGGCACCTCGGCCGCCCCGAGGGTGGTCCCGGCCAGCGCGCCCGGGTCGGCGTCGGCCCGGCTGCCGAGGGCGATCGTCCTCGCCGCGTCCTCCAGCGACAGCGCGCCGGCCACGCAGGCGGCCGCGACCTCGCCGTGGGCGTGCCCGACCACGGCGGCGGGCCGGACGCCAAGCGAGCGCCACCAGCGGGCCAGCGAGACCGCCACGGCCCACCGGACGGGGTGCGTCACCCAGGTGTCCGTCGCGGGCGGGGCGCCGTCCGCGCCGCGCAGCACGGCGGTGAGCGACCAGTCCACGTGGGGTGCGAGGGCCGCTTCGCAGGCGGCGATCGAGGCGGCGAACTCCGGCGCCCGGTCCAGCAGCTCGACGGCCGTGGCGGGCCATGGGTCGCCGTGGCCGGGGAAGACGAGGACCGGGTCGCCGCCGCGCAGCGCGGTGCCGGTGACCGTGTCGGGGGTGGCCTCGCCGAGGCGGAGCGACTCCAGGGCCCGCGTCAGGCCGACGGTGTCGCGGCCGAGGACGACGGCGCGGTGCCCGAACGCGGCCCGGGTGGTCGCCAGGGCGTGCGCGACGTCGGCCGGGGCCAGCTCCGGGTGCGCCGCGAGGTGCGCGCCCAGCCGGGCCGCCTGTTCGCGCAGCGCCGGGGCGTCCACGGCGGAGAGCACCAGGGGTACGACGCCGGCGCGCGGACGGTCGGCGGCGCGTGCCTCGACCGGCTCGGCGGGCGGCTGCTCGATGATCACGTGCGCGTTGGTGCCGGAGATCCCGAACGACGACACCGCCGCCCGACGCGGCCGGCCCACCTGCGGCCACGGGGTGGGCTCCGTCGCGAGGGCCACCGCCCCGGCCGTCCAGTCGACGTGCGGCGACGCCTCGTCCACGTGCAGGGTCGCCGGCACCAGACCGTGCCGCATCGCCATGACCATCTTGATCACACCAGCCACACCGGCAGCCGCCTGCGTGTGCCCGATGTTCGACTTCACCGACCCCAACAACAACGGCCGGTCCTGCGGACGCTCCTGCCCGTACGTGGCCAGCAGGGCCTGCGCCTCGATCGGGTCGCCGAGGGTGGTGCCGGTGCCGTGTGCCTCGACGGCGTCCACGTCGGCCGGGGTCAGGCGGGCGTTCGCGAGGGCCTGGTGGATCACGCGCTGCTGCGACGGGCCGTTCGGGGCGGTCAGACCGTTCGAGGCGCCGTCCTGGTTCACGGCCGTGCCCCGCAGCACGGCGTGGATGCGCCGGCCTTCCCGCTGGGCGTCGGAGAGCCGCTGCACGAGCAGCACGCCGACGCCCTCGGACCAGCCGGTGCCGTCGGCCGAGGCGGCGAACGACTTGCAGCGGCCGTCCTGCGACAACCCGCGCTGCCGGGAGAACTCGATGAACGTGCCGGGCGTGGCCATCACCGTCACGCCACCGGCCAACGCCAGATCGCACTCGCCGGAGCGCAACGCCTGCGCCGCGAGGTGCAACGCCACGAGGCTGGAGGAACAGGCGGTGTCGACGGTGACGGCCGGGCCTTCGAGGCCGAACGTGTACGCCACCCGGCCGGACAGCACGCTGCCCGAGTTGCCGGTGCCGACGTAGCCCTCGACCTCGTCGGCCAACTCCATGAGCTGGGAGGCGTAGTCGTGGTACATCACGCCGGCGAAGACGCCCGTCCGGCTGCCCCGCAGCCGCTGCGGATCGAGACCGGCGGACTCGAACGACTCCCACGACGCCTCCAGCAGCAGCCGCTGCTGCGGGTCCATCGCCAGGGCCTCGCGCGGCGAGATGCCGAAGAAGCCGGGATCGAACTCGCCGGCGCCGTAGAGGAAACCGCCGTGGCGCGTGTACGACGTGCCGGGGTGGTCGGGGTCGGGGTCGAACAGGCTCTCCAGGTCCCAGCCGCGGTCGGTGGGGAACTCCCCGATGCCCTCGCCGCCGGCGGCCAGTAGCGCCCAGAGCTGGTCGGGCGTCTCGACGCCGCCCGGGTAGCGGCAGGCCATGCCGACGATGGCGATCGGCTCGTCGAATCCGGCCGTGGCCCGCGCCCCGGACGCGGCGGGACCGCCGGCGGCGCCGGCCAGTTCGGCGTGCACGTGGGCGGCGAGCGCCTGGGGCGTCGGGTAGTCGAACACCAGCGTCGAGGGCAGCCGGAGGCCGGTGGCCGCGTTGACGCGGTTGCGCAGGTCGACGGCGGTCAGCGAGTCGAAGCCCAGCTCCCGGAACGCCCGGTCGGCCGGCACGGCCTCCGCGCCGCCGTGCCCGAGCACCTGCGCGACGAGGCCGCGTACCAGCACGTCGATCTGGGCCCGCGCCTCGTCGGCGGCGAGGCCGCTGACGCGGGTCGCCCAGGTGGTGCCCTGTCCCGCCTGGCGGCGCGTCGTGGTCGTACCGACCAGGGCGCGGAGCATCGGCGGCACCAGGCCGGCGCCGGCCGCGGCCCGGAGGGCGGTCAGGTCGATCACGGCCGGTACCAGGGCCGGCCGGCCGGCAGTCAGGGCGGCGTCGAACAGCCGCAGCCCGGTCTCGGCGCTCATCGCGGTGACGCCGCCCCGGGTCGATCGCGCCCGGTCCGCCTCGTCGAGGGACGCGCCCATGCCGGGGGTGTCCCACATGCCCCACGCCAGGCTCACGGCCGGCAACCCGAGCTGCCTCCGGTGGACCGCCAACCCGTCCAGGAACGCGTTACCCGCCGCGTACGCCGACTGGCCCGGCGAGCCGAGCACCCCCGCCACCGACGAGAACACCACGAACAAGTCGAGATCCAGCGACGCCGTCGCCTCGTGCAGGAACCAACCCGCCGACACCTTCGGCGCCAACACCCCGGCCAGCCGCTCGGCCGTCAGCCCCTCCACGATCCCGTCATCCAGGACACCGGCGGTGTGTACGACACCCGCCAGCCGCCCCTCGGCGGCGACCTCGGCCACCAGACCGAACACCTGGTCCCGGTCCGTCACGTCGCAGGCGGCAATCCGCACCGACGCGCCCAGCGCCGTCAGCCGCTCCGACAGCTCACCCGCGCCCGCAGCCTCCAGGCCACGCCGCGACACCAGCACCAGCGACCGCACCCCGTGTACCGACACCAGGTGCTCCGCCACCAGCGCCCCGAGCGCACCCGTACCACCGGTCACCAGCACCACGCCGTCACCCACGACCGGCGTCTCCGCCGACGCCGGGGTGACCGCGCGCACCAGACGCGGCACGAACACCCCACCCGCACGCACCGCGACCTGACCACCGAACGCCACCGGCTCGTCAGCCACCGAGGCCAGCACACCCAGCAACCCCGCGTCCACGTCACAGTCGACGTCCGCCAACACGATGCGACCCGGATGCTCCGACTGCGCCGAACGCAGCAGACCCCACACCGCCGCAGCACCCAGGTCCGACACCCGGTCGTCCGCACCCACCGACACCGCGCCCCGGGTCACCACCACCAGCCGCGACTCCGCCAGCGCGTCCGCCGCCAGCCAGGACCGGACGGTCGCCAGCACCTGCGACGTCGCCGCGCGTACCGCGTCGGGGTCGTTGTCGGCGGCGTCCGCCAGCAGGTCGGCGTCCTCGTCGTGCGCCTCACGGTGGACCGGGCGGGTGTCCGTCCCGGCGTGGTCGGATCGGCGCAGGCTGCCCGCCGGCACCAGCAGCAGGCGCGGCGTCACGCCCGACGGCCCGGCGGACGCGGTCACCGCCTCGACGTCGGCGTACGACGGCAGGTCGGCAGCGGCGGGCGAGCCCACCAGCGCCCACCCGGAGACCTCGTCGGCCGGGGTGACCTCCTGGGCCTGCCAGGCGACCTCGAACAGCGACCGGGCCGACGCGTCCGGGGACGATGACACCCCGGTCAGTTCCCGCAGCGCCAGGGAGTCCACCGACACCACGGCCGCACCCGACTCGTCGCACGCGACCAGCCGCACCGCCGAGCCCGCGCGCGACAGCCGCACCCGCAGCATTCGCGCGCCCGAGGCGTGCACCTGCACACCCTCGAACGCGAACGGCACCCGCGGCCCACCCGAACCCTCCGCACCGGCCAGCAGCCCGATCGGGTGCAGGGCGGCGTCCAGCAGCGCCGGGTGTACCCCGAAGCCCGCCGCGTCGCCCGCCACCTCGTCCGGCAACGCCACCTCGGCGAACACCTCGTCGCCGCCGGTCGTCCACACCCGGCGCAGCCCCCGGAACACCGGCCCGTACGCCAGGCCGCGCTCGGCCAGCGCCGGATACCAGCCCGCCACGTCCACCTCGGCCGCGCCGGCCGGCGGCCACTCCCCCACGCCCGGCTCGTCGGCCGTCGCCGGCTCCAGCACGCCCTCCGCGTGCCGGATCCACTCCGGGTCGACGGTCTCCTCCGGCTGGGAGTGCACGGTCACCGACCGGGTGCCCGCGTCGTCGGCCGCGCCGACGCGCACCTGCACCCGCACCGCGCCGGCCTCCGGCAGCACCAGCGGCGCGGCCACGGTCAACTCCCGCACCCGCGACGCGCCCACCTCGTCGCCCGCCCGCACCGCCAACTCCACCAGGGCGGCGCCCGGCACGATCACCACGCCGGAGACCGAGTGGTCGGCGAGCCACGCATGCGTCGACGTGGACAGGCGGCCGGTCAGCACCACCATGTCCTCGCCGGCCACGGAGACGGCCGCGCCGAGCAGCGGGTGCCCGGCCGCCCCGAGGCCAGCCCCGGAGACGTCCGTCCACCGGCCCGCCGGCTCCAGCCAGTAGCGCTGGTGCTGGAAGGCGTACGTCGGCAGGTCCAGGTGCCGACCGCCGGCCCGGTCGAGCAGGTCGGCCCACCCGACGGTCACGCCGTGCACGTGCAGCAGCGCGAGGGCCTCCAGGAGGGCCTGCGGCTCGGGCCGGTCGTGGCGCGACACCGGGGCCAGCAGGGGCGCGGTGTCGTCCTCCGCCCGCTCGGCGAGGCAGTTCTGCGCCATGGCGGTCAGGACGCCGTTCGGCCCCACCTCCAGGTATGTGTCGACCTCCTCGGCGCGCAGGCAGTCGACGGCGTCGGCGAAGCGCACGGTGCCGCGTACGTGGCGCACCCAGTAGCCCGGGTCGCAGAGCTGGTCGGCGTCGGCGACGCGGCCGGTCAGGTTCGACACCACCGGGATCGTCGGCGGCCGGAACGTCAGCCCCTCGGCGACGGCCGCGAACTCGGCCAGCATCGGGTCCATCCGCGCGCTGTGGAAGGCGTGGCTGACCCGCAGCCGGCGAGTCTGCACGCCCCGCTCGGACCACACCCGCTGGACCTCGTCGAGGGCCTCGACGTCGCCCGCCACCACCACGGCGGCGGGGCCGTTCACGGCGGCCACGTCCAGCCGGCCGGGCAGCCCGGCGAGGGAGGCGACCACGGCGGCCTCGTCGGCCGCCACGGCGAGCATGCCGCCGCCCGCCGGCAGGGCCTGCATGAGCCTGCCCCGCGCGGCGACCAGCGCGCACGCGTCGGCCAGGGAGAGCACGCCCGCCACGTGCGCCGCCGCGATCTCGCCGATGGAGTGCCCGGCCACCAGGTCCGGCGCGACCCCGAACGACTCGACGAGCCGGAACAGGGCCACCTCGACGGCGAACAGGCCCGCCTGGGTGAAGACCGTCTGGTCCAGCAGCTCCGCCTCGGGCGTGCCCGCCCCGGCGAACAGCACCTCGCGCAGCGCGCGCGGCAGCAGCGGGTCGAGGTGCCCGCACGCCTCGTCGAGGGCGGCGGCGAAGACCGGGAAGGCCGCGTACAGCTCGCGACCCATGCCGGCGCGCTGCGCGCCCTGACCCGAGAAGAGGAAGGCCACCCGGCCGCGCGGGGCCGACGCGCCGGTGGTGACGGCGCCGGTCGGCTCGCCGGCGGCGAGGGCCCGCAGCCCGGCGAGCAGGTCGTCCGCGTCGCCCGCCAGGACGACCGCGCGGTGTTCGAGCCCCGCGCGGTTGACCGAGGAGGCCGCGACGTCCAGCGGGCGCGGGGAGTCGACGCGGGCGAGGTGGTCGGCCCAGCGGCCGGCCTGCCCGGCGAGCGCCTCGGGCGTACGGGCGGAGAGGAACACCGGGGCGAGCGGGAGCGCCACCGGCGCGTCGGCGGCGGGCGGGGCCTCGTCCGTGGACGGGGCGTCGTCGACGGGCGCCTCCTCCAGGATGACGTGCGCGTTCGTACCGCTGATGCCGAACGACGACACGGCGGCCCGGCGCGGCCGGTCGGTGCCCGACCACGGGCGTGCCTCGGTCAGCAGCGACACCTGCCCGGCGGACCAGTCGATGTGCGGGGACGGCTCGTCGACGTGCAGGGTGGCGGGCATGGTGCGGTGCCGGATCGCCTCGATCATCTTGATCAGTCCGGCGGCGCCCGCGGCGGCCTGGGTGTGGCCCAGGTTCGACTTGACCGAGCCCAGCCAGAGCGGCCCGCCCTCGCCCCGGTCCTGCCCGTACGTGGCCAGCAGCGCCTGCGCCTCGATGGGATCGCCGAGGGTGGTGCCGGTGCCGTGCGCCTCGACCACGTCGACGTCGGCCGGGGACAGCCGGGCGTTCGCGAGGGCCTGCCGGATCACCCGCTCCTGCGACGGGCCGTTCGGGGCGGTGAGCCCGCTGCTGGCGCCGTCCTGGTTGACGGCGCTGCCCCGGACCACGGCGAGGATGCGCCGGCCGTCGCGGCGGGCGTCGGAGAGCCGCTGCAACAGCAGCACGCCGACGCCCTCGGACCAGCCGGTGCCGTCGGCGGCGGCGGCGAACGACTTGCACCGGCCGTCCGAGGCGAGGCCCCGCTGGCGGGAGAAGTCGGCGAAGGTGCCCGGGGTGGACATGACCGTCACGCCGCCGGCGAGCGCGAAGTCGCAGTCGCGCTGGCGCAGCGCCTGCGTCGCGAGGTGCACGGCGACCAGCGACGACGAGCAGGCCGTGTCCACCGTGACCGCCGGGCCCTCGAGCCCGAAGGTGTACGCCACCCGCCCGGACACCACGCTGCCGGAGTTGCCGGTGCCGATGTATCCCTCGACGCCGTCGGGCAGGTCCAGCACCCGCGACGCGTAGTCGTGGTACATCACCCCGGCGAAGACGCCGGTCCGGCTGCCGCGCAGCCGCTGCGGGTCGATGCCGGCGTGCTCGAACGCCTCCCAGGAGGTCTCCAGCAGCAGCCGCTGGTGGGGGTCCATCGCCAGGGCCTCGCGGGGGCTGATGCCGAAGAAGCCCGGGTCGAACTGCGGCGCGTCGTAGAGGAAGCCGCCCTGGCTGCTGGTCGACGTGCCCGGGTTGTCCGGGTCGACGTTGAAGAGCCGCTCCAGGTCCCAGCCCCGGTCGGCCGGGAAGTCGCCCACCCCGTCGCCGCCCCGGTCGACGAGGTCCCACAGCTCGGCCGGGCTGGACACGCCGCCCGGGAACCGGCACGCCATCCCGATGACGGCCATCGGCTCGCGGTCCTTGGCCTCCACCTCGCGCACCCGCCGACGCGCGTCGCGCAGGTCGGCAGTCGCACGCCGGAGGTAGTCGAGGAACTCTGCCTCAGTGGGCATCGGGCCACTCCGTATCGGGGTTCGAGGTGTGCGACATGCCGGATCAGGCCGAGCCGAACTCTTCGTCCAGCAGGCTGAAGATCTCCTCGGCGGAGGCCGACTCGAGGCTGGCGCCCTCGTCGGCGGCGGAGTCCGCACCGGACTCGGTGTAGGTCCACAGGGAGAGCAGTTCACGCAGCCGGGCGCCGACGGCGGCCCGGTCGGTGTCGGCCGAGGCCACCGCCCGCATGGCGTGCTCCAGCTTGTTCAGCTCGCCGAGCACCGTCAGCGCGGAGGTGCTCCGCTCCGCCAGCAGCGCGCCCCGCAGGTACTCGACCAGCGCGGCCGTGGTCGGCCGGTCGTAGATCAGCGTGGACGGCAGCCGCAGGCCGGTGGCCGCGTTGAGCCGGTTGCGGAACTCGACGGCGGTCAGCGAGTCGAAGCCCAGCTCGACGAAGCCGCGCTCGACGTCGATCGAGCGGATCGACGCGTAGCCGAGGACCGCGGCGGCGTGGGTGCGGACCAGGTCGGAGAGCACCTGGTCGCGGTCGGCCTCCGCCGTGGCGGCGAGGGTCTCCCGCAGCGCCTCGGCCGGATCGCGTTCGGCGGCCCGGGCCGCGCCGGTCGTCGCCGGCCGCACCAGCGACCGCAGCACCGGCGGTACCGCCGCCGGACCGTGCCGGCCGATCAGGGCGAGGTCCAGGTTGACCGGTACGACCACCGGCTCGGCGAAGCGCAGCGCCTCGCTGAACAGGTCCATGCCCTCGTCGGCGCCGAGCGGGACGAAGCCGCCCCGGTTCATCCGGGCCTCGTCGACGTGCCCGGTCTGGCCGTCGCCGGTGTCGTTGACCCACGGCCCCCAGGCCAGCGAGAGCGCCGGGAGTCCCCGGTCGCGCCGGTGCTGGGCGAGGGCGTCGAGGAAGCAGTTCGCCGCCGCGTGGTTGGCCTGCCCGGGGCCGCCGAAGAGGCCGGCCGCCGAGGAGAAGAGCACGAACGCGGCCAGGTCCAGCTTCTCGGTCAGCTCGTGCAGGTGCCAGGCCGCGTCGACCTTGGGGCGCAGCACGGTGTCGAAGCGGTCCGGGGTGAGCGCGGGCAGGACGCCGTCGTCGAGCACCCCGGCGGCGTGCACCACGCCGGTCAGCGGCAGGTCGGCGGGGATCTGGTCGACCAGCAGGGCGAGCGCGTCGCGGTCGGTGACGTCGCAGCCGACCACCCGGGCGGTGGCGCCCAGTCCGGCCAGCTCGTCGACCAGCGCGGCGACGCCCGGGGCGTCCGCCCCGCTGCGGCTGACCAGCAGCAGGTGCCGTACGTCGTGCCGGGTCACCAGCCGTCGCGCCACGAGCCGCCCGAGCAGGCCGGTCGCGCCGGTCACCAGGACGGTGCCGGCGGCCAGGTCGGGGCCGGACGCCTCGGCCGGGGGCGGGCCGAGCCGGGTCAGCCGGGGCACCCGGAGCTGGCCGGCGCGTACCGCGAGCTGGGGTTCGCCCGTGGCCAGGGCCGCCGGCAGCAGCGCGGCGGCCGGGGCGTCGTCGTCGACGTCGAGGAGCACGATCCGGTCGGGGTTCTCCGACTGGGCGGAACGCAGCAGGCCCCAGGCGGTGGCGGCCGGCACGTCGGCGATCCGCTCGTCCGGGTCGACCCGGACCGCGCCGCGGGTGACCACCACCAGCCGGGCGGCGGTGAGGGACTCCTCGGCGAGCCACTGCTGGGCCAGCGCGAGCATGCGGTGGGCGACGCGGTGCGCCTGGCGGGCCGGGTGCGGCTCGTCGGCGGCGGGTCCGGCGCAGGTCACCACCACCGCGTCGGGCACCGGAGCGCCCGCGCGCACCTCGGCGACCAGGGCGGAGAGGTCCGGGTGCCGGTCGGCGCCGGGCCAGTCGTCGCCGAGGGCGACGAGCCGGGACGTGCCGTCGGCGCGGCCGGTGGCGGGGGCGACCCAGTCGAGGCGGTGCAGGGACCGGCTGGCCGACCGGCGGGCGGCGCTGAGCTGCTCGCCGGAGATGGGCCGCAGGACCAGACCGTCGACGGAGGCGACCGGGGTGGCGCCGGTGTCGGTGATGGTCAGGGCCACGGATGAGGCGTCGGTGGCGCGCAGCCGGATCCGCAGCTCGCGGGCGCGGGTGGGCCGGATGGTCACGCCCGACCAGGTGAACGGCAGGCCCGGGCGGATGTCGGGGCCGCCCTCGGCGCCCGACGCGCCGCCGGCGGGGTCGCCGGCCGTGGCGTCGGTGGCGCCCGCCGTGGCGCTGGCGCCGATGGCGTGCAGCGCCGCGTCCATCAGGGCCGGGTGCACCGAGAAGGCCGTGGTGTCGGTGGACGCGTCGGCGTCCAGGGCGACCTCGGCGAGGATGTCCGGGCCCGACCGCCAGGCGGCGCGCAGCGCCCGGAAGGCCGGGCCGTAGTGGTAGCCCTGGGCGGCGAGCCGGGCGTAGAGCCCGTCGAGGGCGATCGGCTCGGCGTCGGCGGGCGGCCACACGGCGGCCGGCGCGGGCTCCGGGTCGACGGTGTCGGCGAGCTGGCCGGAGGCGTGCCGCTGCCAGGCGCGGGAACCGTCGGGTCCGGTGTCGTCGTCGCGCCGGGTGTGGATGGCGACGGGCCGGTGCCCGGTCTCGTCCGGCGGGCCGACGCGGACCCGCAGGTCGATTCCTCCCTCGGTGGGGATCGCCAGCGGCGCCTCCAGGTTCAGCTCGGCGACGGTCGCCGCGCCGGCCTGCCGGCCGGTCCAGGACGCCAGCTCCACCAGCGCCGTCCCGGGCAGCAGCACCGTGCCCAGCACGGCGTGGTCGGCCAGCCAGGGGTGGGTGGCGAGGGTGATCCGGCCGGTGAACAGCAGCCCCTCGTCGCCGGGCAGGTCGGCCACCGCGCTGAGCAGCGGGTGGTCGACCACGTCGAGGCCCACGGCGGGCAGGACCGAGCGGTGCGCGCCGGTGCGCTCCAGCCAGTACCGGTTCCGGTCGAAGGCGTACGTGGGCAGGTCGACCGGCTCGGCCTCGGGCAGCAGCCGGCGGTGGTCCACCGCCAGGCCGAGGGTGTACGCGGTGGCGAGGCCGGTCAGCAGCCGGGTGGCGGCGTCGGCCGACCCGGCGAGGGTGTCCAGGACGTGGCCGGTGACGCCGGTCGCGTCGAGGACGGCGGCGACCCGGTCGGTCAGCGCCGGCTCCGGCGAGATCTCCACGAAGGTCACGTGTCCGGCGTCGACGGCGGCGCGCAGGGCGGCGTCCAGCTGCTCCGGCCCCCCGGCGACATCGGCCGGGCGGTCGGCGCCGGGGGCGGTCGGTGCCGCTCCGAGGCCGGTCGGGTCGGCACCGGGGCCGGCCCGGTCGACACCAAGGCCGGTCGGGTCTGCCCAGTGGTCGACACCGAGGCGGGCCGAATCGGCCCAGTCCCCGGTGAGCGTGGAGGCCAGCCGGGCGGTCCCGGGCTGCGGGGCGAGCCCCGCCAGGGCGACGCGGAGGCCGTCGGGGTCCAGCTCGCCGGCGGCGGCCCGGGCCCGCAGCGCCACCGTCCGGGCGGCGTCGGACAGGGACAGCAGGCCCGCCACGTGGGCGGCCACGACCTCGCCGTCGCCGTCGCCGACGACCGCGGCCGGGGTGAGGCCGGCGTGCCGCCAGACGGCGGCGAGCGCCACCCCGACGGCGAACAGCACGGGCCGGGCCAGCGCCGGCCGCTCGCCCCAGGAGGCGTCCGCGCCGGTCAGCAGGGCGGCCGGGTCGACGTCGACCCAGGGGGCGAGGGCCTGCCGGCACTCGGCGAGGGCGTCGTCGAAGACCGGGCAGCGGCCCACGAGTCCGGCCGCCGCGCCCGCCGGGGCGGCGCCCGGGAAGACGAACACCGGGCCGGCGCCGTGGTTGGCGACGGTGCCGGTCAGCACGGTGCCGGCCGGGGTGCCGGCGGCGAGCGCGTCCAGGCCGGCCAGCAGCTCGCCGGGGGTCGCGCCGAGCACCGCGGCACGCCTGTCGAACGCCGAGCGGGTCGCGGCGAGGGACCAGCCGACCGCCGCCGGGGCGAGGCCGGGGTGGGCCCGCAGGTGCCGGGCCAGCCGGGACGCCTGCGCGGCCAGGGCCGAGGTCGAACGGGCCGAGACCGGCCACACCACCACGTCGGCGGCGACCAGCCCGGCGGCGTGTTCCCGCGTCTCCGCGCCGACGGCCGGCGGCGTCGGGGCGTCGGCCGCCTCGGCGTCGGCGGGCGCGTCGATGGGCAGCTCGACGACCACGTGGGCGTTGGTGCCGGAGATGCCGAACGAGGAGACCGCCGCGCGGCGGGGCCGGTCGACCGCCGGCCACGGCCGGGACCGGGTCACCAGCTCCACGTCGCCGGAGGACCAGTCGATGTGCGGCGACGGCTCGTCCACGTGCAGCGTCGCCGGGACGGTGCCCTCCCGCATCGCCAGGATCATCTTGATCACGCCGGCCACGCCGGCGGCGGCCTGCGCGTGGCCCATGTTCGACTTCACCGAGCCCAGCAGCAGCGGGCCCGCGTCGCCCCGGTCCTGCCCGTACGTCGCGAGCAGCGCCTGCGCCTCGATCGGGTCGCCGAGGACGGTGCCGGTGCCGTGGGCCTCGACGACGTCCACGTCGGTGACCGCCAGCCGGGCGCTGGCGAGCGCCTGCCGGATCACCCGCTGCTGGGAGGGGCCGTTGGGGGCGGTCAGGCCGTTCGACGCGCCGTCGGAGTTCACGGCGGAGCCGCGTACGACGGCGAGGATGCGCCGGCCCTGCCGGCGGGCGTCGGAGAGCCGCTGCACGAGCAGCATGCCGACGCCCTCGGACCAGCCGGTGCCGTCCGCCGTGGCGGCGAAGGACTTGCACCGCCCGTCGGAGGCGAGGCCGCCCTGGCGGGAGAACTCCTGGAACGCCGTGGGGGTGGCCATCACGGCCACGCCGCCGGCCAGCGCCAGGTCGCACTCGCCGCGCCGCAGCGCCGCCCCGGCGAGGTGCAGCGCCACCAGCGACGAGGAGCAGGCGGTGTCGACGGTGACGGCGGGTCCCTCCAACCCGAGGGCGTACGCGACCCGGCCGGAGATCACGCTGTGCGCGGCGCCGGTCATCAGGTAGCCCTCGACGCCCTCGGGGACCTCGGTCAGCCCGGTGCCGTAGCCGGAGGTGGAGGCGCCCACGAAGACGCCCGTGCGGGTGCCGCGCAGCGTCGCCGGGTCCACCCCGGCCCGCTCCAGCGCCTCCCAGGACGTTTCGAGGGCGAGCCGCTGCTGCGGGTCCATGGCGAGGGCCTCGCGGGGCGAGATCTCGAAGAAGGCGGGGTCGAAGTCCGCCACGTCGTAGAGGAAGCCGCCCGCCGGGGGGTGCGTCCCCTCCGCCGGCTCGGGGATCTCCCAGCCCCGGTCGGTGGGGAACGGCGAGATGGCGTCCACCCCGTCGGCGACCAGCCGCCAGAACGCCTCCGGCCCGTCGACGCCGCCGGGGTAGCGGCAGGCCATCCCGACGATCGCGACGGGCTCGTCGGCGTCGACGACGACGGTCTGCGGGGCGTCGGCCGGGGTGGCGCCGGAGACCAGCTCACGCAGGTGCGCGGCCAGCTCGGCGGGGGTGGGGTAGTCGAAGACCAGCGTGGTGGGCAGCCGCAGGCCGGTGGCCGCGTTCAGCCGTCCCCGGAAGTCCACGGCGGTCAGCGAGTCGAAGCCGAGGTCCTTGAACGGGCGTCCGCGCAGCTCGTCGGGGGTGGCGTGGCCCAGCACCGCGGCGGTCTGCTCGTTGACCAGCCGCAGCAGCTCCCGCTCCTGCTCCGCCGCCGGCAGCGCCGCGAGGTGACGCAGCGGCGCGGCGACCCCGCCCGTGGGCGCGGCGGCCTCCTCCTCCTGCGCGACGAGCGCCCGCACCTGCGGCACGCCGCCCAGGAACGGGCTGGGCCGGGCCACGGTGAACGCGGGGTGGAACCGGCTCCAGTCGACGTCGGCGACGGTCACGCAGGGCGTCGGGCGGCGCAGCGCCCGGTCGAGGGCGACGAGCGCCTTCTCCGGGTCGATCGGCGGCAGGCCCATCCGGTTGAGCTGCTCGGTGGCCACGTTCTCGGCGGCCATGCCGTGTTCGCCGCCCCAGGCCGTCCAGGAGACGGCGGTGGCCGGCAGGCCCCGGTCGCGCCGGTTGACGGCCAGGGCGTCCAGCAGGGAGTTGCCGGCGCCGTAGGCGCACTGCCCGGCGCTGCCCCACACGCCGGAGATGGAGGAGAACATGACGAACGCGCCGAGGTCGCGCTCGGCGAGGCAGGCGTCGAGGTGCAGGGCGCCGAGCACCTTGCCCGCGACGACGTGGGAGAACTCGTCGAGGGTGGTGTCGGTCAGCGGGGTGAGCTGGTCGGTGCCGGCGGCGTGCACGACCGCGGTCAGGTCGGGCAGCGCGTCCACCAGGTCCGCCACGGAGCGCCGGTCGGTGACGTCGCAGGTGGCGACGGTGACCCGCCCGTCGGCGCCGTACCGGTCGACCAGGTCCGCCACGCCCGGGGCGGCGGTGCCCCGGCGGCTGGCCAGGACCACCCGCCCGGCGCCGCGGCCGAGCAGCCAGCGGGTGACGTGGCCGCCGAGGGCGCCGGTGCCGCCGGTGACCAGGACGGTGCCGGAGCACCAGTCGCCGGTGGGGGGCTCGTCCGCCGCCGGCGGGGCCGGGGTGAGCCGGCGGGCCCAGGTCCCGCCGGGCCGGACGGCCACCTGGTCCTCGCCGACGTGACCGGCCAGCACGGCGGCGAGCCGCCGGGTGGTGGCGTCGTCGACGGTGGCCGGCAGGTCGACCAGGCCGCCCCAGCGGTGCGGCTGCTCGACGGCCGCCGCGCGGCCGAGGCCCCAGACCTCGGTCTGCAACGGGTGCGCGACCCGGTCGCCCGGGGCCGCCGCGACCGCGCCGCTGGTGACGCACCACAGCGGCGCCACCAGGTCCAGGTCGGTCATCGCCTGGACCAGGGCGAGGGTGCTGGCCGCGGCGAGGGTCACGCCGGGGTGCTCGGCCAGCAGCCGGTCCTGGCCGGCGACCACGGCGAGCACGCCGTCGACCGGCCGGCCGTCGAGGAGGTCCCGCAGCCGGGCGGTGAGCGCCGCGCGGTCGAGGTCCGCCGCGCCGACGCGCAGCACCAGCGGCTCGTCGTCGCCGAAGAGCCCGGCCAGGCCGTCGGCCCACGCCGGCGCGTCGTCGGCCGGCAGCACGACCAGCCAGCGGCCCGCCGGGCCGTCGCCGTCCTCGACCGGCACGGGCTGCCAGGTCACCTGGTACGACCAGCCGTCCACGAGGGAGCGTTCCCGCCGGGAGCGGCGCCAGGAGGTGAGTACGGGCAGGGCCGGCAGCAGCGCCTGGACCTGCTCGTCGTCGTCGCCCAGTTCGCCGCGCAGCGTGTCGACGTCCGCCTGCTCCAGGGCGGTCCAGAACTCGTCGTCGCCGTCCGCCGACACGGTGTCGGGGGCGGCGGGCGGCGGCTCGGGCCAGAAGCGCTGCCGGCGGAAGGCGTACGCGGGCAGGGGCACCCGCGCGGTGTCGGCGCCGGCGAACAGCTCCGCCCAGCCGACCTCGACCCCACCGACGTGCAGCTCGGCGAGGGCGGTGAGGGCGGAGGCGGGCTCGGGGCGGTCGCGGCGCAGCAGCGCCACGGCGGCGGTGTCGTCGTCGGCGCCGGCGGCGGTCAGGACGTCGCGGGCCAGCGCGGTGAGCACGCCGCTGGGGCCGACCTCCAGGAACGTACGCACACCCAGGGCGCGCAGCTGGTCGACGCCGTCGGCGAACCGGACGGCCTCCCGCACGTGCCGCACCCAGTACTCGGCGGTGCGGATCTCGTCGGGGTCGGCGACCGTGCCGGTCAGGTTCGACACGATCGGCAGCGTCGGCGGGTGCAGTTCCAGCCCGCGCACCACGGCGGCGAACTCGGCGAGCATGGGTTCCATCAGCGGGCTGTGGAAGGCGTGGCTGACCCGCAGCGGCCTGGTGCGTACGCCCTGGTCGGCCCAGCGGCGTTCGAGTTCCTCGACGGCGTCGGCCGCGCCGGAGACGACCACGGCGGTGGGCCCGTTGACGGCGGCCACGGCGACCCGGTCCTCGACGCCGGTCAGGGCGGCCCGGACGGCGTCGGCGGGGAGCTGGACGGCCAGCATCGCGCCGCCGGCCGGCAGGGCCTGCATCAGCCGGCCCCGGGCGGCGACGAGGGTGGCGGCGTCGGGCAGCGACAGCACGCCGGCCGCGTGCGCGGCGGAGAGCTCGCCGATCGAGTGGCCGAGCAGGACGTCCGGGACGATCCCCCAGCTCTCCAGGAGCCGGAACAGCGCGACCTCGACGGCGAACAGGCCGGCCTGGGTGTAGAGGGTCTGGTTGAGCAGCCCGGCGGCCTCGTCGCCCTCGGGCGCGAAGAGCACCGGGGTGAGTGGGCGGGGCAGGTGCCGGTCCAGCTCGGCGCAGACCTCGGCGAGCGCCCGGCCGAAGACGGGGAACGCGGCGGCCAGCTCGCGGCCCATGCCGCTGCGCTGCGCGCCCTGGCCGGAGAAGAGGAACGCGAGCTTGCCGCCGCGCGGGCCGGCGCCGGTGACCAGGCCCGGGGCGTCGCCGCCGGTGGCGAGCGCGCGCAGGCTGTCGGCCAGGCCGGCGCGGTCGGCGGCGAGCAGCACGGCCCGGTGCTCGAGGCTGGCCCGGGTACGCGCCGACGACCAGCCGACGTCGGTCAGCCGCAGCTCGGGGCGGTCGTCGAGCCAGTCGGCCCAGCGGGTCGCCTGCGCGGCCAGGGACCCGGCGTCGCGGGCGGAGACCAGCACCGGCACGAGGCCGGCCCCGTCGACCGGGGCGGTGTCGGCGGCGGCCGGCACGGCGACCGGGTCGGTCGCGGCGGCGGCGCCGTCCGGGGCGTCCGCGGGGGCCGGGTCGGCGGCGGGCGCCTCCTCGATGATCACGTGGGCGTTGGTGCCGCTCATGCCGAAGGAGGAGATGCCCGCGCGGCGGGGCTGCTCCCCGGCGGGCCACGGCTGCGGCTCGGTCACCAGCGACACCGCGCCGGCCGTCCAGTCCACGTTGGGGGTGGGCTCGTCGACGTGCAGCGTCGCCGGCACGGTCTCGTGCCGCAGCGCCATCACCATCTTGATCACCCCGGCCACGCCGGCGGCGGCCTGGGTGTGCCCGATGTTCGACTTGACCGAGCCGAGCCAGAGCGGCCGGTCCGGCTGCCGGCCCTGCCCGTACGTCGACAGCAGCGCCTGCGCCTCGATGGGGTCGCCGAGGGTGGTGCCGGTGCCGTGCGCCTCCACGACGTCGACCTGCTCGGGCGCGAGCCGGGCGCTGGCCAGCGCCTGGAGCACGACCCGCTGCTGGGACGGGCCGTTGGGGGCGGTCAGCCCGTTGCTCGCGCCGTCCTGGTTGACCGCGCTGCCGCGTACCACCGCGAGGACGGGGTGGCCGTTGCGCCGCGCGTCGGAGAGCCGCTCGACGAGCAGCAGGCCGGCCCCCTCGCCCCAGGCGGTGCCGTCGGCGGCGGCGGCGAACGACTTGACCCGGCCGTCCATGGCCAGGCCCCGCTGGCGGCTGAAGCCGATGAAGGCGGACGGGGTGGACATGACGGTGGCCCCGCCGGCGAGCGCCAGGGTGCACTCCCCCTGCCGCAGCGCCTGGCAGGCCAGGTGCAGGGCGACCAGCGACGACGAGCAGGCGGTGTCGACGGTGACGGCGGGGCCCTCGATGCCGAGCGCGTACGAGATCCGGCCGGACACGACGCTGGCCGCGGTGCCGGTGAGGATGTAGCCCTCGGTGCCGGGCGGCGGCTGCTGGAGCAGACCCACGTAGTCCTGGCCGGTGGTGCTGGCGAACACTCCCACCTGGTGGCCGCGCAGCGCCGAGGGGTCGAGCCCGGCGTGCTCGAACGCCTCCCAGGCGGCCTCCAGCAGCAGCCGCTGCTGCGGGTCCATGGCGAGCGCCTCGCGCGGCGAGATGCCGAAGAACGCGGCGTCGAACTCGGTGGCGGAGTCGATGAAGCCGCCCTCGGCGACGTACGACGTGCCGGGGTGGTCGGGGTCCGGGTGGAACAGCCGCGCCAGGTCCCAGCCGCGGTCGGCGGGGAACGCGGAGAAGGCGTCGCGGCGGGAGTCGACGAGCTCCCACAGCTCCTCGGGCGAGCCCACCCCGCCCGGGAACCGGCAGGCCATGCCGACGATGGCGATCGGCTCCCGGTTGGCCGCCTCAAGCTCGCCGAGCTTCCTCCTGGTCTGGTGAAGGTCCGCCGTCACCCATTTCAGGTACTCCCGGAGCGTATCTTCAGTCGCCATTGACGCCACCTCTTCGGGCCGGAAAGAAACAGGCGGCCCAATACCGTCCACAGACGCCACAAGCCGCGAAGATCTAAGCCCATTCAGCCGACCACGAATTGCCAGACAAAAAGCGTTTCAGCCCCCACCAGGTCTTACGCGCCGGACGAAAGGTAATTGTCGCCGGACGGCGGTCACAACCCCTAGCGTGCCCCTACGGGTGCCCCTAGCCCGTGTTTCGTTAGGGACTGCCGGGCGGGGAGGTGGGCCCAGCGTGGCGGTGATCGATAAGAGCGGCGCTCCGGCAGATCGGTTAGCGGCCGAGGGAATCGACGACCGACCGGAGACCTGGCGCCAGGTTAGCGGCCGCGAGGCGGCCTGGCGTGCACGACGCCCGGTGGGCGAGGCTGCGGCTCGTCCGGCCTGCGGGTGCCGGGCCGAGGGCATCCGCCATATCGGACGAAACGGCAGATCGTCGACGGGGTCCGGTGGGCCGTCCCCGCCGTCGTCCGGCTCGCCGACCACCTCGATGCCGGCCATCCGACGGTCCGGACCGGGCCCCGGGCAGGATGAGCCCGAGGTGTACGCGCCGTGGCGGACCTCGTACCGCTGGTTCGGCGCCGGTGTGGCGTGGCCACCGGGGCACGGGCTGGCCCGCGGCCCCGGGACGGTCGACCGCCGGGACACGCCTCGCCTGCGAGCAGGGCCGCAAGCATCCCGGGCAGGGCGGCCAGGACACCCACCGGAAGGCCGAGAAATCCAGCGGTGGGCGGCCGCCCCGCGTGAACCGCCGTCGACTACCGCCTGCGACGCGCCGCGGAATGGGCCGTCACGCGTGCTGCGAAGCCACCGGCACTGTCGTCGTCACCAGACCAATGGCCCGAGCCGCAGCAGCGGGATTGTCACGGAAACCCACTAGTACTGCATCACGCAATAGACGACAGTCGGATGCGTGAACCGGTACCAGCGGTTCCACCGGTAGTCCCGTGTGCAGTTTCTGTCGTTGGCCGCCCCTGGGACGATGTCGACGATGTGCACCGTGCCCTTTGCCTTGCACTTCGACGCGCCGACGATCCAGCCATTGCCCTTCGGGAATTTGTAGCAGTAGTTGCGCACCAGATGGCGCTCGAGACACAGGCGGTAGCCGTCTTCCCCGATGTACGCGGACTTGGGATCAGCGCACGCGCCCTGGTCGTAGTCCACCGACACCACCCGATAGGTGCCCCGCGTGCCGTTGCAGTTGCCGACACCCAGGAAGTCGCCGTCCTCGCTGACGACGATGCACTGCCCGATCTTCGCGGGCGGCGGTGGTGGTGGGGCCGCTTCGGTCGTGGGCGGCGGCTCCGGCGGAGCGTACGTCTCCCGCGTGGACGGTGGTGGGGGTGTCGTCGGCGACGGCACGGGAGGGGTTCCGTCCGCGACGGCCACCGGCCGGCCGTCGTCGCCCCTGTTGGCGACGACCAGCGCACCGGCCGCGACCACGCAGGTCCCGAGCAGGCACAGCGCCAGCACCCCGGCGATGACACCGATGATGAGAGGTCCGTTGTTCTTCGGCGGCGTCGCCGGTGGCAGCGGTGGCGGTAGTGGCGATGCCGGTGGCGGTGGCGGTGGCGCCGCGTTGCCGGGTCCCGGTGGGGTAGCACCCTGGTCGTCAGGCACGTCGGACGTCGGAGGCAGCGTCACCCGGGCAGTGTGGCACAGCTCCACTAGGGACGGCCAAATCCCCTGCCCGGGCCTGAGTTACCGCTGGCCGGCGGCCGGCGGAACCGGAGGGGCTTCCGTCCTCAGATCGCGAATCCGCTGCCGCAGCGTGTCTTCGGTCCCCGGCGGCGGCGGGTCGCCCCGGTGGCGGCGCCATCTGGCGAATGCCAGGTCCAGTTGCGCGGAGTGCAGACGCTTCATCCGCGTGTAGGCCGGACGGTCACCACGCAGGAGTGCCTGTAGCCGCATCCGGAGACGCAGCGACGGATTCACCAGTACGGGCACCTCGGCCCGGGTGATCGCGCCGCGCGGGTCGCACGCCTCACCCCGGAGCTGCCGATGCAGTGACCTGGTTTCCTGGCGCAGAGCGATGACGACGAGAAACAGCAGGATGGCGAACGCCGGCCCCTTGAGCACGATGAGGTTCAGCGGCTGCACAACGAACAACTGGAGCGTGGAATTGTCGGACTCCCAGTACAGGCGGCCCATTGCAAAGACGTCCCAGATCAGGTGGGCCGCGATGGCGACGGCGAAGCCGCTGCCAACGCAGACCGCCCGCCGTCGCCAGTCGCGGAACTGCATGGCGAGTCCGATGCCGGCGCCGATGATCCCCGTGTAGGTGGCATGGCTGACCAGGAGCCCGGTGACCTGCCGGTACCAGTGCTGGTAGAGCACGGCGCCGAAGTCCCCGGTCATGTAGGACGTCGACTCGGCGAACTGGAAGCCGATTCCGACGCAGGCGCCGATGACGATGCCACCGAGCATGCCGTCGACGCGCCGCCAGGCGAGCAGTACGACCACGAGGACCCCGGCGCCCTTGCCCAGTTCCTCGGGGACCGCGGCGGCGGCCGCGTGACTGACGATCGCCGCGGTGCCCGGCATGAGCTCTGCCGTGATGACGACGTGCAGGATGCCCTCGACCATCTGGGCGAAGTAGGCGGCGACGAACAGGCCCCAGGCGAAGGCGGCCACGACCAGTCGCCACGGTGGCTTGCGGTTGCGCTGCATCCGGCGGAACGTCCACAGCGCGAAGAGGGTCGTCGGGATGCTCAGCAGCGCGCCCCGCCAGGCGATTCCCACCTGTAGGAGGGTGAGAAGCACGATCAGGAGGGCCGGCGCGGCGAACGCCAGCGCACCGCCGAAGGCCCAGGTCTTGAAGCGGCCACGCGGCGAGCCACCCGTGGCAGAGGTCATGGCGACGACGACGGCGGCGATGCAGGCGACGAAGAGCGAGACGCCGGCGGCCCCGAGGCTGACCATGCCAAGGACGCGTACCCCGGTGCCGTCGTCCCGGATGACGGCGACCAGCGACGCCACGGCGATCATCACCAGCAACGCCTCGCCGGTGGTGAGCGCGGCGCCGAGCCGGTCGAGCCGGTACGCAGCCGGCGCCGTCGGGTCCGGTGCCACCGGGTCCGGTGCCACCGGCCGGTCCACCGACCGGGGCGGCGGGGCGCCGCTCGGCTGCGTGGTCGTCTCCGTCACCGCTCGATCTCCACGTGCACCCAGACGAGCACCTCCTCCGCCCGGTTCCCCCGGACGGTGGCCAACACGAACTGGTAGGTCCCCGCGGGTACGGCGGAGGTGGCGCTCAACGGCACCGGCTTGGCCCGCAGGTCGTCGAGATCCGGCAGGTCCACGCTGTTGGTCCGGTGGCCGAAGACGTCGTACCAGCTCGCCCGCGCGGGTCGCGTGGCTGCTGCCCCGGCCACACCCTCGTCGATCGTGGCGGCCGGAATCTGCCCCTCTCGGAACCTCTTCTGCGGTCGATCGACGATGCGCGCGGTCGCCAGGTCGTACGCGTGCAGCCGGATCGCCAAGGCGGGAGAACGCTGTGGGGTGCTCGGCCAGGACACGGCCAGGACGCCGGCCGAGGCGAGGAGGACGATCACCGCGATCAGGCCGAGGACCGTCATCACGCGCACCGGAAGGTCGTCTTCCGTGGGCGCGGCCCCGTCTCCCGTGGGCGCGGCCCCGTCTGACACGGCTTCCTCCGTCCACGGTGGTGGGTTAACCTAGCCTAACCCGAAGCGACGGTCCCCCAGGTGCACGCGCTCACGCCTTCAGGTGGCTCGATTCCGACGCTCGGATGGGGAGGCCATGTCTGCGGCGGTGTCGGTCGAGGTGCTGGCCGAGGGCGTACCCATCGACTGTGGCGGGATGGCCGACGGCCTCGCCGGCTGCTACGGAGCGGTCCCCGCCGTCGGCATCGCCGCGGCTGCGGTGCTCGGTGCTGCCGCCCTCGCCGGCTACACGGCGTTCGCCGTGTTCTTCCCACAGGTGCTCAACGCCCTCATGGGGATACCGGCGACGACGGATCCGATGGGCCGCAGGTCGGACTGGGCCGATGCCCGCACGCACCCGCAGTCGCCGACCCGGCCGCCGGACTCGCACCTCGCCGGCGGCGACCCGGTCTACCACCGCCCCGGCGCCACGGCGATCGGCTACGACGAGTCGACCCTGCGGAACTTCGATGCCGTCGCGCCCGAGCCCGGCTACCACGACGTCGTGGTGCATGGTGAGCGCAACGGGCTCTTCCGCCCGGGCGTCGTCGGGGCGGACGGTGCCGGCCATCCCTCGAACTACACCCACCCGGCGCAGATCGCCGAGGCGATCCGCGGCAATCCGCACTACGGCGGCGGCCCGGTGCGCCTGGTGTCCTGCCACTCGGGCACCGTGGCGCCCGACGCGGGGGTCGCGCCGCCGGCCCAGCAGGTCGCGGACGCGCTGGGGGTGACGGTCATGGCACCCACCGACGCGGTCGGTGTGAACCGGTATGGTCCAGCGGGGCAGGTTCCTCGGATCAGGAACGGCGGCCAGTGGGTGACCTTCTATCCCGGTGGGAGGACAGATGGGTGAGCCGGCGTTGCGGTTCGCCGGGATGTTCCGCGAGCTGGGACCCGTCGGCCTGGACCTGGTCCAGGAGAGCATCTTCGACAACGTCTCCGCCGAGGAGCTGCCGGATGTCGACGAGGTCGTCCGCTACCTCAGGGGCGGATACGTCCTCATCGACATGATGGACCTGGCCGACGACCCGTTCGACTCGACGCGACAGATCATGAACGGGTCGACGATCCGCACCGACGGTGACTGGCTGTGGCGCGACGACCTGGCGTACCACGTCCACCGGCACCGGGTGGCCCTCCCCGACGAGTTCCTGGCGCTGATCCGCGAACGCCGCTACACCGTGCCGCACCGGGACGAGGAGCTGCTCCGCGAGAGGTCACTGGTGGCCGAGGCACTCGTGTTCTGACCACAACGCCCTGGTCGAGGTCCGAAGCGTCCGCGCCGGCGGCCTGCTGAACGGTCCGGCGCACCATCCTTGCGGGCCGTGGCCGGGCGGGTGCGGCACCCCGCCCGACCACGGGCGGCGCGACCGCCGACGACGGTCGCGCCAACCCGTTCCTACAGCCCCGGCAGGCTGCCTCCGGGGCCACCCAGCTCGCGGTGGATGAAATCGAAGATCTCGGCGTCGGTGGCGTCGTCGAGGGTGTGCGTGGCCGGCTTCTCCTCGACGGGACCACGCTCGTCGCCCCACCGGGCGACGAACGCCTGCAACTGCACCAGCAGCTTCTGCCGGGTCAGCCGGTCCGGCGCGTCGGCCGCGAAGACGCCGTCGAGCCGCTCCAGCTCGGCGAGCAGCGGGGCCGCCGCGGCGGCGCCGTCCTCGACCAGCTGGTCGCGCAGGTGCCGGGCGAGCGCCGCCGGCGTCGGGTAGTCGAACACCACGCCCGCGGGCAGCTGGACGCCGGTGGCGGCACGGAGCCGGTTGCGCAGTTCCACGGCCGTCATCGAGTCGAAGCCGACCTCGCGGAACGCCCGGTCGGGCTCCAGCCCCCCGCCCCCGGGGTGGCCGAGCACGGCCGCCGCCAGGTTGCCCACGAGTTCGACGAGGACGCCCTCCCGTTCGCCGGGGCTCAGCGGCCGAAGCCGCTCCCGCAGCGCGGTCGCCGCCTCGTCGTCCGCCGGCTGGCGGTCGTCGTCGGCGGGCATCGCCGCGTCCGCCTCGGGGACGCCGGTCAGCAGCGGGCACGGCCGCATCGACGCGAACGTCGGCACGAACCGGTCCCAGCGCACGTCGGCGACGATCAGCCCCGCCTCCGCGCGCAGCGCCTGCCCGAACGCCTCGACGGCCAGCTCCGGGGGCAGGCCCGGCAGGCCCCGCCGGCGCAGCTGCGCCTGCTCGGCCGACTCGGGATCGTCGCTCCACGGGCCCCACGCCACGGCGGTGGCCGCCAGTCCGCCGTGCCGCCGGTTCGCCGCGAGCGCGTGCAGCAGCGCGTCGCCGGCGGACTGGCCGGCCCGGCCGCCCGCGCCCCACACCCCCGTGGTGGAGGTGCACAGCACGAACGCGTCGAGCGGCCGGTGCGCCAGCTCGTCGGCGTACCTCGGGACGTCGCCGACGGTGGCGGCCAGGTCGGCGGCGAGGCCGGCGAGGGTCAGCTCGGCCAGCGGCACCGACCCGGTCTCCGCCGGCACGTGCACGAGCGCCGTCACCGGCCGGCTCTCGGCGGCGAGCTGCTCCATCAGGTCACCGAGCTTGCCCGTCGCCGGCTCCGCCAGCGGGAGCACCTCCGCGCCCTGGCGGCCCAGCCAGTCCGTGGTGTGCCGGGCGAGGGCGCCGGTGCCGCCGGTGAGCAGGACCGTGCCGTTCGGGCGGTACCCGCCGCCCGTCGCCGGCCGCCCGGTGTCGCGGACCAGGCGTCGGGCGTGCACGCCGGCCTCCCGGACGGCGAGCTGGTCCTCCCCGTCGACGTTGACCAGGGCTGCGGCCAGGGCCGCGTACGCCGCCTCGGCCGGGCCCGCCGGCAGGTCGACGACTCCGCCGACGTGCCGGGGGTGTTCCAGCGCGGCGACGAGGCCGAGGCCCCACGTGGTGGCCTGCGTCGGGTGCACGACCGGTTCGTCGTCCACGGCGACGGCGCCGGCGGTGGCCAGCCACAGCGGCACGGGCGGGCCGGAACGGCGGGTGTGCGCCTGCACGAGCAGCAGGTTCGCCGCCAGGCCGGTCGGCAGCGCGGTCTGCTCCGGGTGCGGCGCCTCGTCCAGCGCCAGCAGGGAGAGCAGCGCCGTCGGCTGGTGCGCGGCGGCGAGCCGGTCGAGGTCGGCGGCCAGCCCGTCGCGGGTGGCCGTGGCCGGGTCGACGGTCAGCAGGTGCACCGTGGCGGCGCCGGCCGTGAGGGCGGCGAGCACCCGGTCGGTGACCTGGTGCGGCGGGGCCACCACCAGCCACGTGCCGGGGTCGGTGCCGGTCAGCGCCCGGCGCTCCCAGGTGACCCGGTACCGCCAGCCGGCCAGGGTGCCGTCGAGGTGCTGGCGGCGCCGCCACGACTCCAGTTCCGGCAGCAGCTCGCGCATCGGCTGGTCCGGGTCGAGGCCGAGGCGGCCCAGGTCGCCGTCGGTGACGGCCCGCCAGAACGCGTCGTCGACCGGGTCGGCGGCCGGCGTCGGCGCCGCGTCGAGGGTCGGCCAGTAGCGCTGCGGCCGGAACGCGTACGTGGGCAGCTCGGGCAGCCGGCGGGCATCCGGACGGGGGCCGGCCAGCACGGCGAGCACCGCCGCCCAGTCGACGTCCCGCCCGGTGCCGTCCACGACGGCCAGCGCGGCGAGCAGGGCGGCCGGCTCGTCGACGCCGGCGCGCAGCGCCGCCACGGCCGTCCCGTCGTCGTCGCCGGGCAGCAGGCCGGCGGTCATCGCGGTCAGCACCGCCTGCGGGCCGAGCTCCAGGAAGGTGTCGACGCCCGCGTCGCGCAGCGCGGCGATCCCGTCGGCGTACCGGACGGCCTCCCGGACGTGGCGCACCCAGTAGTCGGGCGTACGGATCTCGTCGGGCCCGGCGAGCCGCCCGGTCAGGTTCGACACGATCGGCAGCAGCGGCGCGGCGAACGTCAGCCCGTCGAGGACGGCGCGGAACTCGGCCAGCATCGGCTCCATCAGCGGGCTGTGGAACGCGTGGCTGACCCGCAGCCGCCGGGTGCGCACCCCCCGCTCCCGCCAGGTCCGCTCCAGCCCGTCGAGGGCGTCGAGGGCCCCGGCGAGCACCACGGCGGTGGGACCGTTGACGGCGGCGACGCCGACCCGGTCGGTCAGCCCCGCGAGGGACTCGACCACCGCCGCCTCGTCGGCGGCGACGGCGAGCATCCCGCCCCCGGCGGGCAGGGCCTGCATGAGCCGGCCCCGGGCGGCCACCAGCGTGGCGGCGTCCGCGAGGGACAGCACCCCGGCGACGTGCGCGGCGGTGATCTCGCCGATGGAGTGCCCGGCGACGTGCCCGGGCACCACCCCGAACGACTCGACCAGCCGGAACAGGGCCACCTCCAGCGCGAACAGCCCCGCCTGGGTGAACACCGTCTCGTCGAGCAACGCGGCCTCGGCGCTGCCCTCGGCCGCGAACAGCACCGGCTTCAGCGGCTGCGGCAGCTGGTGGTCCAGCGCCGCGCAGACCTCGTCGAGGGCCGCCGCGAAGACGGGGAACGTGTCGTACAGCTGCCGGCCGGCGCCGGGGCGCTGGGCGCCCTGGCCGGAGAACTGGACGGCGAGGCCGCCGCCGTGCCGTCGGGCGGTGACCAGCGCGGGGTGGTCCTCCCCGCCGGCCAGCGCCCGCAGCGCGGCCAGCCGGGTCTCCCGGTCGGCGGCGACCACGGTGGCCCGCCGGCCGAGGTGGGCCCGGCCGTCGGCGAGCGCCCAGGCGACCAGGTCGGCGGGGTCGTCGTCCGTCGCCATCCGGTCGGCCAGCCGGCCGGCCTGCTCGCGCAGCGCGGGCAGGTCGGCGGCGGAGACCGGCCACGGCAGGGCCACGGCGCGGTGGTCGCGTCGCGCGTCGCCGTGCCCGACGGTCGCTTCGGGCCCTTCCCCGTCGGCGGCGACCGGTGCCGGCCGCTGCGGGGCCTCTTCGATGATCACGTGCGCGTTGGTGCCGCTGATCCCGAACGAGGAGACGCCGGCCCGGCGCGGCCCGTCCGTGGTGGTCCACGGCCGTGCCTCGGTGAGCAGCGCCAGCGTGCCGGAGGACCAGTCGACGTGCGGGGTCGGCGCGTCCACGTGCAGGGTCGCCGGCAGCACCTCGTGTTGCAGGGCCAGCACCATCTTGATCAGGCTGGCGGCGCCCGCCGCGGCCTGGGTGTGGCCGATGTTCGACTTCACCGACCCGAGCCACAGCGGTCGCTCGGCGGAGTGGTCCCTGCCGTACGTCGCCAGCAGCGCCTGCGCCTCGATCGGGTCGCCGAGGGTGGTGCCGGTGCCGTGCGCCTCGACGACGTCCACGTCGCCCGGGGTGAGGCCGGCGTTGTCCAGCGCGTGCCGGATGACCCGCTGCTGCGCGGGCCCGTTCGGCGCGGTGAGGCCGTTGCTCGCGCCGTCCTGGTTGACGGCGCTGCCCCGTACGACGGCGAGGATCCGGTTGCCGTCGCGCTGGGCGTCGGAGAGCCGCTGGAGCAGCAGGACGCCGACGCCCTCGCCCCAGCCGGTGCCGTCGGCGGCCTCGGCGAACGCCTTGACCCGCCCGTCGGCGGCGAGGCCGCGCTGCCGGGAGAACTCCAGGAACGCGCCGGGGGTCGACATCACCGTCACGCCGCCGGCGAGGGCGAGGTCGCACTCGCCGCTGCGCAGGGCCTGCGCGGCCAGGTGCAGTGCCACCAGCGACGACGAGCAGGCCGTGTCGACGGTGACCGCCGGGCCGTGCAGCCCGAACGAGTACGCCAGGCGGCCGGAGACCACCGACGCGCCGTTGCCGGTCGCCTGGTAGCCCTCCACCTGGGAGCGGGCACCCAGCAGCAGTGTGGCGTAGTCCTGCCCGTTGGTGCCCATGAAGACACCGGTGGCGGAGCCACGCACCCGGTGGGGGTCGATGCCGGCGCGTTCGAAGACCTCCCAGGTGGTGTGCAGCAGCAGCCGCTGCTGCGGGTCCATGGCGAGGGCCTCGCGCGGGTTGATCCCGAAGAACGCGGCGTCGAAGCCGGCCACGTCCCGCAGGAAGCCGCCGCTGCGCGTGTAGCTGGTGCCGACCCGCTCCGGGTCGCTGTCGAACAGGGCGTCGAGGTCCCAGCCCCGGTCGGTGGGCATCGGCGTCACCGCGTCCACGCCGTCGGCCAGCAGCCGCCACAAGTCCTGCGGCGAGGACACCCCGCCGGGGAAGCGGCAGGCCATGGAGACGATCGCGATCGGCTCGTCCGCCGGCGGCCGGGCCGAGGCCACGGCGCCGGTGACCGGTCCGCCGTCCGCGCCGATGACGATTTCGGTACGCAGGAAGCGGGCCAGTTCCGCCGCCGACGGGTGGTCGAAGACCACTGTCGACGGCAGGGTCAGGCCGGTGACCCTGCCCAGCCGGTCGCGCAGCTGCACGGCGGCGAGGGAGTCGAAGCCCAGCTCCCGGAACGCCCGGCCGGCCGGCACCTGGTCGGTGGTGGGGTGGCCGAGGACGGCCGCCGCCTCGGCGCGGACGAGGTCGACCAGCAGCGCCTCCTGGCCGGTCGCCGGCAGCGTGGCGAGCCTGGCCCGCAGCCCGTCGGTGGCGGCGGCACTCTCCGGCCGCTCCGGCTCCTCGGTGACGGCGGGGGCGACCCGGTCGAAGAGGTGGCTCGGCCGCGCGGCGGTGAACGCCGTGACGAACCGGGTCCAGTCGACGTCCACGATCACCGGGGCCGCCTCGGGGGCGTTCACCCAGCGGCCGAGCGCCGCGACGGCGGCGTCGGGCGCGAGCGGGCTGAACCCGCGGCGGCGCAGGCCGTCGGCCGTCTCGCCGGAGGCCATGCCGTCCTCCGCCCACGGGCCGTAGGCCAGGGCGGTGGCGGGCAGGCCGGCCGCCCGGCGGGCGGCGACGAGCGCGTCGAGCAGGGCGTTGCCGGCCGCGTAGCCGGCCTGCCCGCCGCCGCCCCAGACGCCGGCGACGGAGGAGAAGACCACGAACGCGTCGAGGTCCCGGCCCCGGCAGGCGGCGTCGAGGTGCACGGCGCCGAGCACCTTGCCGGCCAGGGTCTCCGACAGCTCGCCGTCGGTCACCTCGTGCGCCGGGGTGGTGCCGCCGGACGCCCCGGCGGTGTGCACGACGGCGGTCAGCGCCGGCAGGTCCGCCACGAGGGCGTCGACCGCCGCCCGGTCGGTGACGTCGCACGCCACCACCCGCACCGCACCCAACTCGGCCACCAGCTCGGCCGCGCCCGGCGCCGCCGGACCCCGCCGCGAGGCCAGCACCACCTCACCGGCCCCGTTGGCCAGCAACCAGCGCGCCACGTGCCGACCCAGGGCACCCGTACCACCGGTCACCAGCACCGTCCCGGCGGGCCGCCAACCCGCACCGGCGGGCGGCGCGGCCGGCACCAGCCGCCGGCCGAAGAGGCCGTTGCGGCGGACGGCCACCTGGTCCAGGGTGCCGTCGGCGAGGATCGCGACGAGCCCGGCGCGGGCGCCGCGGTCGGCGCGGTCGGGCAGGTCGACCAGGCCGCCCCAGCGGTCGGGCTGTTCGAGGGCGACGACCCGGCCCAGGCCCCAGGCCAGGGCCGCCCAGACGTCGCCGGCCCGCTCTCCGGCTGTGACCGGCATCGCGGTACGGCTCAGCGCCCACACCCGTCCCGGCAGGCCGGTGTCGGTGAGCGCCCGGGTGAGGGTGAGCAGGGCGGCCGCGCCGGCGGGTACCGCCGGGGTGTGCGCCAGGGGCCGGTCCTGCCGGGGCAGCACGCAGAGCACCCCGGCCCAGCCGTCCCCGCTGATCCGGCCCAGCCGCTTGCCCAGTTCGGCGCGGGCGAGGGTGGACGACACGGTGAGCGTGTCCACCCGCGCGCCCGCCTGGGTGAGGGTCTTCGCCACGCCCGCGTCGGCGCCGCTGTCGACGGTGACGACCAGCCACCGTCCGGACAACCGGGTCGCCGGGGCCGGCCGCACCGGCTCCCACCCGACCCGGTACGACCACCCGTCGAGGGCGGTGTCCCGCGACCGGTGCTGACGCCAGCGCGCCAGGAGCGGCAGGGCCGGGGCGAGCGCGTCCAGGTCCTCGGTGTCGTCGCCGAGTTCGGCGGCGAGGGCGGCCAGGTCGCCCCGCTCGACGGCGGCCCAGAACTCGGCGTCGCCGCCCTCCGGGGCGGCCTGCTTCGCGGGCGTGCCCTCCGGCCAGTAGCGCTGGTGCTGGAAGGCGTACGTGGGCAGGTCCACGCGGCGCGCGCCAGCGTCGGCGAACCACTGCGTCCAGGTCACCGGCACGCCGTGCACGTGCAGCTCCGCCAGAGCGTGCAGCAGCGCCTGCGCCTCCGCCCGGTCCCGCCGCTGCACCGCGACGGCCAGCACACCGTCGTCGCCGGGCAGCACGTCGGCGGCCATCGCGGTCAGCACGCTCTGCGGACCGACCTCCAGGAACGTGTCCACACCCGCCTCGCGCAGCGCGGTGACCCCGTCGGCGAAGCGCACCGCCTCCCGCACGTGCCGCACCCAGTACTCCGGGGTGCGGATCTCGTCGCCGGCCAGGGCACCGGTCACGTTCGACACGACCGGCAGCAACGGCGCGGAGAACGTCAACCCGTCCAGGACCGCCCGGAACTCGTCGAGCATCGGCTCCATCAACGGGCTGTGGAACGCGTGGCTCACCGTCAACCGGCGGGTACGCGCACCCCGGTCGCGCCAGATCCGCTCCACCTCGTCCAGGGCCTCGACGGCACCCGACACCACCACGGCGGTCGGCCCGTTGACCGCCGCGATGCCCACCCGGTCGCCCAGGCCCGCGATGGACTCCGCCACCGCGGCCTCGTCAGCGGCCACAGCCAGCATCCCGCCACCGGTGGGCAGCGCCTGCATCAACCGACCCCGCGCAGCCACAAGAGCACACGCGTCCGCCAGCGACAACACCCCGGCCACGTACGCCGCCGTCACCTCGCCAATCGAGTGACCGGCCAGCATGTCCGGCACGACCCCGAACGACTCCACCAACCGGAACAGCGCCACCTCGACCGCGAACAACCCGGCCTGCGTGAACACCGTCTGATCCAGCAACCCCGCCTCGGGGCTGCCCGCCTCGGCGAACAACACCTCCCGCAACGGACGCGGCAACAACGGATCCAGGTGCGCACACACCTCGGCCAGCGCGGCGGCGAACACCGGGAACTCGGCCGACAGCTCCCGGCCCATCCCGGCACGCTGCGCGCCCTGACCCGAGAACAGCAGCGCGAGCTGGCCGCGTACGGCGGTGGAGCCGGTCACGACGGCCCCGGAGGGCTCGCCAGCGTCGAGGGCGCGCAGCGCGGCGAGCAGGTCGTCCCGGTCGGCCACCACGGCGACGGCGCGCTGCTCCAGCGCGGGCCGGGTGGTGACGGAGGACCAGGCCACGTCCAGCGGACGCGGGGCCTCCTCGGTGGCGAGCCAGCGCGCCCACCGGCCCGCCTGGCCGGCCAGGGCCGCATCGGAGCGCGCGGAGAGCAGCACCGGCACGACCGGCGGCACGTCCCGGGCGACGATCTCGCCCTCGATCGCCTCGGCCGGCGGCTGCTCGATGATCACGTGCGCGTTGGTGCCGGAGATGCCGAACGACGACACCGCCGCCCGACGCGGCCGGTCCACGGCCGGCCACGGGGTGGGCTCGGTCGCGAGGGTCACCGCCCCGGCCGTCCAGTCGATGTGCGGGGACGGCTCGTCCACGTGCAGGGTCGGCGGGACGAGCCCGTGGCGCATCGCCATGACCATCTTGATCACACCGGCCACACCGGCGGCCGCCTGCGTGTGCCCGATGTTCGACTTCACCGACCCCAACAACAGCGGCCGGTCCTGCGGACGCTCCTGCCCGTACGTCGCCAGCAGGGCCTGCGCCTCGATCGGGTCACCCAGGGTCGTGCCCGTACCGTGCGCCTCGACGGCGTCCACGTCGGCGGTGGTGAGCCGCGCGTTCGCGAGGGCCTGCCGGATCACCCGCTGCTGCGAGGGACCGTTCGGGGCCGTCAGCCCGTTCGACGCGCCGTCCTGGTTCACGGCGGTGCCGCGCACCACGGCGTAGATCTTCCGGCCCTCGCGCTGGGCGTCGGAGAGGCGCTGCACCAGCAGCACGCCGACGCCCTCGGACCAGCCGGTGCCGTCGGCCGACGCGGCGAACGACTTGCAGCGGCCGTCCTGCGACAACCCGCGCTGACGCGAGAACTCGATGAACGTCCCCGGCGTCGCCATCACCGTCACACCACCGGCCAGCGCCAGATCGCACTCGCCGGAGCGCAATGCCTGCGCCGCGAGGTGCAGCGCCACCAGCGACGACGAGCACGCCGTGTCGACGGTGACCGCCGGGCCCTCCAGGCCGAACGTGTAGGCGACCCGACCCGACAGCACGCTGCCGGAGGTGCCGGTCCCGACGTAGCCCTCCACCTCGGTCGGCAGGTCCATGAGCCGGGAGGCGTAGTCGTGGTACATCACGCCGGCGAAGACACCCGTCCGGCTGCCCCGCAACCGCTGCGGGTCCAGCCCGGCCGACTCGAACGACTCCCACGACGCCTCCAGCAGCAGCCGCTGCTGCGGGTCCATCGCCAGGGCCTCGCGCGGCGAGATCCCGAAGAAGCCGGGATCGAACTCGCCGGCGCCGTACAGGAAGCCACCGTGGCGCGTGTACGACGTACCGCTGCGGTTCGGGTCCGGGTCGAACAGCGACTCCAGGTCCCAGCCGCGGTCCGCCGGGAACTCGGAGATCCCGTCGCCGCCGCCGGCCAGCAGCTCCCACAGTTCGTCGGGGGATTCCACCCCGCCCGGGTAGCGGCAGGCCATGCCCACGATCGCGATCGGCTCGTCGGTGCCGACGACCGCGCCGGCGACCGGGCCGGCGGTCGACTGGCGTACCCCGGCCAACTCCGACCACAGGTGGTCGGCGAGCACGGCCGGGGTCGGGTAGTCGAAGACCAGCGTCGAGGCCAGCCGCAGCCCGGTGGCCGCGTTCAACCGGTTACGCAGGTCCACCGCCGTCAGCGAGTCGAAGCCCAACTCCCGGAACGCCCGGTCCGCCGGCACCGCCTCCGCACCGCCGTGCCCCAACACCTGCGCGACCAGGCCCCGCACCAGCACGTCGACCTGGGCGCGGCCCTCGTCCTCGGTCAGCCCGGCGAGCCGGTCGGCCCAGCCGCCACCGCCCTGCCCCGCCTGGCGGCGGGTGCCGGTCACGCCGATCAGGGTGCGCAGCACGGCCGGCACGGGGCCGCCGGAGGTCGCCGCCCGCAGCGCGGGCACGTCGATCACGGCCGGTACGAGGGCCGCCCGGTCGGCGCCCAGGGCGGCGTCGAACAGCTCCAACCCGGTCTCGGCGCTCATGGGGGTCAGGCCAGCCCGCGCGGAACGCGCCCGGTCCGCCTCCTCGATCGAGGCGGCCATGCCGGGGGTGTCCCACATGCCCCACGCCAGGCTGACGGCCGGCAACCCGAGCTGCCGCCGGTACGCCGCCAGGGCGTCGAGGAAGGCGTTGCCCGCCGCGTACGCCGACTGGCCCGGCGAGCCGAGCACCCCAGCCACCGACGAGAACACCACGAACAGATCCAGATCCAGACCCGCCGTCGCCTCGTGCAGGAACCAACCCGCCGACACCTTCGGCGCCAACACCCCCGCCAGACGCTCCGCGGTCAACCCCTCCACGACACCGTCGTCCAGGACACCGGCGGTGTGCACCACACCCGCCAGCCGGCCCTCGGCGCCGATCTCCGCCACCAGCCCGAACACCTGGTCCCGGTCCGTCACGTCACAGGCGACGACCCGCACGGACGCACCCAGCGCGGACAGCCGCTCCGACAGCTCGCCCGCACCGGCGGCCTCCGGACCACGCCGCGACACCAGCACCAGCGAGCGCACGCCGTGCACCGACACCAGGTGCTCCGCGACCAGCGCACCGAGCGCACCCGTACCGCCGGTCACCAGCACCGCACCGTCACCCAGGCTGCGCGTCTGCGCGGCCGTGATGCCGGCCCGGACCAGGCGCGGCGAGTACACCGCGCCCTCGCGGACGGCGAGCTGGCCGCCGGTCGCCGTCGGCTCCCGCAGGACGCCGTCCAGCAGGGCCACCAGCCCGGCATCCGGGTCACCGTCGACGTCCGCGAGGACGATGCGGCCCGGGTGCTCCGACTGCGCCGACCGCAGCAGACCCCACACCGCCGCACCGGCCAGGTCGGTCACCCGGTCCTCGTCCCCGACGGACACCGCGCCCCGGGTCACCACCACGAGCCGCGAGTCCGCCAGGGCGTCCGCCGCGAGCCAGGACTGCACCGTCGCCAGCACGTCCGAAGCCACCGCCCGGACCGACTCCGGCGTCGCCGCCGCCGAACCGGACGCGGGGAACACCGGCAGCAGCAGCGTCCGGGGGACGGACTCCTCCCCCGCGACCGTCGCCACGTCGGGGTACGTGGGCACTCCGGCGGGTGCCACCAGCTCCCGGCCGCCGGTCACCAGCGCCCATCCGGAAAGCTCCCCGGCGGGCGCGGCCTCCACGGCCGGCCACCGCAGCTCGAACAGCGACCGCGCGGCCACGCCCGGCGCGGCCACACCGGTCAGCTCCCGCAGGACGAGGGAGTCCACCGACACGACCGGCGCGCCCACCTCGTCGTACGCGGCCAGCCGCAACCCGGAGCCGTCGCGGGTCAGGCGCACCCGCAGCGCCCCCGCCCCCGAGGCGTGCACCTGCACGCCCTCGAACGCGAACGGCACCCGTGGACCGCCCGACTCCTCGCCATCGAGCAGCAGCCCGATCGGGTGCAGGGCGGCGTCCAGCAGCGCCGGGTGCACGCCGAACCCGGCGGCCTCCGTCGCGGCGTCGTCCGGCAGGACCACCTCGGCGTACACCTCGGCGCCGCTGGTCCAGGCGCGCCGGAGTCCCTGGAAGGCCGGCCCGTACGTCAGGCCGTGTTCCGCCAGCGTCGGGTACCAGCTCGCCAGGTCCACCTCGGCCGCGCCGGCGGGGGGCCAGGTGACCGGGTCCGGCTCGTCGGCGGTGGAGGGCTCCAGCACGCCCTCCGCGTGCCGGGTCCAGCCCGCCTCGGGGTCGTCGTCGGGGCGGGAGTAGACGGCGACGGGACGCTGCGGCGACTCCGACGTGGACACCCGCACCTGGATCCGCACGCCTCCCGTTCCGGGGAGGGCCAGCGGGGCGGCCATGGTCAGCTCCCGCAGCCGGGAGAGGCCCACCTCGTCGCCGGCCCGCACGGCCAGCTCGACCAGGGCGGTGCCCGGCACCAGCGTCAGCCCGGAGACCGTGTGGTCGGCCAGCCACGGGTGCGTGGCCAGGGAGAGCCGGCCCGTCAGCACCATCTCGTCGTCGCCGGCCAGGTCCACCGTCGCGCCGAGCAGCGGGTGCTCGGTGCGGCCGAGCCCGGCCCCGGACACGTCGCCCGTACGCGCCCGGTTGGCGGCGGGCCAGTAGCGCTGGTGCTGGAAGGCGTACGTGGGCAGGTCGACGCGGCGCGCGCCGGTGTCGGCGAACCACTGCGTCCAGGTCACCGGCATCCCGTGCACGTACAGCTCCGCCAGGGCGTGCAGGAGCGCCTGCGCCTCCGGCCGGTCCCGGCGCTGCACGGCCACGGCCAGCACGGCGTCGTCGTCGGGCAGCACGTCGGCGGCCATCGCGGTCAGCACGCTCTGCGGGCCGACCTCCAGGAACGTTTCCACACCCGCCTCGCGCAGCGCGGTGATCCCGTCGGCGTAGCGGACGGCCTCGCGCACGTGCCGCACCCAGTAGTCGGCCGTGCGGATCTCGTCGCCGGCCAGGGCGCCGGTCACGTTCGACACGACCGGCAGCAGCGGCGCGGCAAAGGTGAGGCCGTCCAGGACCGCGCGGAACTCGTCGAGCATCGGCTCCATCAGCGGGCTGTGGAACGCGTGGCTCACCGTCAGACGGCGCGTGCGCACGCCCCGCTCCCGCCAGACCCGCTCCACCTCGTCCAGGGCCTCGGCGGCACCGGAAACCACCACGGCGGTGGGCCCGTTGACGGCCGCGATGCCGACGCGGTCGGTCAGCCCGGCGATCGACTCCGCCACGGCGGCCTCGGCGGCGGCCACGGCCAGCATCCCGCCGCCCGTGGGCAGCGCCTGCATCAACCGGCCCCGCGCGGCCACGAGAGCACACGCGTCGGCCAGCGACAACACCCCGGCCACGTACGCGGCCGTCACCTCGCCAATCGAGTGACCGGCCAGCATGTCCGGCACGACCCCGAACGACTCCACGAGGCGGAACAGCGCCACCTCGACCGCGAACAGACCGGCCTGCGTGAAGACGGTCTGGTCCAGCAGCTCCGCCTCGGGGCTGCCCGCCTCGGCGAACAGCACCTCCCGCAACGGACGCGGCAGCAGCGGGTCGAGGTGTCCGCACACCTCGTCCAGCGCGGTCGCGAACACCGGGAACAGGGCGGACAACTCCCGGCCCATCCCGGCGCGCTGCGCACCCTGGCCGGAGAAGAGCAGGGCGAGCTGGCCCCGCTGGCCGGTGGCGCCGGAGACGACCGTACCGGTGGGGTCGCCGTCGGCGAGGGCGGTCAACGCCGCGACCAGGTCGTCCCGGTCGGCGGCGGTGACGACCGCCCGGTGTTCCAGCGCGGGCCGGGTGGTGACGGAGGACCAGGCCACGTCCAGCGGACGCGGGGCTTCCTCGGCGGTCAGCCAGCGCGCCCACCGGCCCGCCTGCGCCGACAGCGCGGCGGCGTCGCGGGCCGACAGCAGCACCGGTACGACCGGCGGCACGTCGCGGGCGACGATCTCGCCCTCGATCGCCTCGGCCGGCGGCTGCTCGATGATCACGTGCGCGTTGGTGCCGGAGATCCCGAACGACGACACCGCCGCCCGACGCGGCCGGCCCACCTGCGGCCACGGCGTCGCCTCCGTCGCGAGGGCCACCGCCCCGGCCGTCCAGTCCACGTGCGGCGACGCCTCGTCCACGTGCAGCGTCGCCGGCACCAGACCGTGGCGCATCGCCATGACCATCTTGATCACACCAGCCACACCGGCAGCAGCCTGCGTGTGCCCGATGTTCGACTTCACCGACCCCAACAACAGCGGCCGATCCCCCGGACGCTCCTGCCCGTACGTCGCCAACAACGCCTGCGCCTCGATCGGGTCACCCAGAGTGGTGCCCGTGCCGTGCGCCTCGACGGCGTCCACGTCAGCGGTGGTCAGGCGGGCGTTCGCCAGCGCCTGACGGATCACGCGCTGCTGCGACGGGCCGTTCGGGGCCGTCAGGCCGTTCGACGCGCCGTCCTGGTTCACGGCCGTGCCCCGTACCACCGCCAGCACGCGGTGCCCGTTGCGCCGCGCGTCCGACAGCCGCTCCACGAGCAGCACGCCGACGCCCTCCGACCAGCCGGTGCCGTCGGCCGAGGCGGCGAACGACTTGCAGCGGCCGTCCTGCGACAACCCGCGCTGCCGGGAGAACTCGATGAACGTGCCGGGCGTGGCCATCACCGTCACGCCACCGGCCAACGCCAGATCGCACTCGCCGGAGCGCAACGCCTGCGCCGCGAGGTGCAACGCCACGAGGCTGGAGGAACAGGCGGTGTCGACCGTGACGGCCGGGCCTTCCAGGCCGAAGGTGTAGGCGACCCGGCCGGACAGCACGCTGCCCGACGTGCCCGTGCCGACGAAGCCCTCGGCGTCCGGCGGCAGGTCCATCAGGCGGGAGGCGTAGTCGTGGTACATCACGCCGGCGAAGACACCCGTCCGGCTGCCCCGCAGCCGCTGCGGGTCCAGCCCGGCCGACTCGAACGACTCCCACGACGCCTCCAGCAGCAGCCGCTGCTGCGGGTCCATCGCCAGGGCCTCGCGCGGCGAGATGCCGAAGAAGCCCGGGTCGAAGTCGGCGGCCCCGTAGAGGAAACCACCGTGGCGCGTGTACGACGTACCACTGTGCTCCGGGTCCGGGTCGAACAGCGACTCCAGGTCCCAGCCGCGATCGGTGGGGAACTCCGAGATCCCGTCGCCGCCGCCGGCCAGCAACGCCCACAGCTGGTCCGGGCTCTCGACGCCACCGGGGTAGCGGCAGGCCATGCCCACGATCGCGATCGGCTCGTCGGTGCTGGCGGTGAGCACCGCCGTCTGGCGGGCGGTGATCTGCCCGGAGACCTGCTCGTGCAGGTGGTCGACGAGCACGGCCGGGGTCGGGTAGTCGAAGACCAGCGTCGAGGCCAGCCGCAGCCCGGTGGCCGCGTTCAACCGGTTACGCAGGTCCACGGCCGTCAGCGAGTCGAAGCCCAGCTCCCGGAACGCCCGGTCCGCGGGCACCGCCTCCGCGCCACCGTGCCCCAGCACCTGCGCGACCAGGCCCCGCACCAGCACGTCGATCTGGGCGCGCGCCTCGTCGGGCGTCAGGCCCGCGAGCTGGTTGGCCCAGTCGCCGCCCCGCGCGGCCCGTCGCCGGGCCGCCGTCGACCCGATCAGGGTACGCAGCACGGCCGGCACCGGGCCGGCGCCGAGCGCTGCGCGCATCGCCGGTACGTCGATCACGGCCGGCACCAACGTCGGCCGCTCCGCCACCAGGGCGGCGTCGAACAGCTCCAACCCGACCTCGGCGCTCATCGGCGTCAGGCCAGCCCGCGCCGACCGCGCCCGATCCGCCTCGTCGATCGACGCCGCCATGCCGGCGGTGTCCCACATGCCCCACGCCAGGCTCACCGCCGGCAACCCGAGCTGCCGCCGGTGGACCGCCAACCCGTCCAGGAACGCGTTACCCGCCGCATACGCCGACTGACCCGGCGAACCGAGCACACCCGCCACCGACGAGAACACCACGAACAGATCCAGATCCAGACCCGCCGTCGCCTCGTGCAGGAACCAACCCGCCGACACCTTCGGCGCCAACACTCCGGCAAGGCGCTCCGCCGTCAGCCCCTCCACGATCCCGTCGTCGAGGACGCCAGCGGTGTGCACCACACCCGCCAGGCGTTCCCCGGCGGTGACCTCGGCCACCAGCGCACCGACCTGATCCCGGTCCGTCACGTCACAGGCGACCACCCGCACCGACGCGCCCAGCGCCGTCAGCCGCTCCGACAGCTCACCCGCGCCCGCAGCCTCCAGGCCACGCCGCGACACCAGCACCAGCGACCGCACCCCGTGCACCGACACCAGGTGCTCCGCCACCAGCGCCCCGAGCGCACCCGTACCACCGGTCACCAGCACCACGCCGTCACCCACGACCGGCGCCTCCACCGACGCCGAGGCGACCGCGCGCACCAGACGCGGCACAAACACCCCACCCGCACGCACCGCGACCTGACCACCGAACGCCACCGGCTCGTCAGCCACCGAGGCCAGCACACCCAGCAACCCCGCGTCCACGTCACCGTCGACGTCCGCCAACACGATGCGACCCGGATGCTCCGACTGCGCCGAACGCAGCAGACCCCACACCGCCGCAGCGCCCAGGTCCGTCACCCGGTCGTCCGCCGCAACCGACACCGCGCCCCGGGTCACCACCACCAGCCGCGACTCCGCCAGCACGTCCGCCGCCAGCCAGGACCGGACGGTCGCCAGCACGGCCGTGGTCGCCGCGCGTACCGCGTCGGGGACGGCGCTCTCCGGCGCGTCGAGCGGCAGCAGCAGCGCCTTCGGTGCGACCGTCCGGCCGGCGTCGACCGCCTCGACGAGCGCCTCGACGTCGCCGTACGCCGGCAGGTCGGCGGTTGCCGGCGAGCCGACCAGCGCCCACCCGGAGAGGTCCCCGGCGGCGACGATCTCCTCGGCCTGCCAGGTGAGTTCGAACATCGAGCGGGCCGCCGCGCCCGCCGCGGTCACGCCGGTCAGCTCGCGCAGGGCGAGGGAGTCGACCGAGACCACGGCCGCGCCCGACTCGTCGCACGCGACCAGGCGCACCGCCGAGCCCGTACGCGACAGCCGCACCCGCAGCACCCGCGCGCCCGAGGCGTGCACCTGCACACCCTCGAACGCGAACGGCACCCGCGCCCCGCCCGACTCCGCCGTACCCGGCAGCAGCCCGATCGGGTGCAGGGCGGCGTCCAGCAGCGCCGGGTGCACGCCGAAGCGCGCCGCCTCCGTCGCCGCCTCGTCCGGCAGCGCCACCTCGGCGTACACGTCGTCGCCGGCCGTCCACACCCGGCGCAGCCCCTGGAACACCGGCCCGTACGTCAGGCCGTGCTCCGCAAGCGTCGGGTACCAGCCCGTGACGTCCAGCTCGGACGCGCCGGTCGGGGGCCACTCCCCCAGGCTCGGCTCGTCGGCCGTCGCCGGCTCCAGCACGCCCTCCGCGTGGTGGACCCAGTCGGCCTCCGGGTCGCCCTCGGCCTGCGAGTGCACCGCCACGACCCGGGTGCCGGCCTCGTCGGCCGCGCCGACGCGTACCTGCACCCGTACGGCGCCGGCCTCCGGCAGCACCAGCGGCGCGGCGACGGTCAGCTCCCGCACCCGCGACGCGCCCACCTCGTCGCCGGCCCGGACGGCCAACTCCACCAGGGCGGTGCCGGGCACGATGACCGCGCCGGAGACGACGTGGTCGGCGAGCCACGCGTGGGTGGCGAGGGACAGCCGGCCGGTCAGCACCACCATGTCCGCGCCGGCGACGGTGACCGCCGCGCCGAGCAGCGGGTGCCCGGCCACGCCGAGGCCCGCGCCGGACACGTCGGCGGTACGCGCCTGGCCCGCGCCGAGCCAGTACCGCTGGTGCTGGAAGGCGTACGTCGGCAGGTCGACCCGGGCGGCGCCGGCGTCGGTGAACCACTGCGTCCAGGTCACCGGGACGCCGTGGACGTGCAGGTCGGCGAGGGCGTGCAGCAGTGCCTGCGGGGCGGGACGGTCCCGGCGCTGGACGGCCACCGCGAGCGCGTCCTCGGCGAGCAGGTCGGCGTTCATCGCGGTCAGGACGCTCTGCGGGCCGATCTCCAGGAAGGTGTCGACCCCGGTGGCCCGCAGGGCGGCGATGCCGTCGGCGTAGCGCACGGCCTCCCGCACGTGCCGCACCCAGTACTCGGCGCGGGTGATCTCCTGCGGGTCGGCGAGCGCGCCGGTCAGGTTCGACACCACCGGCAGCAGCGGCGCCCGGAACGTCAGCCCCGCCAGTACGGCGCGGAACTCGTCGAGCATCGGCGCCATCAGCGGGCTGTGGAACGCGTGGCTGACGGTGAGCCGGCGGGTACGCACACCCCGGTCCCGCCAGGCCTGCTCCACCTCGTCCAGGGCCTCGACCGCACCCGAGACCACCACGGCGGTGGGCCCGTTGACGGCCGCGATGCCGACGCGGTCGGTCAGCCCGGCGATCGACTCCGCCACGGCGTCCTCGTCGGCCGCCACGGCCAGCATGCCGCCACCGGTGGGCAGCGCCTGCATCAACCGGCCCCGCGCGGCAACGAGAGCGCACGCGTCGGCCAGGGACAGCACCCCGGCCACGTACGCGGCCGTCACCTCGCCGATCGAGTGGCCGGCCAGCATGTCCGGCACGATCCCGAACGACTCCACCAACCGGAACAGCGCCACCTCGACCGCGAACAGACCGGCCTGCGTGAAGACGGTCTGGTCCAACAGCTCCGCCTCGGGGCTGCCCGCCTCGGCGAACAGCACCTCCCGCAGCGGACGCGGCAGCAACGGGTCGAGGTGTCCGCACACCTCGTCCAGCGCGGTCGCGAACACCGGGAACAGGGCGGACAGCTCCCGGCCCATCCCGGCGCGCTGCGCGCCCTGGCCGGAGAAGAGCACAGCCAGCTGCGTACGCGTCGCGCCCATGCCGGTGACCACGGTGGCGGCCGACTCGCCGGCGGCGAGGGCGCGCAGCCCGGACAGCAGTTCGTCCCGGTCCGTCGCGGTGACCACCGCGCGGTGCTCCAGCACGGCCCGGCTGACCGTCGACGACCAGCCGACGTCGACGGGGCGCAGCGCCTCGTCGCCGGCGATCCAGCGGGCCCAGCGCTCCGCCTGGGCCGCGACGGCGGCCTCGGAGCGGGCCGACAGCAGCACCGGGGCCGGCAGCCGCTCGGCGGCGGGCGTCGGCGCGCCCTCGCCCCGGGTCGGCTCCGCCTCTGCGGGGGGCTGCTCGATGATGACGTGCGCGTTGGTGCCGCTGACTCCGAACGACGAGACCGCCGCGCGGCGCGGCCGGCCCGCCACGGGCCAGTCGCGTGCCTCGGTGAGCAGGGAGACCGCCCCGGCGCTCCACTCGATGTGCGGGGACGGCTCGTCGACGTGCAGCGTGGACGGCAGCAGCCCGTGGCGCATCGCCATGATCATCTTGATGATGCCGGCCACCCCGGCGGCGGCCTGGGTGTGGCCGATGTTCGACTTGATCGAGCCCAGCCACAGCGGCCGGTCCTCCGGACGGTCCTGCCCGTACGTCGCCAGCAGGGCCTGCGCCTCGATGGGGTCGCCGAGGGTGGTGCCGGTGCCGTGCGCCTCGACGGCGTCCACGTCGGCGGTGGTGAGCCGCGCGTTCGCCAGCGCCTGCCGGATGACCCGCTGCTGAGAGGGACCGTTCGGGGCGGTCAGCCCGTTGGACGCGCCGTCCTGGTTGATCGCCGATCCGCGTACCACCGCCAGGACCCGCCGGCCCTCGCGCCGGGCGTCGGAGAGGCGCTGCACGAGCAGCACGCCGACGCCCTCGGACCAGCCGGTGCCGTCGGCCGACGCCGCGAACGACTTGCAGCGGCCGTCGGCCGACAGACCCCGCTGCCGGGAGAACTCGATGAACGTGCCGGGGGTGGCCATCACCGTCACGCCACCGGCCAGCGCCAGATCACACTCGCCGCTGCGCAACGCCTGCACCGCGAGGTGCAGCGCCACCAGCGACGACGAGCACGCCGTGTCGACGGTGACCGCCGGCCCCTCCAGGCCGAACGTGTACGCCACCCGACCGGACAGCACGCTGCCGGAGGTGCCGGTGCCGAGGTAACCGCCCACGCCCTCGGGCAGGTCCTGCACGCCGGAGGCGTAGTCGTGGTACATCAGGCCGGCGAACACGCCGGTCCGGCTGCCGCGCAACCGCTGCGGGTCGAGACCGGCCGACTCGAACGTCTCCCACGAGGTCTCCAGCAGCAGCCGCTGCTGCGGGTCCATCGCGATCGCCTCGCGCGGCGAGATGCCGAAGAAGTCCGGGTCGAACTCGGCGGCCCCGTACAGGAAGCCACCGTGCCGGGTGTACGACGTGCCGGGGTTGTCCGGGTCGGGGTGGAAGAGCCGGTCGAGTTCCCAGCCCCGGTCGGTGGGGAACTCGCCGATGCCGTCGGCCCCGGCGGCGACCAGGTCCCACAGCTGCTGCGGGTTCGTCACGCCACCCGGGTAGCGGCAGGCCATGCCCACGATCGCGATCGGCTCGTCGACGGTGGTCGCCCGCACGGCCTGCTGCTGGTCGGCGACCTGGCCGGACAGCTGCTCGTACAGGTGCTCCGACAGGGCGCCGGGGGTCGGGTAGTCGAAGACGAGCGTCGACGTGAGCCGCAGCCCGGTCGCGCCGTTGATCCGGTTGCGCAGCTCGACGGCGGTCAGCGAGTCGAAGCCCAGTTCCCGGAACGCCCGGTCCGCCGGCACCGCCTCGGCGCCGCCGTGACCGAGGACCTGCGCGATCATCCCCCGGACCAGCAGGGCCACCTGCGTGCGCGCCTCCTGTGGGTCGAGCCCGGCCAGCCGGTCGACCCAGGCGCCGGAGCCGGAGCGGCGACGCTTCGTGCCCGGTCCCACCAGGGCCCGCAGCATCACCGGCACCCGGCCGGCGGCGGTCTGCGCCCGCATGGCGGGCAGGTCGACCACCGCCGGTACCAGCGCCGCGCCGCCGTGGGCCAGGGCGGCGTCCCACAGCCCGAGCCCGACCGGGGCGGTCATCGGAACCAGACCGGCCCGGGTCACCCGCGCCCGGTCGGTGTCGTTGATCGACGCGGCCATGCCGTCCGTGTCCCACATGCCCCACGCGAGGCTGACCGCGGGCAGCCCGCGCTGCGCCCGCAGCACGGCGAGGGCGTCCAGGAAGGCGTTGCCGGCCGCGTAGGCGGCCTGGCCGGGAGAGCCGAGCACCCCGGCGACGGAGGAGAAGAGCACGAACAGGTCGAGGTCCAGCTCGGCGGTCGCCTCGTGCAGCCACCAGCCGGCCGTGACCTTCGGGGCCAGCACGTCCGCCAGCCGCTCGGCGGTGATCCCGCTGATCACGCCGTCGTCGAGGACGCCGGCGGTGTGCACCACCCCGGCCAGGCGGTCCTCGGCGGTGATCGCCCGGACCAGCTCGCCGACGCGCTCGCGGTCGGTCACGTCCGTGGCGACCACCCGGGCGGTCGCGCCCAGCTCGGCCAGCCGCTGCACCAGGTCGTCGGCGCCGGGGGCCGCCGGGCCCTGCCGGGACGCCAGCACCAGCGAGCGCACGCCGTACGCCGTGACGAGGTGTTCGGACACCAGGGCGCCGAGCGAGCCGGTGCCGCCGGTGACGAGGACGGTCCCCCGGCCCAGGGTCGCCGGGGTGCGCGCGTCGCCGGTGGCGCGGACCAGCCGCGGCAGGTACGCCGTGCCCGCCCGCACCGCGAGCTGCCCGCCGAGGGCGGGGTCGTCGGCGGCTGCGGCAAGCAGGGCCAGCAGGTCGGCGTCCAGGTCGACGCCCGGTTCGAGGTCGGCCAGCACGATCCGGCCGGGGTGTTCCGACTGGGCCGAGCGCAGCAGGCCCCAGACCGCGGCGCCCGCCAGGTCGGTGACGCGGTCGGTCGTGCCGGTGGCCACCGCGCCACGGGTCACCACGACCAGCCGCGAGTCCGCCAGGGAATCGGCGGCCAGCCAGGCCTGCACCGCGCCGAGGACGTCCGCCGTGACCGACCGCGCCGCGTCGGGCAGGTCCGCCCCGGGCGCCGCCGGAGAGACGGGCAGCAGCAGCGCCGCGGGAGCGGGGGCCGTTCCGTCCGTCACCGCCGTGGCCACCGCCGCGACCTCGGCGTACGCCGGAAGCTGCGGCGCGCCGTCGAGCGGCCGGTCACCGAGCACGACCCAGCCGTACGCGCCGTCGGGCGCGGTGATCTGCTCGGGCTGCCAGGACACCTCGAACAGGGATCGGTGCGCCTCGTCGGACGGCGCCGCCATGCCGGTCAGCTCGCGCAGCGTCAGCGAGTCCACCGACACCACCGGCACACCGGTCTCGTCGACGGCGACCAGCCGCACGGAGCTGCCGGTGGCGGTGAGGCGGACCCGGAGCGTCCGGGCCCCGACCGCGTGGACCTGCACGCCTTCGAACGCGAACGGCACCCGGGCGCCACCGGCCCCGTCGGCGGGCAGCAGCCCGACGGGGTGCAGGGCGGCGTCCAGCAGTGCCGGGTGCACCCCGAATCCCGCCGGGTCCCCGAGCACCTCGTCGGGGAGTGCGACCTCGGCGAACACCTCGCCCTCGGCGGTCCACGCCCGCCGCAGGCCACGGAAGACCGGCCCGTAGGAGAGCCCGTGCTCGGCCACCGCCGGGTACCAGCCGGTGACGTCCACCTCGGACGCGCCGGGCGGCGGCCACGCGCCCACCGTGGGCTCGTCGGCCGTGGGGGCGTTGACGAGGCCGTCGGCGTGCCGGTTCCAGCCCGACTCGGGGTCGTCCTCGGGCTGGGAGTGCACGGTCACCGAGCGGCTGCCGGTCCCGTCGACGGGACCGACCCGGACCTGTACCCGTACCCCGCCGCCGGTGGCGGGCAGCACGAGCGGGGCGAGCACGGTCAGTTCGCGGACACGGGAGGCACCGACCTCGTCGCCCGCCCGGACAACGAGGTCCACCAGGGCGGTGCCGGGCACGATCACGGCGCCGGAGATGACGTGGTCGGCGAGCCACGGGTGGGTCGACACCGACAGCCGGCCGGTCAGCACGACCATGTCCTCGCCGGCGACCGACACCGCCGCGCCGAGCAGCGGGTGCCGCGCCACGCCGAGGCCGGCTCCCGAGACGTCGGCCGACTGGCCGGCCGGCGGCAGCCAGTACCGCTCGCGGTGGAAGGCGTACGTGGGCAGGTCCACGCGGCGCGCGCCAGCGTCGGCGAACCACTGCGTCCAGGTCACCGGCACGCCGTGCACGTGCAACTCCGCCAGAGCGTGCAGCAGCGCCTGCGCCTCAGCCCGGTCCCGCCGCTGCACGGCCACGGCCAGCACGGCGTCGTCGTCGGGCAGCACGTCGGCGGCCATCGCGGTCAGCACGCTCTGCGGACCGACCTCCAGGAACGTGTCCACACCCGCCTCGCGCAGGGCGGTGATCCCGTCGGCGTAGCGGACGGCCTCGCGCACGTGCCGCACCCAGTAGTCGGCCGTGCGGATCTCGTCGCCGGCCAGGGCACCGGTCACGTTCGACACGACCGGCAGCAGCGGCGCGGCAAAGGTGAGGCCGTCCAGGACCGCGCGGAACTCGTCGAGCATCGGCTCCATCAACGGGCTGTGGAACGCGTGGCTCACCGTCAACCGGCGGGTACGCGCACCCCGGTCGCGCCAGATCCGCTCCACCTCGTCCAGGGCCTCGACGGCACCGGAAACCACCACGGCGGTGGGCCCGTTGACCGCGGCGATGCCGACGCGGTCGGTCAGCCCAGCGAGAGACTCCGCCACCGCAGTCTCGTCGGCGGCCACGGCCAGCATGCCGCCGCCGGTGGGCAGCGCCTGCATCAACCGGCCCCGCGCGGCCACGAGAGCACACGCGTCGGCCAGCGACAACACCCCGGCCACGTACGCCGCCGTCACCTCGCCGATCGAGTGACCGGCCAGCATGTCCGGCATAATCCCGAACGACTCCACCAGCCGGAACAGCGCCACCTCGACCGCGAACAACCCAGCCTGCGTGAACACCGTCTGATCCAGCAACTCCGCCTCCGGGGTGCCCGCCTCGGCGAACAGCACCTCCCGCAGCGGACGCGGCAACAGCGGATCGAGGTGCGCACACACCTCGTCCAGCGCGGCGGCGAACACCGGGAACTCGGCCGACAACTCCCGGCCCATCCCGGCGCGCTGCGCGCCCTGACCCGAGAACAGCAGCGCGAGTTGGCCGCGCTGAGTGCCCGGGCCGGTGAGCACGCCGGCCGAGGGCTCGCCCGCCGCCACGGCTTCGAGGCCCGCCAGCAGCTCGTCGCGGGTCGCACCGGACACGACCGCCCGGTGCTCCAGCACGGACCGCGACGCCACCGACGACCACGCCACGTCGAGCGGGCGCGAGGTCCGGGTGCCGCTGAGCCACTGCGCCCAGCGGTCGGCCTGCGCCGACAGCCCGGCCGCGTCCCGGGCCGAGAGCAGCACCGGCAGCACCGACGGCGTCCGCGACGGCTCGCCCTCGACCTCCGGCTCGTCCCCGCCGGTCGGCGCGGACGGCTGCTCCAGGATCAGGTGCACGTTCGTACCGCTGATGCCGAACGACGACACGGCGGCCCGGCGCGGCCGGTCCACCGCCGGCCAGGGACGCGCCTCGGCCAGCAGGGACACCGCTCCCGCGGTCCAGTCCACGTGGGGGGTCGGCTCGTCGAGGTGCAGGGTCTGCGGGAGCAGGCCGTACCGCATCGCCTGCACCATCTTGATCATGCCGGCGACACCGGCGGCGGCCTGGCTGTGGCCGATGTTCGACTTGATCGAGCCGAGCAGCAGCGGCCGGTCGGCGGGGCGGCCCTGGCCGTAGGTGGCCAGCAGCGCCTGCGCCTCGATGGGGTCGCCCAGGGTCGTACCCGTGCCGTGCGCCTCGACGGCGTCCACGTCGGCCGTGGTCAGCCGGGCGTTCGCGAGGGCCTGCCGGATCACCCGCTGCTGGGCGGGCCCGTTGGGGGCGGTGAGGCCGTTGGACGCGCCGTCCTGGTTGACGGCGCTGCCGGCGATCACGGCGAGCACCTGGCGGCCCTGCCGCCGGGCGTCGGAGAGCCGCTGGACCAGCAGCACGCCGACGCCCTCCGACCAGCCGGTGCCGTCGGCGTCGGCGGCGAAGGACTTGCAGCGCCCGTCCGGGGCGAGGCCGCCCTGGCGGGAGAACTCGACGAAGGCGCCCGGGGTCACCATCACGGTGACGCCGCCGGCCAGCGCCATGTCGCACTCGCCGCCGCGCAGCGCCTGGGCGGCCAGGTGCACCGCCACCAGCGACGACGAGCAGGCGGTGTCGACCGTCACCGCCGGGCCCTCCAGCCCGAAGGTGTACGACACCCGGCCGGAGATGACGCTGTGCGCGCCGCCCGTGAGCTGGTATCCGGCCAGCTCCGCCGGGGTGTCGGTCGTGCCGTAGCCCGACGGGGAGGCGCCGACGAAGACGCCGGTACGGCTGCCGCGCAGCTCGTCCGGGTCGATGCCGGCCTGCTCGACGGCCTCCCAGGACGCCTCCAACAGCAGGCGCTGCTGCGGGTCCATGGCGACCGCCTCGCGCGGCGAGATGCCGAAGAAGCCGGGGTCGAACGTGGTGGCGCCGTCGACGAAGCCGCCCTCGCGGGTGTGCGACACGGGTCGCCCCTCGGCGTCGACGGCCAGCAGCCGGCCCATGTCCCAGTTCCGGTCGTCGGGGAAGCCGCTGATCCCGTCGCGCCCGGTGGCGACCAGGTCCCACAGGTCGTCCGGGTTGGCCACGCCGCCCGGGTACCGGCAGCTCATGCCGACGATGACGATCGGGTCGTCGTCCACCGGCCCGGCGGGGCCCCAGGTGGTGACGGTGTCGACCTCGTGCAGGCGCAGCGTCGCCGACAGGTGGTCGGCGAGGGCGGCCGGGTTCGGGTAGTCGAAGACCAGGGTGGTGGGCAGGGTGAGCCCGGTGGCGGCGCCGAGCCGGTTGCGCAGCTCGACAGCGGTCAGCGAGTCGAAGCCCAGTTCCTTGAACGCCCGGTTCGCCTTGACCAGCTCGGTGCCGGAGTGGCCGAGCACGGCGGCGGTGTGCGTGCGTACGAGGTCGGTCAGGTGGCGGTCCTGCTCGGCGCGGGGCAGCGTCAACAGGTGCTGCCGCAGCCCGCCGCCGGCGGTGTCCTCCGGTTCGGCGTCGACCACGCGCAGGGCGTCGCGCGCCTCGGCGATGTCGTCGAGCAGGGGGCGGGCGCGGGCGGCGGCGAACGCCGGGGTGAACAGGGACCAGTCGACGTCCGCCACGGTCACCGACGGCACGGCCCGGCCGACGGCGCTGCGCAGCGCGTACACGGCCTGGGCCGGCGACATGGGGCTGAGGCCGCGCCGGGCCAGCAGTTCCTGGCCCTCGCCGCTGGCCATGCCGCCCTCGGCCCAGGGTCCCCAGGCCACGGCGGTGGCGGCCAGGCCACGGGCGCGGCGCCGCTCGGCGAGCGCGTCGAGGAAGGCGTTGCCGGCGGCGTACGCGGCCTGTCCGCCGCTGCCCCAGATGCCGGCGATGGAGGAGAAGAGCACGAACGCGTCGAGCGGCCGGTCGCCCAGCAGCTCGTCCAGGTGCACGGCACCGGCGATCTTGCCGTCGAGTACCCCGGCCAGCCCGGCGAGGTCGGTGTCGGCAAGCATGTTCAGCTGGCCCACCCCGGCGGCGTGCACCACCGCGGTCAGCGGCGCCGGATCGGCGTCGACGTCGCGCAGCAGCGCCTCGACGCGGGCGCGGTCGGCCATGTCGGCGGCGACCAGGGTCACCCGGGCGCCGAGCCCGGTCAGCTCGTCGCGCAGCTCGGCCGCCCCGGGAGCGTGCTCGCCCCGGCGGCTGGTCAGCACGACGTGCGCCGCGCCGTTGGCCGCCGCCCAGCGGGCCACGTGGGCGCCGAGCGCCCCGGTGCCGCCGGTGATCAGGACGGTGCCGGACGGCTGCCAGCGCTCGACGGTGCCTACGGCGGCCGGCGTGGCGCGCACCAGTCGGCGTACGAAGACGCCCGAGGGCCGTACGGCGACCTGGTCCTCGGGGCCGCCGCCGGTCAGGACGCCCACCAGGTGGTCCCAGTCGCTCCGGTCGGGGCCGTCCGGCAGGTCGACGAGGCCGCCCCAGAGCTGCGGGTGTTCCAGCCCGGCGACCCGGGCCAGGCCCCACAGGCCGCCCTGGGCGACGCTGCGGACCGGGTCGGCGTCGCCGGTGCCGACCGCGCCCCGGGTGACCGTCCACAGTGGCGCGGCGACGTCGGCGGCGTGCAGGGCCTGCACCAGCGTCATCGTGGCGGCCGTGCCGAGCGGCACCGCCGGCTGGCCGGGGTGCGGCCGGTCCAGCAGGCCCAGCAGGGAGACGATCCCGGTGAACGGGCTGTCCCCCACGGCCTCGGCCACCCGCGCCGTCACCTGGTCGCGCTCCGCCGTCGGGTCCACCGCCAGCCGGGACACCTCGCCGCCGGCGGCGACCAGTGCCCCCGCGAGCGCCTCGGCCCATTCCGTCGTGGGGGCGTCGCCGGCCGGTTCGACGAGCAGCCAGCGGCCGGACGGGCTGACCGGCGCGGGGGCGGCGGTCCGCTTCCACACCACCCGGTACGACCAGCCGTCGACGACCGCGTCCCGCAGCCGCGCCTTGCGCCAGGACGACAGGACCGGCAGGGCCGGGGCCAGGACGTCCGCCCCGTCGTCGCCGAACTGCGCGGCGAGGGCCGCCACGTCGGAACGTTCCACCGCCGACCAGAACTCGACGTCCACCACGTCCGGGCTGACCGGGCCGGTGACCGAGACCGGCATCTGCTCGGGCCAGTAACGCTGCCGCTGGAACGCGTACGTGGGCAGGGCGACCGGGGTCGCGCCGGTGCCGGCGTAGAGGGCCGGCCAGTCGACGGGCGCCCCGTTGACGTGCAGCTCGGAGAGGGCGGCGAGCAGGGCCCGCGCCTCGGGGCGGTCGGCGCGCAGGACGGGCACGGCGATGACCGGGGTGTCGTCGTCGGCGTCCGCCGGCTCCTGCCCGCTCAGCACGTCCCGGGTCATCGCGGTCAGTACGCTGCGCGGGCCGATCTCCAGGAACGCGTCCACGCCGGCGGCGCGCAGCGCGGCGACCCCGTCGGCGTAGCGGACGGCCTGCCGGACGTGGCGCACCCAGTAGTCGGCGGTGCGGATCTCGTCGGCGTCGGCGAGCGCCCCGGTCACGTTCGACACGATCGGCAACGTCGGCGCGGAGAACTCCAGCCCGTCGAGGACGGCCCGGAACCCGTCGAGCATCGGCTCCATCAGCGGACTGTGGAACGCATGGCTGACCGTGAGCCGGCGGGTGCGTGCGCCTCGGTCCTTCCAGAGCCGCTCCACCTCGTCGAGGGCCTCGACGGCGCCGGAGACGACCACCGACGTCGGCCCGTTGACGGCCGCGACTCCCACGTCGGCGAGCCCGTCGAGCGTGGCGAGGACGTCGGCCTCGGCCGCCGCGACGGCGAGCATCCCGCCACCGGTGGGCAGCGCCTGCATCAGCCGGCCCCGCGCCGCCACCAGCGCCGCCGCGTCGGCCAGGGACAGCACCCCGGCCACGTGCGCGGCGGCGACCTCGCCGATCGAGTGGCCGCCCACGAAGTCCGGCACCACGCCGTACGAGCCGACGAGCCGGAACAGCGCCACCTCGACGGCGAACAGCCCGGCCTGGGTGAACGCGGTCTGGTCCAGCAGCTCCGCCTCGGCGGAACCCTCCGGTGCGAACAGCACGTCCTTCAGCGGGCGCGGCAGCAGCGGGTCGAGCTGCACGCACACCTCGTCGAGGGCGGTCGCGAAGACCGGGAACTCGGCGTACAACTCCCGGCCCATGCCGGCGCGCTGCGCGCCCTGGCCGGAGAAGAGCACCGCGAGCGGGCCCCGGTCGGCGGCCTGAGCGGCGACCACCGCGCCGGACGGCTGGCCGGCGGCGAGGGCGCGCAGCCCGGCCAGCAGGTCCTCGCGGTCGGTGGCGGTGAGGACCGCGCGGTGCTCCAGCGCGGAGCGCGACACCACCGACGACCAGCCGACGTCCACCGGCCGGAGGGTCTCGTCGTCGTCCAGCCACCGGGCCCAGCGGCCCGCCTGCGCCCTCAGCGCGGCCTCCGACCGGGCGGACAGCAGCACGGGCACCGCCGGCAGGGCGGGGGCCGGGCCGGCGTCGGCGGGGGCCGCGGCGTCGGCGGCGGGCGGCTCCTCCAGGATGGTGTGCGCGTTCGTGCCGGAGATGCCGAACGACGAGACGGCCGCCCGGCGGGGACGGTCGGTCACCGGCCACGGCGTCGCCTCGGTCACCAGCGACACCTCGCCGGCCGACCAGTCCACCTTCGGCGTCGGCTCGTCGACGTGCAGGGTGGACGGCACGAGCCCGTGCCGCATCGCCATCACCATCTTGATCACGCCGGCCACGCCCGCGGCGGACTGGCTGTGACCGATGTTCGACTTGATCGAGCCGAGCAGCAGCGGCCGGTCGGCGGGCCGGTCCCGCCCGTACGTGGCCAGCAGCGCCTGCGCCTCGATCGGGTCGCCGAGCACGGTGCCGGTGCCGTGCGCCTCGACGGCGTCCACGTCGGCCGTGGTCAGCCGGGCGTTCGCGAGGGCCTGCCGGATCACCCGCTGCTGGGCCGGCCCGTTGGGGGCGGTGAGGCCGTTGGACGCGCCATCCTGGTTGACGGCGCTGCCGGCGATCACGGCGAGGACGGGGTGCCCCTTGCGCTGGGCGTCCGACAGCCGCTCCACCAGCAGGATGCCGACGCCCTCGGACCAGCCGGTGCCGTCGGCGGCGGCGGCGAACGACTTGCACCGGCCGTCGGGGGCGAGCCCCCGCTGCCGGGAGAAGCCCACGAACGGGGCGGGGGTGGCCATCACGCAGACGCCGCCGGCCAGGGCCAGGTCGAAGTCGCCCTGCCGCAGCGCCTGGCAGGCCAGGTGCAGGGCGACCAGCGACGACGAGCAGGCGGTGTCGACCGTGACGGCGGGGCCCTCCAGGCCGAGGGCGTACGCGATCCGTCCCGAGACGATGCTGGTGGCCGTGCCGGTCAGCAGGTAGCCCTCGTCGGTGCCCTCGACCTCGGTCTGCGGGCCCACGCCGTAGCCGTTGGCGGCGGTACCGACGAAGACGCCGACCTTCTGCCCGCGCATGGACGCGGGTGCGATCCGGGCCTGCTCGAACGCCTCCCACGACGTCTCCAGCAGCAGCCGCTGCTGCGGGTCCATCGCCACGGCCTCGCGGGGCGAGATGCCGAAGAACTCGGCGTCGAAGTCGGCCGCGTCGTAGAGGAAGCCGCCCTCCCGCGTGGTGGAGTGGCCGGCCCGGTCGGCGTCCGGGTCGTACAGGTTGTCCAGGTCCCAGCCCCGGTCGGTCGGGAAACCGCCGATGGCGTCGCTGCCGGAGGCCACCAGGTCCCAGAGCTGCTCGGGGCTGGCCACGCCGCCCGGGTAGCGGCAGGACATCGCGACGATCGCGATGGGCTCCCGGGCGGCAGCGGTCAGCTGCTGGTTGAGCTGACGGAGGCGGCCCGTCTCCTTGAGCGAGGCGCGAAGCGCCTCGACGACCTTGTCTGCGGACGTAGACATCATGAGCTCCGTACTGGGGACAACGGTCAGGAATCGGTTCCGTCAAGCGCCAGCCTGACGAGGGCGTCGGTGTCGAGGTCGTCGAGGTCCAGGTCCTCGTCGGTGGACTCGTCACCGTCGCCGCCGTCGGCGTCGGCGAGGTTGAGCAGCAGGTCCAGCAGCCCGGCCTCCCGCAGGCGGGTCAGCGGGATCGCCGCGAGCGCCTGCCGGACGGCCGCCTCCGCCGGGTCGCCGCCGTCCGCCTGTGCCCCCTCGGGCAGCAGGCCGTCGAGCAGGTTCTCGGCGAGCACGGCCGGGTTCGGGTAGTCGAAGACGAGGGTCGCTGGCAGCGACAGGCCGGTGGCCCCGGTCAACCGGTTGCGCAGCTCGACCGCCGTCAGCGAGTCGAACCCGAGCTCCTTGAAGGCGCGCTGCGGCTTGACCCGGTCCGTGCCCGAGTGGCCGAGCACGGCGGAGGCGTGGGTGCGGACGAGATCGACCAGGTGCCGGACCCGCTCGGGCCGGGGCAGCGTGAGCAGGTGCTCCCGCAGGGCGTCGACGGCCCCGCCGGGCTGCTGCTCCCCGGCCTGGGCGTGCAGCGCCTCGCGGGCCTCGGCGATGTCGTCGAGCAGCGGCCGGGGGCGGGCCGAGGCGTACGCCGGGGCGAAGACCGCCCAGTCGACGTCCACCACGGTCAGCGCCGCCCGGGGCAGGCCCACGGCGTACCGCATGGCGTGCACGGCCTCGGCCGGTGCCATGGCGGTCAGGCCGCGCCGGGCCAGCAGCTGCTGGGCCTCGCCGGTGGCCATGCCGCCGTCGGCCCACGGCCCCCAGGCCACGGACGTCGCCGGCAGGCCCCGCCCGCGACGCTGCTCCGCGAGCGCGTCCAGGAAGGCGTTCCCGGCGGCGTACGCGGACTGCCCGCCGCTGCCCCACACCCCGGCGATGGAGGCGAACAGCACGAAGGCGTCCAACGGCCGGTCGGCGAGCAGCGCGTCCAGGTGCACCGCGCCGGCGACCTTGCCGTCGAGCACCCCGGCGAACGCGGCCAGGTCGGTGTCGGCGATCAGGCCGGGCTCGCCGGCACCCGCCGCGTGGACCACGGCCGTCAACGGCGCGGGGTCCTCGTCCAGCCGGGCCAGCAGTGCCGCCACCTGGTCGCGGTCGGCCACGTCGCAGGCCACGACCGACGCCCGTACGCCCTGCGCGGTCAGCTCATCGCGCAGCTCCACCGCCCCGGGGGCACGCTCGCCCCGGCGGCTGGTCAGCACGACGTGCGCGGCGCCGTTGGCCGCCGCCCACCGGGCGACGTGGGCGCCCAGGGCGCCGGTGCCGCCGGTGACCAGCACCGTGCCGGACGGCCGCCACCGCTCCGCCGTGTCGGGGGCGGCGGGTGCCGCCCGGACCAGGCGGCGGACGAACACCCCGGAGGGGCGTACGGCCAGCTGGTCCTCGTCGCCGGCGCCGGTCACCACCCGCGCCAGCCGGTCCCACGCCGTCGCGTCGACCTGCTCGGGCAGGTCCACCAGTCCACCCCAGAGCTGGGGGTGTTCCAGGCCCGCCACGAGTCCCAGGCCCCACAGCCCGCTCTGGGCGACGCCGTGCACCGCGTCCCCGTCGCCGGTGCTGACCGCGCCCTGGGTCAGGCACCACAGCCGGGTCGTCGCCCCGGCGTCGTGCAGGGCCTGGAGCAGCAGCAGCGTGGCGGCCGTCCCGACCGGTACGGCCGGGTGGGCGGGGTGCGGCTGGTCGCGGAGGCCGAGCAGGGAGAGCACGCCGGTGACGGGCCCGTCGGCCAGCGCGTCGGCCAGCCGGCGGGCGAGTTCCGCCCGGTCGGTGCCGACCGGGTCGACGGTCAGCCGGACCACGTCGGCGCCGACCTCGGCGAGGGCCTTGGTGACCGCCTCCGCGCGGGTGCCGTCCGTCAGGTCGTCCTCCGCCGTCACGAGCAGCCACACGCCGGGCCGCGCCGGCTCGGCGGTGATGTCGGTCCGCTTCCATCCGACCCGGTACGACCAGGCGTCCACGACCGCCCGCCGCGTCCGCGCCCGGTGCCAGGTCGACAGGACCGGCAGGGCCGGGGTGAGGGCGTCCAGGGCGGCGCCGTCGTCGCCGAACTGCGTGGCGAGGGCGCTCAGGTCGCCCTGCTCGACGGCGGCCCAGAAGTCGGCGTCGACGCTGTCGGCCGTCCTCGTACGCGGCCGGCTCGCCGGCTCCGGCCAGTAGCGCTGGTGCTGGAAGGTGTACGTCGGCAGGTCGACCCGCCGCGGCCCGCTGTCGGTGAACCACTCCTGCCAGGTCACCGGCACGCCGTGCACGTGCAGTTCCGCCAGCGCGCCGAGCAGCGCCTGGGCCTGCGACCGGTCCCGACGCTGGGTGGCGACCGACAGGACGTCGTCGTCGTCCGGCAGGATGTCCGCCGCCATCGCGGTCAGCACGCTCTGCGGCCCGATCTCCAGGAACGTGTCCACCCCGGCGGCCCGCAGGGCGGTGACCCCGTCGGCGTAGCGGACGGCCTCGCGGACGTGGCGCACCCAGTAGTCGGCCGTACGGATCTCGTCGGCGTCGGCGAGCGCGCCGGTCACGTTCGACACGATCGGCAGCACCGGCGCGACGAACGTCAACCCGTCCAGGACCGTCCGGAACTCGGCGAGCATCGGCTCCATCAGCGGGCTGTGGAACGCGTGGCTGACGGCGAGCCGTCGGGTACGCGCGCCCCGGTCCCGCCAGTCGCGCTCGATCTCGTCGAGGGCCTCCACCGCGCCGGACACGACGATCGACGTCGGCCCGTTCACCGCCGCGACACCGACCTTGTCGGCCAGGCCGACGATCGACTCCGTCATCGCGTCCTCGGCGGCGGCCACGGCCAGCATCCCGCCGCCGGCCGGCAGCGCCTGCATCAACCGGCCCCGCGCGGCCACGAGGGCGCACGCGTCGGCCAGGGACAACACGCCCGCGACGTACGCGGCCGTCACCTCGCCGATCGAGTGGCCGGCGACCATGTCGGGCACGATGCCGAACGACTCCACCAGCCGGAACAGCGCCACCTCGACGGCGAACAGACCGGCCTGCGTGAAGACGGTCTGGTCCAGCAGTTCCGCCTCGGGGCTGCCCGCCTCGGCGAACAGCACCTCCCGCAGCGCACCCGGCAGCAACGGGTCGAGGTGTCCGCACACCTCGTCCAGGGCTGCCGCGAACACCGGGAACGCCTCGGACAGCTCCCGGCCCATGCCGGCGCGCTGCGCGCCCTGGCCCGAGAACACCAGCGCCAGCTGGCCCCGGGGCCCACCCGGGCCCGCGAAGACCCCGCCGGAGGGCTCACCCGCCGCCAGCGCCTCCAGGCCCGCCAGCAGCTCGTCGCGGCCCGTCCCGGCCACCACCGCGCGATGTTCCAGCACCGACCGGGACACCACGCTCGACCACGCCGCGTCCAGCGGGCGTACGCCGCCGTCGGCGGCCAGCCAGCTCGCCCAGCGGCCCGCCTGCGCGACCAGCGACGCGCCGTCGCGGGCCGACAGCAGCACCGGCACCAGCGGCGGTACGTTCCCGGCGACGATCTCGCCCTCGACCAGCTCGGCCGGCGGCTGCTCGATGATCACGTGCGCGTTCGTGCCGGAGATGCCGAACGACGACACCGCCGCCCGACGCGGCCGGTCCACAGCCGGCCACGGCGTCGCCTCGGTGGTGAGAGCGACCGCCCCGGCCGACCAGTCCACGTGCGGCGACGGCTCGTCCACGTGCAGCGTCGACGGCACCACACCGTGGCGCATCGCCATGACCATCTTGATCACACCGGCCACACCGGCAGCCGCCTGCGTGTGCCCGATGTTCGACTTCACCGACCCCAACAACAGCGGCCGATCCCCCGGACGCTCCTGCCCGTACGTCGCCAACAACGCCTGCGCCTCGATCGGGTCACCGAGGGTCGTGCCCGTGCCGTGCGCCTCCACGGCGTCCACGTCGGCGGTGGTCAACCGCGCGTTCGCCAGCGCCTGGCGGATCACCCGCTGCTGCGACGGGCCGTTCGGCGCGGTCAGCCCGTTCGACGCGCCGTCCTGGTTCACCGCCGTGCCCCGCACGACCGCGTAGATGCGCCGACCCTCCCGCTGGGCGTCGGAGAGGCGCTGCACCAGCAGCACGCCCACGCCCTCGGACCAGCCGGTGCCGTCGGCCGACGCCGCGAACGACCTGCACCGGCCGTCGGCCGACAGGCCACGCTGCCGGGAGAACTCGATGAACGTCCCTGGCGTGGCCATCACCGTCACACCGCCGGCCAGCGCCAGATCGCACTCGCCCGAGCGCAACGCCTGCACCGCCAGGTGCAGCGCCACGAGGCTCGACGAGCACGCCGTGTCGACGCTGACCGCCGGGCCCTCCAGCCCGAACGTGTACGCCACCCGACCCGACAGCACGCTGCCCGAGTTGCCGGTGCCGACGTAGCCCTCGACCTCGCCGGCCAGCTCCATGAGCCGGTTCGCGTAGTCGTGGTACATGACGCCGGCGAACACGCCCGTCCGGCTGCCCCGCAGCCGCGACGGGTCCAGCCCCGCCGACTCGAACGTCTCCCACGACGCCTCCAGCAGCAACCGCTGCTGCGGGTCCATGGCGAGGGCCTCGCGCGGCGAGATGCCGAAGAACGCGGGGTCGAACGCGCCGGCGTCGTACAGGAAACCGCCGTGCCGGGTGTACGACGTCCCGGGGTGGTCCGGATCGGGGTGGAAGAGCGTGTCGAGGTCCCAGCCGCGGTCGGCCGGGAACTCGCCGACGCCCTCCCCGCCGGTGCTGACCAGCTTCCACAGCTGGTCGGGTGACTGGACGCCGCCGGGGTAGCGGCAGGCCATGCCCACGATCGCGATCGGCTCGTCGGCGTCGCCGCCGGCCGGCTCGTCGGAGACGACGGCGGCGAGCCGTTCGCCGACCAGTTCCGCGTACACGTGGGCGGTCAGGGCCTGCGGGGTCGGGTAGTCGAACACCAGGGTCGAGGCCAGCCGCAGGCCGGTCGCGCCGTTGACCCGGTTGCGCAGCTCGACGGCGGTCAGCGAGTCGAAGCCCAGCTCCCGGAACGCCCGGTCCGCCGGCACCGCCTCGGCGCCGCCGTGCCCCAGCACCTGCGCGACGAGACCCCGCACCAGCTGGTCCACCTCGGTGAGGCCGTTCTCCTCACTGAGCCTGGCCAGCCGGTCGGCCCAGCCGTCACCGCCCTTGCCCGCCTGGCGGCGGGTGTTCGCCGTGCCGATGAGGACCCGCAGCATCGGCGGCACCATCCCGCCGGAGGCCGCCGCGCGCAGCGCGGGCACGTCGATCACGGCCGGCACCAGGGCCGGCCGGCCGGCGCCCAGGGCGGCGTCGAACAGCTCCAGACCGGTCCGGGCGTTCATGCCCCGCAGGCCGGCGCGCGCCGAGCGGGCCCGCTCGACGCCACCGATCGACGCGGCCATGCCGGCGGTGTCCCACATGCCCCACGCCAGGCTGACCGCGGGCAGGCCCGACTTGCGCCGCCACACCGCCAGCCCGTCCAGGAACGCGTTGGCCGCCGCGTACGCCGACTGCCCCGGCGAACCCAGCACCCCCGCCACCGACGAGAACACCACGAACACGTCCAGATCCGGCGCGAGGGACGCCGTCGCCTCGTGCAGGAACCACCCGGCCGACACCTTCGGCGCCAACACCCCGGCCAGCCGCTCCGCCGTCAGCCCCTCCACGACACCGTCGTCCAGGACACCGGCCGTGTGCACCACACCCGCCAGGCGACCCTCGGCGCCGATCTCCGCCACCAGGCCGAACACCTGGTCCCGGTCCGTCACGTCACAGGCGACGATCCGTACGTCGGCGCCCAGCGCGGTCAACCGCCCGGTCAGCTCGCCAGCACCCTCGGCCTCCGGGCCGCGCCGCGACACGAGCACCAGCGAGCGCACGCCGTGCACCGACACCAGGTGCTCCGCGACCAGCGCACCGAGCGCGCCCGTACCGCCGGTCACCAGCACCACGCCGTCACCGACGGCCGGCGCCTGCGCCGACGCCGGCACCACCGCACGGACCAGGCGCGGCACGAAGACCTCGCCGCCACGGACGGCCACCTGGCCGCCGGTCGGGTCCGCCGCATAGCGGGTCAGGGTGCCCAGCACGCCGGGGTTCACGCCACGGTCCACGTCGGCCAGGACGATGCGGCCCGGGTGCTCGGACTGCGCCGAACGCAGCAGACCCCACACCGCCGCGGCGGCCGGATCCGTCACCTGGTCCTCGTCGCCGACGGACACGGCGCGTCGGGTGGCCACCACCAGTTTCGAATCCGCCAGGACGTCCGCGGCCAGCCACGCCTGCACGAGGCCCAGCACGTCCGCCGTCATGGCCCGGGCCCGCTGCGCCGCGTCGACGTCGCCGGCGTCCGGCCCGGTCGGCGTGAACAGCAGTCGGCGCGGCGGCGCGGTGCCGGTGTCGATCGCGGCCAGCAGCTGCCTGATCGTCTCGGCGGAGGGACCGCCGGGAACGCCCGGCAGGGCCGGACCGCCCAGCACCGCCCAACCCGACACGTCGTCGACCGGTTCGGTCTCCTCCGCCTGCCAGACCACCTCGAACATCGACCGGGACGCCACACCCGCCGTGGCCGTGCCAGCCAGCTCACGCAGGACGAGGGAGTCCACCGACACCACCGGCGCGCCCACCTCGTCGCACGCCACCAGCCGCACGCCGGCGCCGCTGCGGGACAACCGGACCCGCAGCACCGTGGCACCCGAGGCGTGCACCTGCACGCCCTCGAACGCGAACGGAACCCGTGGCCCGCCCGGCTCCTCGCCCAGCAGCAGGGCGACCGGGTGCAGGGCCGCGTCCAGCAGCGCCGGGTGCACCCCGAACCTGTCGATGCCCGCCGCCGCGTCGTCCGGCAGGACCACCTCGGCGAACACCTCGCCGTCGCCCACCCACGCGCGTCGCAGACCCTGGAACACCGGCCCGTACGCCAGGCCGCGCGCGACAAGCGCCGGGTACCAGCCCGCCAGGTCGACCTCGGTCGCGCCGGCCGGCGGCCAGGTGCCCGTCCTCGGCTCGTCCGCCGTCGCCGGTTCCAGCACACCCTCGGCGTGCTGGAGCCAGCCCGCCTCGGGGTCGTCGTCGGGGCGCGAGTAGACGGCGACGGGACGCTGCGACGAGTCGCCCGCCGACACCCGGACCTGGATCCGCACGGCGCCCGCGTCGGGGAGCACCAGCGGCGTCAGCACCGCCAGGTCACGCAGCCGGGACACGCCCGCCTCGTCGCCCGCGCGCACGGCCAGTTCCACCAGCGCCGTGCCGGGGACCAGCGGCACGCCCGAGACCACGTGGTCGGCCAGCCAGGGGTGGGTGGTCAGCGACAGCCGGCCGGTCAGCACCACCTCGTCGTCGCCGGCGAGGTCGACCGCCGCGCCGAGCAGGCCGTGCCCCGCCACACCGAGGCCCGCGCCGCTGACGTCACCGGCCCGCAGCCGCCCCACCGCCGGCCAGAACCGCTGCCGCTGGAACGGGTACGTCGGCAGGTCCACCGGGCGGGTCGCGGTGCCCGGCAGGAGGTCGGTCCAGGTGACCGGCACGCCGTGCACGTGCAGCTCCGCCAGCGCGTTCATCAGCGACACCGGTTCCGGGCGGCCCGGGCGCAGGCTCGCCACGACGGCCGCCGGGAGGGTGTCGCCGTCGTCGGGCAGGCAGCCGCGCACCATGCCGGCGAGCACCGCGTCGGGGCCCAGTTCGAGGAAGACCCGGGCGTTGCGCGTACGCAGGCTGGCGACCCCGTCGGCGAACCGGACGGTCTCGCGCACGTGCCGGACCCAGTAGTCGGGGGTGCCGATCTCGTCGGGGTCGGCGACCTCGCCCGTCAGGTTCGACACGATCGGCAGGGCCGGCCAGTGGAACGTCAGGGTGTCGAGCACCTGCCGGAACTCGCGCAGCATCGGCTCCATCAGCGGGCTGTGGAAGGCGTGGCTGACGTTCAGCCGGCGGGTGCGTACGCCCCGGTCCTGCCAGGTCCGCTCCACCTCGTCGAGGGCCCCGAGCTCGCCGGAGACCACCACGGCGGTCGGGGCGTTCACCGCCGCGACGCCGATCCGGTCGGTGAGCCCGGCCAACGACTCCACGACGGCCTGCTCGTCGGTGCCGACCGCGAGCATCCCGCCGCCCTGCGGCAGGGCCTGCATGAGCCGGCCACGGGCCCCGACCAGCGCGCAGGCGTCGGCGAGGCTGAACAGCCCGGCGACGTGGGCGGCGGCCACCTCGCCGATCGAGTGCCCGGCCACCAGGTCCGCCCGGACGCCGAACGACTCGACCAGCCGGAACAGGGCCACCTCGACGGCGAACAGCCCGGCCTGGGTGAAGACGGTCTGGTCCAGCAGCTCCGCCTCCGGCGTGCCCGCCTCGGCGAACAGCACCTCGCGCAGCGGACGGGGCAGGTGCTGGTCCAGGTGCCCGCACACCTCGTCGAGGGCGGCGGCGAAGACCGGGTGGGCGTCGTACAGCTCGCGCCCCATGCCGGGGCGCTGGGCGCCCTGGCCGGAGAAGAGGATCGCGGTGCGCCCGCCGCGGGCCACGCCGTGGACGACGGCGGCCGAGGGCTGGTCGGCGGCCACCGCGTCGAGGGCGGTGAGCAGGTCCTCGCGGTCCCGGGCCAGCAGCACCACGCGGTGTTCGAAGGCTGTGCGGCGGGTGGCGAGCGCGTGGGCGACGTCGGCGAGCGTCAGGTCCGGTTCGTCGTCCAGCAGGCCCCGCAGCCGGCGTGCCTGCTCGCGCAGGGCGGCGTCGTCGCGGGCCGAGAGGACGCCCGCGACCAGGTCGACCGGGGACGTCGCGGGCGGCCCGGCGGGCGGCGGGACGAACTCCGGCGCCTGCTCGATGATCGTGTGCGCGTTGGTGCCGCTGATCCCGAACGACGACACCGCGGCCCGGCGCGGCCGGTCGACGGCCGGCCACGACCGGGTGCCGGTGAGCAGGGCCACCGAGCCGGCGGTCCAGTCGATGTGCGGCGACGGCTCGTCCGCGTGCAGGGTCGGCGGCAGCACACCGTGCCGCATCGCCAGCACCATCTTGATCACCCCGGCGACGCCCGCCGCCGCCTGGGCGTGACCGATGTTCGACTTGATCGAACCGAGCCACAGCGGCCGGTCCTGCGGCCGGTCCTGCCCGTACGTGGCCAGGAGGGCCTGCGCCTCGATGGGGTCGCCCAGCGCGGTGCCCGTGCCGTGCGCCTCGACGGCGTCGACGTCGCCCGGGGTCAGCCGGGCGTTCGCCAGCGCCTGCCGGATGACCCGCTGCTGGGCGGGGCCGTTCGGCGCGGTCAGGCCGCTGCTGGCGCCGTCCTGGTTCACCGCGCTGCCCCGCACGACGGCGAGGACGCGGTGGCCGTTGCGCTGCGCGTCGGAGAGGCGCTCCAGCAGGAGCATGCCGACGCCCTCGGCGAAGCCGGTGCCGTCGGCGCCCGCGCCGAAGGCCTTGCACCGCCCGTCGGGCGACAGGCCACGCTGCCGGGAGAACTCGGTGAGCATGCCGGGGGTGGACATCACGCTCACCCCGCCGGCGAGCGCGAGCCGGCACTCGTCCTGCCGCAGCGCCTGGGTGGCCAGGTGCAGGGCGACCAGCGACGATGAGCAGGCGGTGTCGACGGTGACCGCGGGGCCTTCGAGGCCGAACAGGTACGAGATGCGTCCCGAGGCGACGCTTCCCGCGCTGCCGTTGCCGACGTAGCCGTCCACCTCGTCGGTCGTTCCGGCGGCCTGGGAGGCGTAGTCGTGGTAGATGAGACCGACGTAGACGCCGGTGCTGCTGCCCCGCGCCGAGTGCGGGTCGATCCCCGCCCGTTCGAAGGCCTCCCAGGACGTCTCCAGCAGCAACCGCTGCTGCGGGTCCATGGCCAGCGCCTCCCGGGGCGAGATCCCGAAGAAGGCGGCGTCGAACTGGGCGGCGTCGTGCAGGAAGCCGCCCTGGCGGGGTACGGACGTGTCGTCCCCGCCGCTGGCCCTCAGGTCGTCCAGGTCCCAGCCCCGGTCGGTGGGGAACGGCGAGATGACGTCGGCGCCGGCGGTGACCACCTGCCAGAGCTGCTCGGGGGTCTGCACCTCGCCGGGGAAGCGGCAGGCCATGCCGATGATGGCGATCGGCTCGTCGAGCGCGGCGGCCGTACCGACCGCGGCCGGGCGGGCGGCGTCCGAACCGCCGCCCAGTTCCCGGTCGAGGAAGTCGGCGAGCACCGCGGGGGCCGGGTGGTCGAACGCCACGGTCGCGGGCAGCCGCAGCCCGGTCGCGGCGGAGAGCCGGTTGCGCAGTTCGACGGAGGTGAGCGAGTCGAAGCCCAACTCCTTGAAGGCGCGGTGAGGGTCGACGTTCTCCGCGGAGCGGTGCCCGAGCACGCTGGCGACGTTCGCGGCCACCAGGTCGAGCAGGTGGTTGCGCCGCTCGGCCGGGCTGAGCATCGCCAGGCGGTCCCGCACCGACGCGGTGTCGGCCGTGCCCCGACCCACCGCGCGGCGGGCCGGAGCGGAGGTGCGGACCAGGTCACGCAGCAGGCTGGGCACGGTGCCGCCGGCCGGGCGCGCGCTTGCCGGCGGCAGGTTCATGAGTACGAGGTGGGCGCTGCCGCGCTGCCGTGCCGCCTCGAAGAGCGCGACGCCCTGCTGGTCGGTCAGCGGGGCGCTGGTGGCGCGGATCGCCTTGCGGTGGTCGTTGCCGTGCAGGTGCGCGGTCATCGCGCTGCTGGTGGCCCACAGTCCCCAGGCGAGGCTGGTGGCGGGCAGCCCCTGCTGCCGGCGGTGCTGCGCGAGGGCGTCGAGGAACGCGTTCGCCGCCGCGTAGTTACCCTGCCCCGGCGAGCCGAGGGTGGCCGCCACCGACGAGAACAGCACGAACGCCGACAGGTCCAGGTGCGCGGTCGCCTCGTGCAACGCCCAGCCGGCGTCCACCTTCGGCGCCAGCACCGTACGCAGGGCGGACTCGTCCAACGAACCGATGGTCGCGTCGGCGATCACGCCGGCGGTGTGCACCACCGCAGTCAGCGGGTGCGCCGGGTCCACCAGTTCCAGCAGCCGGGTCACCTGCCGGGGGTCGGTCACGTCGGCGGTGCCGGCGGTGACCCGGGCACCGGCCCGGGTGAGCTCCTCGACCAGGTCCTGGTACTGCTCGGGGCCACGGCGCGAGGCCAGCAGCAGGTGCCGCGCCTGACCGGTGGCGACCAGGTGCCGGGCGAACACCCGGGCGAGGGCGCCTCCCGCGCCGGTGAGCAGCACGGTGCCGTCGGGGTCGGCGGGCGCGGGCACCCGCAGGACGACCTTGCCGATGTGGCGGGCCTGGCTGATGTGCCGCAGCGCCTGCCGGGCCTGACGCACGTCCCACGCCCGTACGGGCAGCGGACGCAGCGCGCCCTGCGCGAACAGGTCGAGAATCTCGGTCAGCATCTCGCCGATCCGCGGGTGTCCGGCCTCGTTGAGGTCGAACGCGCGGTAGCTGACGCCGGGGTGGTCGGTGGCGACCGTCTCCGGGTCGCGCACGTCGGCCTTGCCCATCTCCACGAACCGGCCACCGCGCGGCAGCAGCCGCAACGACGCGTCGACGAACTCACCGGCCAACGCGTCGAGCACCACGTCCACCCCGGCACCACCGCTGGCCGCGCCGAAGACCTGCTCGAACTCCGTGGTCCGCGACGACGCGATCCGCTCCCCGGCCACCCCGAGGCCACGCAGCACGCCCCACTTGCCGGGGCTGGCGGTGGCGTACACCGTCGCGCCCCAGTGCCGGGCCAGCTGGATGGCGGCCATGCCGACGCCACCGGCGCCGTTGTGGATCAGCACCGACTCGCCGGACCGCAGCCCGGCCAGGTCGCGCAGCGCGTAGTACGCGGTCAGGAACACCACCGGCACCGACGCGGCCTGCGTGAAGGACCAGCCGTCGGGGATCTTCGCGACGAGGTCGCGGGCGGCGACCACCTCGGGGGCGAAGGCCGGCTCGAACATGCCGAGCACCCGGTCGCCGGGCGCCAGGTCGGTCACGCCGGGGCCGACCTCGACCACGACGCCCGCACCCTCGCTGCCCATCACGGCCGCCGGATCCGGATACATGCCCAGGCCGATCAGCACGTCGCGGAAGTTCACGCCGGCCGCGCGCACGGCGACGCGCACCTGGCCTGCGTCCAGGGCGACGGGCGTGGCGGGCACCATGCCGATCCCGTCGAGGGTGCCGGGGCTCACCGCGCCGACCTGCCACAGCCCGGCCGGCGCGACGAGTTCCTCGGCGGCCGGACCAACGGGCCGGCCCAGGCGCGGGGTGCGCACCTCGTCGCCGCGTACGGCCACCTGGCCGCCGGTGGCCGACGGGTCATCGGCCACCGCGGCCAGCACCGCGAGGGTCGCCGGGGTGAGCGCGCCGTCGACGTCGGCGAGGACGATCCGTCCCGGGTGCTCCGACTGCGCCGAGCGCAGCAGGCCCCAGACCGTCGCGCCGGCCAGGTCCCGCAGCGCGTCGGCCGGTGCGGCGAGCACCGCGCCGCGGGTCAGGACCACCAGCTTCGTGTCGGCCAGGGCCTCGGCGGCCAGCCAGGACCGCAGCACGTCCAGCACCTGGGCGGTGACCGTGCCCACCAGGTCGGGCAGTCCGGCGTCCGGCGTGTCCGCTCGGACCGGAAGCAGCAGCGCGCGGGGCGCCTCGACCACGCCGCCGGAGATCGCCGTGACCAGGTCGTCGACGGTCGGGAACGCCGGCGTGGACAGGTCCGCCGGCACCTCGGTGTCGCCGAGCAGCATCCAGCCGGTGACGTCGCGCGCCGGCGTGACCCGCTCGGGCTGCCACGTCACCTCGAACAGGGCCCGCTCGGTGGGGTCCTGGCCGGCGGACGCGGTCATCTCCCGCAACGCGAGCGCGTCCACCGACACCACGGGCGCGCCCGACTCGTCGCCGGCCACCAGCCGCACGCGGGAACCCGTCCGGGTCAACCGCACCCGCAGCACCCGGGCGCCGGAGGCGTGCACCTGCACGCCCTCGAAGGCGAAGGGCACCCGCGGCCCGCCGGAGCGGTCCGCCAGCAGCAGCCCCACGGGGTGCAGCGCGGCGTCCAGCAGCGCCGGGTGCACGGCGAACCGGTCGGTGTCGGCGGTCGCCTCGTCCGGCAACGCGACCTCGGCGTACGCGTGGTCGCCGGCGGCCCACAGCCGGCGCAGCCCCTGGAACGACGGGCCGTAGGTCAGGCCCCGCTCCGCCAGCGCCGGATACCAGCCGGCGAGGTCCACCTCGGGCACCCCGGCGGGCGGCCAGGCGCCCACCTCCGGCTCGTCGGCGGCAGGCTCCAGCACACCGTCGGCGTGCCGCGTCCAGTCGGCCTCCGGGTCGCCGTCGGGCTGCGAGTGGACCGCCACCGACCGGACGCCGGAGCTGTCGGCCGCGCCGACGCGTACCTGCACGCGGACGGCGCCGGAGGCGGGCAGCACCAGCGGCGCCGCCACCGTAAGCTCGCGTACCCGCGACGCGCCCACCTCGTCGCCGGCGCGCACCACCAGCTCCACCAGCGCGGTGCCCGGCGCCAGCACCGCACCGCCGACCACGTGGTCGGCCAGCCACGGGTGCGTCGACACCGACAGCCGGCCGGTCAGCACGACCTCGTCGTCACCGGCGAGGCGTACCGCCGCGCCGAGCAGCGGATGTCCCGCCGCCCCGAGGCCCGCGCCGGACACGTCGCCGCCGGCGGAGTGGTCCACCGCCGGCCAGAACCGCTCCCGCTGGAAGGCGTACGTCGGCAGGTCGACGCCGGTGGCGCCGGAGCCGGCGAACACCGCCGCCCAGTCGACGGGCACCCCGGCGACGTGCAGGTCACCGAGGCCGGTCAGGAGCTGGTGCGGCCCGTTCTCGTCGCGGCGCAGTGAACCGACCACGACGCCCGCGTCGACGGCGCCGGTGGCCTTCTCCAGCGCGTCCTGGACCACCACCTTCAGCACGGGGTGCGGGCTGACCTCGACGAAGACCCGGAAGCCCTGGTCGATCAGCTGGTCCAGCACCGGCGCGAGCCGGACCGGTTCCCGCAGGTTGCGGTACCAGTAGCCCGCGTCGAGCTCCGCGGTGTCGATCGGCTCGCCGGTGACCGTCGAGTGGAAGGCCACCCCGGTCGAACGGGAGTCGACCGTGCCGAGCGCGGCCACCAGGTCGTCGCGTACGGCGTCGACGTGGTCGCAGTGTGAAGCGTAGTCGACGGCGATCGCGCGGGCCCGGATGTCCCGCTCGGCGCAGTGCGCGAGCAGTTCGGCGACCGACGCCGCGTCACCGGAGACCACGGTCGCGGCGGCGCCGTTGAGGGCGGCCACCGAGAGGGTGCCCGGCCACTGCGCGATGAGCTGCTCGGTGTCGGCGGCCGGCAGCGGGACGGAGACCATGCCGCCCCGGCCCGAGATGGCCAGCAGGCCACGGCTGCGGGCCACGACGAGCCGTACCGCGTCGGCGAGGGTCAGCGCGCCGGCCGCGCAGGCCGCGGCGATCTCACCCTGCGAGTGCCCGACGACGGCGGCCGGCACGACGCCGCACGAGCGCCAGAGCTGGGCGAGGGACACCATGACGGAGAAGAGCACCGGCTGGACCACGTCCACCCGGTCCAGGGGCGGCGCACCGGGCGCCTCCCGGAGCACGTCGGTGAGGGACCAGTCCACCAGTCGGGACAGCTCCTCGGCGCACTCCCCCATCCGCTGCCGGAAGACCGGCGAGGTCTCCAGCAGGTCCAGGGCCATCCCCTTCCACTGGGAGCCCTGGCCGGGGAAGACGAAGACGACCTTCGACGCCGTGTCCGCGCCGACCGGCGTGCCGTCGGCGGAGGCGAGGGCGGCCAGGCGGGCGGCCGCGTCGTCCCGGTCGGCGGCCACGACGACCGCCCGGTACGGGTGGTGCGCCCGCTGCGCGGCCAGGGAGAACCCGAGGTGCCGCAGGTCCAGGTCGGCGTCGCCGGCCAGCCGTTCGCCGATCCGGGCGGCCTGCGCCCCGAGCGCGCGGGGGCTGCGGCCGGAGACCAGCAGGGGTACGGCGGCGGGGCCGACCAGGCCGGGGAGGTCCCCCGCCAGCGGGGTCGTCGCCGGGGCCGGCTCGTCGGGCGCCTGCTCGATGATGGTGTGCGCGTTGGTGCCGCTGATGCCGAACGACGACACGGCGGCCCGGCGCGGCCGCTGCACCGCCGGCCACGGACGGGCCTCGGTGAGCAGGGCGACCGCCCCGGCGCTCCAGTCGACGTGGGGCGACGGCTCGTCCACGTGCAGGGTGGGCGGCAGCACGCCGTGCCGCATCGCCAGCACCATCTTGATCACGCCGGCCACCCCGGCCGCGGCCTGGGAGTGGCCGATGTTCGACTTGATCGAGCCGAGCCAGAGCGGCTCGGCGTCGGCGCGGTCCTGCCCGTAGGTGGCCAGCACCGCCTGCGCCTCGATCGGGTCGCCGAGGACGGTGCCGGTGCCGTGCGCCTCGACGGCGTCCACGTCGGCCGGGTTCAGCCGCGCGTTCTCCAGGGCCTGTCGGATCACCCGCTGCTGCGACGGGCCGTTCGGGGCGGTCAGCCCGTTGGACGCGCCGTCCTGGTTGATCGCGGAGCCGCGCAGTACGGCGAGCACCCGGTGCCCGTTGCGCCGGGCGTCGGAGAGGCGCTCCACGAGCAGCATGCCCACGCCCTCGGACCAGCCGGTGCCGTCGGCCCCGGCGGCGAACGCCTTGCACCGCCCGTCCGGGGCGAGGCCGCCCTGCCGGGAGAACTCGGAGAACATGCCGGGCTGCGCCATCAGCGCCACGCCGCCGGCCAGGGCCATGTCGCACTCGCCGCCGCGCAGCGCCTGGGCGGCGAGGTGCAACGCCACCAGCGACGAGGAGCAGGCGGTGTCGACGGTGACCGCCGGGCCTTCGAGGCCGAACATGTAGGCGACCCGCCCGGAGGCGACGCTGCCGGCCGTCCCGGTGAGCAGGTGCCCCTCGAGGCCGTCCAGGTCGTCACGTCCGCTGGTGGCGTAGCCGGAGGAGGCGGCCCCGATGAAGACACCGGTGGCGGTGCCGCCGAGGGCGGCGGGGTCGATGCGGGCGTACTCGAAGCTCTCCCAGGCGGTCTCCAGCAGCAGCCGCTGCTGCGGGTCCATGGCGAGGGCCTCGCGGGGGCTGATGTTGAAGAAGCCGGCGTCGAAGTCGGCCGCGTCGTAGAGGAAGCCGCCCTGGTCGGTGACGGTGCCGCCGGCCTGGTCGCCGTCGGTGCCGTACAGCCGGTCGAGGTCCCAGCCGCGGTCGGTGGGGAAGCCGCCGATGGCGTCGGACCCGGAGGTGACGAGCTGCCACAGCTGCTCGGGGGTGGCGACGCCGCCCGGGTAGCGGCAGGCCATGCCGATGATGGCGATCGGCTCGTCGGCGTCGGCGGTGACGACGGTACGGACGGTGGTTCCGGCGCCGGTGGCCCGGCCGAGCTGCGCGAACAGGTGGTCGGCGAGCCGGGCCGGGGTGGGGTGGTCGAAGGCCAGCGTGGCGGTCAGCCGCAGCCCGGTGGCGGCGCCCAGCCGGTTGCGCAGCTCCACCGAGGTCAGCGAGTCGAAGCCCAGGTCCTTGAAGGCTCGGGCGGCGGGGACCGCCTGTGCCGAGGCGTGCCCCAGCACCGTGGCGGCCTGGCCGCAGACGAGGTCGACAAGCGCCTGGCGGGCGTCCGCCTCGGACAGGCCGTCGAGCCGCTCCCGCCACGACGCCCCGGCGCTCGGCCGGTCGGTGGCGGCGCGGCGTCGGCCGCCGCCGCGCAGCAGGTGCCGCATCAGCGGCGGTACGTGGCTCGCCTCGCCGGTGACGTGGAGGCGGGCCGCGACGACGACCGGTTGCACCGCCGGCAGGGCGGCGTCGAAGAGTTCGGCGCCCTCGGCCGGGGAGAGCCGGCTCATCCCGACCCGCCGCAGCCGCTGCTGGTCGTCGCCGTCGAGGTGCGCGGTCATCGTGCTGTCGGTGGCCCACATGCCCCAGGCGAGGCTGGTGGCGGGCAGGCCCTGCTGGCGGCGGTGCTGCGCGAGGGCGTCGAGGAACGCGTTCGCCGCCGCGTAGTTGCCCTGCCCCGGGGAACCGAGGGTGGCCGCCACCGACGAGAACAGCACGAACGCCGACAGGTCCAGGTGCGCGGTCGCCTCGTGCAACGCCCAGCCGGCGTCCACCTTCGGCGCCAGCACCGTACGCAGGGCGGACTCGTCCAACGAACCGATGGTCGCGTCGGCGATCACGCCGGCGGTGTGCACCACCGCGGTCAGCGGGTGCGCCGGGTCGATCCCGGCGATCAGCTCGGTGACCTGCGCGGGGTCGCTGACGTCGACGGCCACGGCGGTGACGTCGGCGCCCGCGTCGGTCAGCTCCCGGACCAGGGTGGCGTACCCGTCGTCCCGGCCGGGTGCGCGGCGGGAGGCCAGCAGCAGGCGGCGGGCCTGGCCGGTGGCGACGAGGTGCCGCGCGAGTACGCCGGCCAGGGTCCCGGCCGCGCCGGTGAGCAGCACGGTGCCGTCGGGGTCCACGGGCGCGGGGATGCGCAGCACGACCTTGCCGACGTGGCGGGCCTGGCTGACGTGCCGCAGCGCCTGCCGGGCCTGACGCACGTCCCACGCCCGTACGGGTAGCGGACGCAGCGCGCCCTGCGCGAAGAGGTCGAGGATCTCGGTGAGCATCTCGCCGATGCGGGTGCTGCCCGCCTCGTTGAGGTCGAACGCGCGGTACGTCACGCCCGGGTGGTCGGCGGCGACCGTCTCCGGGTCGCGCACGTCGGCCTTGCCCATCTCCACGAACCGGCCACCGCGCGGCAGCAGCCGCAGCGACGCGTCGACGAACTCACCGGCCAACGCGTCGAGCACCACGTCCACCCCGGCGCCGCCCGTGGCCGCGCCGAAGACCTGCTCGAACTCCGTGGTCCGCGACGACGCGATCCGCTCCCCCGCCACCCCGAGTCCCCGCAGCACACCCCACTTGCCGGGGCTGGCGGTGGCGTGGACGGTGGCGCCGAGGTGGTGGGCGAGCTGGATGGCGGCCATGCCGACGCCACCGGCGCCGTTGTGGATCAGCACCGACTCGCCGGACCGCAGCCCGGCCAGGTCGCGCAGCGCGTAGTACGCGGTCAGGAAGACCAGGGGGACGGACGCCGCCTGGGTGAAGGACCAGCCGGCGGGCATCTTGGCGATGCGCTGGCGGTGGGCGACCGCCTGCGGGCTGAACCCGAGTTCGAACATGCCCATCACCCGGTCGCCGGGCGCCAGGTCGGTCACGCCGGGGCCGACCTCGACCACGACGCCCGCACCCTCGCTGCCCATCACGGCCGCCGGATCCGGATACATCCCCAGGCCGATCAGCACGTCCCGGAAGTTCACGCCGGCCGCGCGCACGGCGACGCGCACCTGGCCCGCGTCCAGCTCCACGGGCGTGGCCCGGACCGGCCCGATCCCGTCCAGGGTGCCGGGAGTGACGGGGGCGAGGTGCCACGGTCCGGACGGCGGGGTCAGCTCGTCGCCCACGGGCCGCGCCAGCCTCGGCACGAGGGTGCGCTCGCCGCGCACCGCGAGTTGGCCGCCGGAGACCGACGGGTCGACGGCGGCGCCGGCCAGCACGGCGAGGGTCGCGGGGGTCAACTCGCCCTCGACGTCGGCGAGGACGATCCGCCCCGGGTGCTCCGACTGCGCCGAGCGCAGCAGGCCCCAGACGGCGGCGGCGGCCAGGTCGGTGACCTGGTCGTCGTCCCCGGCGGCCACCGCGCCCCGGGTCACCACCACGAGCTTCGTGTCCGCCAGCGGCTCGGCGGCGAGCCAGGACCGCAGCACGTCCAGCACACCGCCGGTGACCGTCCGCACGGCCTCCGGCACGGCGACGCCGGGTTCGCCGGCGGGCACCGTCAGCAGCACCTGCCGGGCGGTGGCCCCGCCCGCCGCCAGGGCCGCCACGTCCGCGTAGACCGGCACCTCCGGCAGCGCGTCCGATGCCGGCCGGCCCAGCGCCGCCCACCCCGGAAGGTCGTCGACGCCGTCGATCTGCTCGGCCTGCCAGGACACCTCGTACAGCGACCGGGCGGCGCCGCTCCGGGTCGCCGTCGCGGTCATCTCCCGCAGCACCAGGGAGTCCACCGACACCACCGGCGCGCCCGAGCCGTCGCAGGCGACCAGCCGCACCCCGGAGCCGTCCCGGGTCAGCCGCACCCGCAGCGTCCTGGCGCCCGAGGCGTGCACCTGCACGCCCTCGAACGCGAACGGCACGCGGGGCCCGCCCGCCGGCTCCGCCGCCAGCAGCAGGGCCACCGGGTGCAGGGCGGCGTCCAGCAGCGCCGGGTGCACCCCGAACGCGCTCGCGTCACCGGCCGCGCCGTCCGGCAACGCCACCTCGGCGTACGCCGCACCGTCGGCCGTCCAGGCCCGCCGCACGCCCTGGAACACCGGCCCGTACGACAGGCCGTGCTCCGCCAGCGCCGGATACCACCCGGTCAGGTCCACCTCGGTCGCGCCCGCCGGCGGCCACGCGCCGACGCCCGGCTCGTCGGCCGACACCGGTTCGAGCACACCGTCGGCGTGCCGCGTCCACTCGGAGTCGTCGTCGTCCTCCGGCTGGGAGTACACGGACACCGACCGGACTGCGGAATCGTCGGCCGCGCCGACGCGCACCTGCACGCGTACCGCCCCGGACTCCGGCAGCACCAGCGGCGCCGCCACGGTCAGCTCCCGTACGCGCGACGCGCCCACCTCGTCGCCGGCGCGCACCGCCAGCTCGACCAGGGCGGTGCCCGGCACCACCACGGCACCGCCGACCACGTGGTCCGCCAGCCACGGGTGCGTCGACGCCGACAGCCGGCCGGTCAGCACCACCTCGTCGTCACCGGCGAGGCGCACCGCGGCGCCGAGCAGCGGGTGCCCCGCCACGCCCAGGCCGGCACCCGACACGTCGCCGACGCGCCACGGCACCACCTCGGGCCAGAACCGCTCCCGCTGGAAGGCGTACGTGGGCAGCTCCACCCGCCGCGCCCCGGTGTCGGCGAACCACTCCTGCCAGGCGACCGGGACGCCGTGCACGTGCAGCTCGGCCAGCGCCGCCAGCAGCGCCTGCGCCTGCGGCCGGTCCCGGCGCTGGGCGGCGACGGTCAGCACGTCGTCGTCGGGCAGGGCGTCCGCCGTCATCGCGGTCAGCACGCTCTGCGGGCCGACCTCCAGGAACGTGTCCACCCCCGCGTCCCGCAGGGCCCCGATCCCGTCGGCGTAGCGCACCGCCTCACGCACGTGCCGTACCCAGTAGTCGGCGGTGCGGATCTCGTCGGCGTCGGCGAGCGCCCCGGTCAGGTTCGACACGATCGGCAGCGCGGGCGCGGCGAAGTCCAGCCGCTCGACGATGCCGCGGAAGCGCTCCAGCACCGGCTCCATCAGCGGGCTGTGGAACGCGTGGCTGACGGTCAACCGGCGCGTACGCACACCCCGGTCCCGCCAGGCCCGCTCCACCTCGTCCAGCGCGTCGACGGCGCCGGAGACCACGACCGAGGTCGGGCCGTTCACCGCCGCCACGCCGACCCGGTCGGTCAGCCCGGCGATCGACTCGACCACCGCCGCCTCGTCGGCGGCCACGGCGAGCATGCCGCCGCCCCCGGGCAGCGCCTGCATCAACCGGCCCCGCGCCGCCACCAGCAGGCAGGCGTCCTGGAGGGACAGCACCCCGGCCACGTGCGCCGCGGCGACCTCGCCGATCGAGTGCCCGCCCACGAAGTCCGGCACCACGCCGAACGACTCCACCAGGCGGAACAGCGCCACCTCGACCGCGAAGAGCCCGGCCTGGGTGAACGCGGTCTGGTCCAGCAGCTCCGCCTCGGCGGAACCCTCGGCTGCGAACAGCACCTCCTTCAGCGGGCGCGGCAGCACCCGGTCCAGGTGCCCGCACGCCTCGTCCAGCGCGGCGGCGAAGACGGGGAATTCGGCGTACAGCTCCCGGCCCATGCCGGCGCGCTGCGCGCCCTGGCCGGAGAAGAGCACCGCCAGCGGACCCCGGTCCCCGGCCTGGCCCGTGACCACCGTGCCCGACGGCGCTCCCGCCGTCAGGGACTCCAGGCCCGCCAGCAGGCCCGCACGGTCCTCGGCGAGCACCACCGCACGCCGGTCGAGCGTCGAGCGCGACACCACCGACGACCAGGCCACGTCGAGCGGGCGCGGCTCCTCGTCGTCGCCCAGCCAACGGGCCAGCCGGCCGGCCTGCGCGGACAGCGCGACCGGCTGCGCGGCGGAGAGCAGCACCGGCGCGACGACGGGACGGCGCGACGGCGTGGCCTCGTCGGCAGCCGGGTCGGGCGCCGGGGCCTGCTCCAGGATCAGGTGGGCGTTCGTGCCGCTCATGCCGAAGGACGACACGGCGGCCCGGCGGACGTGGTCGCCGCCCGCCCAGGGGCGCGCCTCGTCCAGCAGGGACACGGCCCCCGTCGACCAGTCGACGTGCGGGGACGGCCGGTCCACGTGCAGGGTGGGCGGCAGCACGCCGTGCCGCATCGCCATCACCATCTTGATGACGCCGCCGGCGCCGGCCGCGGCCTGCGGGTGGCCGATGTTCGACTTCAGCGACCCCAGCCACAGCGGCCGGTCGGCGGACCGTCCCTGCCCGTACGTGGCAAGCAGCGCCTGTGCCTCGATCGGGTCGCCCAGCCGGGTGCCCGTGCCGTGCGCCTCGACCACGTCCACGTCGGACGGGCTGAGCCGGGCGTTCTCCAGCGCCTGCCGGATGACCCGCTGCTGGGAGGGACCGTTGGGGGCCGTCAGGCCGCTACTGGCGCCGTCCTGGTTCACGGCGCTGCCCCGGATCACCGCCAGGACGGGGTGACCGTTGCGCCGGGCGTCGGAGAGCTTCTCGACGAGCAGCATGGCGACGCCCTCGGACCAGCCGGTCCCGTCGGCGTCGGCGGAGAAGGCCTTGCACCGGCCGTCGGAGGCGAGCCCCCGCTGGCGGGAGAACTCGACGAAGGCGCCGGGCGTGGCGAGCACGGTGACGCCGCCGGCCACGGCGAGGGAGCACTCGCCGTCGCGCAGGGCCTGACCGGCGAGGTGCAGGGCGACCAGCGACGAGGAGCAGGCGGTGTCGATCGTGACGGCCGGGCCCTCCAGCCCGAAGGAGTACGCCAGCCGGCCGGACATGACGCTCGCGGCCGTGCCGGTGAGGACGTAGCCCTCCGTGCCCTCGGGCAGTTGCCGCAGCACCGACGTGTAGTCCTGCCCGGCGGTGCCGACGAACACCCCGGTACGGCTGCCCCGCACCGACGCGGCGTCGATGCCGGCCCGCTCGAAGACCTCCCAGGTCACCTCGAGCAGGAGCCGCTGCTGCGGGTCCATGGCCAGCGCCTCGCGCGGCGAGATGCCGAACAGGGTCGGATCGAACAGGCCGGCGTCGCGCAGGAAGCCGCCCCGGTTGCTGTAGGTGGTGCCGGGGTGGTCCGGGTCGGGGTCGTAGAGCCCGTCGAGGTCCCAGCCCCGGTCGTCGGGGAACGTGCCGGTGGCGTCCACCCCGCCCGCGACCAGCTCCCAGAGGTCCTCCGGCGAGGCGACCCCGCCGGGGAACCGGCAGGCCATGCCGACGATCGCGATCGGCTCGGCGTCCTCGTTCTCCAGCTCGGTCAGGCGCCGGCGCGCCAGGCGGAGCTCGGAGGTCACCCACTTCAGGTGTTCGAGGAGCTTGTCTTCGTCCGCCATGACCCACCCGCCCAGAGCTTGCTATCGATCGGAATCTGCCGATTCGTTGACCACACCACCGCCGACGGACCGGCTTCGTGCACAGGTGGGTGGAGACATGGCCGTTCGGCCAACGATCCCGACACCTGCTCCTGATTCCGGTTGTCGTGCCTGCTCAGGCGCCCGCCACGCCGGGCCGTCCCGCCGACACATGCCCGCCACCGTGACTGGACGGTACTGAGCGCCCATCACGCGCCCAACCCCTAGAGAACCCCTGATCGACCGGCCCGTGAGGGCCGTCGCGGCGGGTCCCGGACAAAGCGGTGACCAGCATCGCGACGGCGCTCAGGCGGGCTGTCCGGCAACCGCCGGCAGGATGCGGCGCAGCCGCCCCGGCGGCGTCGAGCGGCGACGCCACTCCCGTGGGTAGCCCACCGAGACCTCTTCGAAGCGGACCCCGTCGTACCAGGTGGTGCGCGGGATGTGCAGGTGGCCGTAGACGGCGACGCGGGCGTCGAACCGGACGTGCCAGTCGGCGGTGGCCTCGGTGCCGCACCACTGCGCGAACTCCGGGTACCGCAGGATCCGGGTGGGTTCGCGGACGAGCGGGAAGTGGTTGACCAGGACGGTGGGCAGCCCGTTGCGCTCGGCGGTGAGCCGGCGCTCGGTCAGGGCCAGCCGCGCCCGGCACCAGGCGTCGCGCGTCGGGTACGGGTCCGGATGCAGCAGGATCTCGTCGGTGCAGACCACGCCGACCTCGTGGGCCCGCGCCAGGGCCTGCTCCTTCGTGTACGTCCCGGCCGGCCGGAAGCTGTAGTCGTAGAGCAGGAACAGCGGCGCGATCAGGACCGGGTCGTCGCCCTGCGGGTCCCAGACGGGGTACGGGTCCTCCGGAGTCACCACCCCGAGCCCGCGGCACAGCTCCACCAGGTGCTGGTAGCGCGCGTCTCCCCGCAGCTGGATCGGGTCCTCGCGGGGGGTCCAGAGCTCGTGGTTGCCGGGGGCCCAGATCACCTTGGCGAACCGGTTGCTGAGCAGTCCCAGCGCCCACTCGATGTCGGCGACGAACTCCCCGACGTCGCCGGCGACGATGAGCCAGTCGCCGTCGCGCTCCGGCCGCAGCCGCTCGACGATCGCCTTGTTCTCCGCGTGGACCACGTGCAGGTCACTGATGGCGAGCAACTGAGGCAGGCCGGATCCGGCCATGCGGACCTCCCGTCCATCCGGGGTACCGCACGCACCCACATCCGTACCGCTCGGCTGCCGGTGGGCAGGGCGAGACGGCCTGACGGGCTCCGACCCTACGGAGCCGGGCCCGCACCGGCACACCCCTAGACGGGATCCGTGCACCCCTAGGCAGCCGCACCTGCCCGACGGCGCCGGTCAGGCGTCCGGCGCCGCCAGGTGTCCCTTTCCCCGGCCCGTCCTGCCCGGGGTCGGGCAGTGTCCGCTCAGGACTTGCCGAACTCCCGCTGGATGATGTCGAAGAGCTCGTCCCGGCTCGCCGACTCCAACTCCTCCGGGGCGGCCGGCGCGGATGCGGTGGCGGCGGGTCGTCCCCGCCACCTGGCCAGCAGGTCCTCCAGCCGACCGACGACCGCGTCGTCGACCTGGTCGCCCGGCAGCCCGCCGAGGAGCTTGTCGAGGCGTTCGATCTCGGCCACGATCGGCAACGCCGGCTGCTCGGGCGCCAACTCGGCCCGCAGGTGACCGGCGAGCGCGTTCGGGGTGGGATGGTCGAAGACGAGGGTGGCGGGCAGCCCGATGCCCGTTGCGGCGGTCAGCCGGTTGCGCAGCTCGACGGCGGTGAGTGAGTCGAAGCCCAGTTCGAGGAAGCCGCGGGCGGGCCTGATCCCGCTCGGCGTGGCGTGTCCCAGCACCGCCGCGGCGGTGCCGCGGACCAGGTCGAGCAGGATGCGGTCGCGCTCCGGCCCGGAGGCGGCGGCGAGCCGCTCGCGCAGCGCCGACGCCGCGCCGCGGTCCTCGCCCTTCGGCGTCTCCTCGGCCTGTGCGGGCTGTGCTTCGGGGATGTCGGTGAACAGACGCGACGGACGCAACGCCGTGAACGACGGCACAAACCGATCCCACCGCACATCCGCCACCACCACCTGACCCTCATCACCATCCAACGCCCGCTGCAACGCCGCCACCGCCAACTCCGGAGCCATCCCCGGCAACCCACGCCGACTCAACTGCTCCCCCGCCACCCCCACCGCCATACCCGCCTCAGCCCACGGCCCCCACGCCACCGACGTCCCCACCAACCCACGACCACGCCGCGACACCACCAACCCATCCAAAAACGCATTCGCCGCCGCATACCCCACCTGACCCGCCGAACCCCACACCCCCGCAATCGACGAAAACACCACAAACGCATCCAAATCCAAACCAGCAGTCAACTCATCCAACACCACCGCACCACCAACCTTCGCCCGCAACACCTCCTCCACCTCACCCACACCCACCTCACCCAACGGCGTCAACTGCGCCGCACCCGCCGCATGCACCACCGCCCGCAACCGCTCACCCCGACCCACCAAATCCCCCAACAACCCCGCCACCGCACCACGATCCGCCACATCACAACCCACCACCGACACCCGCACACCCAAACCCTCCAACCGCCCCACCAACTCACCCACACCCGGCGCACCACCACCCCGCCGACTCACCAACACCACATGCTCCGCACCCACACCCACCGCCCACAACGCCACCCGCGCACCCAACGCCCCCGTACCACCCGTCACCAACACCGTCCCCGACAACCGAAAACCACCAGCACCCGCAGTCGTCGGAGAACCCGCACGCACCAACCGCCGCACAAACACACCCGACGACCGCAACGCCACCTGATCCTCACCACCAGCCGACGACAACACCCCACACAACCGACCCCACACACCCCCATCCAACAACCCCGGCAAATCCACCAAACCACCCCACCGCAACGGCACCTCCAAACCCACCACCCGACCCAAACCCCACACCGCAGCACCCGCGACATCCGCCAGCTCGTCCGAGCCGCCGACCGACACCGCCCCACGCGTCAGCCACCACAGCCGGCCCGACCCACCGACGTCGGTCAGCGCCTGCACCACGGCCAGCGCCGTCGACACCTCGGCGGCGGCCGGAACCGGGGACTCCTCCCGCGGCTCGGCCAGCGACAGCAGGGACACCACGTGGGCGTCCCGGTCGTCGGAGCCCATCGCCTCCCGCAGCAGCCGCGCCACCCGGTCGCGGTCGGCGCCGGCCGGGACCAGCACCGGGACCGCCCGGTCGGCCCGGGCGGCCAGCGCCGCGGCCACCGGGTGGTCCTCCTGCCCGGGCGCCATCAGCAGCAGCCAGGTCCCCGCCAACGTCGCGGAGTCCGGCACGGCGGCCGTACGCCACGTCGCCCGGTACCGCCAGGAGTCGACGACGGCCCGCTGCTGCGTCGCCCGCCGCCACCGGGCGAGCTTGGGCAGCAGCGCCGTGGACGGCTCGTCCGCGCCCACGGCGAGCTCCTCGCCCAGCACGCCGAGGTCCCCGGACTCGACCGCCGCCCAGAACTGCTCGTCGGACGGGGCGCCGGCCCGCTCCGGAGCCGAGCCGGGCTGGGGGTCCTCCAGCCAGTAGCGCTGCCGGTCGAAGGCGTAGGTGGGCAGTTCCACCGCGCGCGGCCGGGCGCCGGTCTGGCCGAGGTACGCCGCCCAGTCGACGGCCACGCCGGCGGCCCAGAGCTGCCCGACGGCATTGGTGAGGGTGGTGACGTCGGGCTGGCTGCGGCGCAGCGTGGCGACGTACCGCACCTCGTCGGCAGTGTCCGCCTCGGCGGCCATGGCGGTGAGGACCGCGTCGGGGCCGACCTCCAGGAAGGTGTCCACCCCCTGCGCCCGCAACGCCGCCACACCATCGGCGAACCGCACCGGCTGCCGCACGTGCCGCACCCAGTAGCCGGGATCGGTGATCTCTGCGGCGTCCGCCACCGCGCCGGTCACGTTCGACACGATCGGCACCCGCGGCGACCGCCACTCCAGCCCCGCCACCACCGACGCGAACTCCTCCAGCATCGGCTCCATCAACCGCGAATGGAACGCGTGACTGACCGCCAGGTCCTTCGTCCGCCAACCCCGCTCACGACAGGCCGCCACCACCGACGCCACCTCGCCGGCGGCACCCGAGACCACCACCGACGCGGGACCGTTCACCGCCGCGACGTCGACCGCCGCACCCACAGCTTCGATGATCTCCCGCACATCGGCCTCAGCCACACCGACCGCCGCCATCACACCGCCGGCCGGCAGCGCCTGCATCAACCGACCCCGCGCCGCCACCAGCGTGCACGCATCCGCCAGCGACAACACCCCCGACACGTACGCCGCCGTCACCTCACCGATCGAGTGACCCGCCAGGAAGTCCGCCCGCACACCCCACGACGCAAGCAGCTCCCACAACGCCACCTCGACCGCGAACAACCCCGCCTGCGCGAAGACGGTCTGATCCAAGAGGCCGGCGTCGGCCGAACCCGCCTCCGCGAACACCACCTCGCGCAGCGCGCGCGGCAGGTGCGGATCGATCTCCGCGCACACCTCGTCGAACGACGCCGCAAAGACCGGGAACGCGTCATACAGCTCGCGACCCATGCCCACGCGCTGCGAACCCTGCCCCGTGAACAACACCGCCCGGCGACCCGCCGACACCACACCCGAGACGTGGCCCTCGGCCACCGTCGCGAGGCCTGCCGCCAGCTCGTCCACGTCCGAGCCCCACACGACCGCCCGGTGCTCCAACGCCGCCCGGGTGGTCGCCAACGACCACGACACATCCGCCACCGCAAGGCCGGACCGGGACCGCACGAACGACGCCAACCGCCCCGCCTGACCCGCCAGACCCCGCTCGGAGCGACCCGAGACCACCCACGGCACCGGCACCCCGACCGCCGCGGCCGGCGCGTACTCCAGCGCCGGCTCCGGCTCCGGCTGCTCGATGATCACGTGCGCGTTCGTGCCGGAGATGCCGAACGACGACACACCCGCCCGCCGAGGACGCCCCGCCCCCGGCCACTCACGCGACGCCGTCACCAGCTCCACCGCACCCGACGCCCAGTCCACATGCGACGACGGCGCATCCACGTGCAACGTCGCCGGCACCATCCCATGCCGCATCGCCAAGATCATCTTGATGATCCCGGCCACCCCCGCAGCCGCCTGCGTGTGACCGATGTTCGACTTCACCGACCCCAACAACAACGGCACATCCCGACCCTGCCCATACGTCGCCAACAACGCCTGAGCCTCAATCGGATCACCCAACGACGTACCCGTACCGTGCGCCTCCACCACATCCACATCAACCGCCGACAAACCCGCAGACGCCAACGCCTGCCGGATCACCCGCTGCTGCGACGGACCATTCGGCGCCGTCAACCCGTTCGACGCACCATCCTGATTCACCGCCGAACCGCGCACCACCGCCAGCACCCGGCGGCCGTCGCGTTGCGCGTCCGACAGCCGCTGCACCACGAGCACGCCGACGCCCTCGGACCAGCCCGTGCCGTCCGCGGCGTCCGAGAACGACTTGCAGCGGCCGTCGGCGGACAGGCCGCCCTGGATCGAGAACTCGGCGAAGGTGCCCGGTGAGGCCATCACGGTGACGCCGCCGGCCAGGGCGAGGTCGCACTCGCCGGACCGCAGCGCCTGCGCCGCGAGGTGCAACGCGACCAGCGACGACGAACACGCCGTGTCCACCGTCACCGCCGGACCCTCGAACCCGAACGAGTACGCCACCCGGCCCGACAACACGCTTGTCGCGTTGCCGGTGAGCAGGTGGCCGCCGACCTCCTGGGCCCGACCGACCGACCCGCTGGCGTACCCCTGGAAGCTGGCCCCGGCGAAGACGCCGACCGCGCCACCCCGCAGGCTGGTCGGATCGATGCCCGCCGATTCGACGGCCTCCCACGACGTTTCCAGCAGCAGCCGCTGCTGCGGGTCCATGGCGAGGGCCTCGCGCGGTGAGATGCCGAAGAACTCGGCGTCGAACTCACCGGCGTCGTAGACGAAGCCGCCCCTGCGGGCGAAGGACGTGTCGGACAGGCCGCTGTTGAGGAAGCTGTCCCAGCCCCGGTCGAGGGGGAACTCGGAGATGCCGTCGCGTCCCGTGGAGAGCAGTTGCCACAGTTCTTCCGGGGACCCGACGCCACCCGGAAGGCGGCAGCCCATCCCGACGATCACGATCGGGTCGTCGTCCACGGTGGCGACCCTGCGGTCGGCCGGCGCGGCACCCGATGCTCCGAGCACGGTCTCCCGGATGAAGGCGACCAGGGCGGCCGGCGTCGGGTGGTCGAAGACCAGGGTGGAGGGCAACGCGAGGCCCGTTTCGGCGGTCAGCCGGTTGCGCAGCTCGACGGCGGTGAGCGAGTCGAAGCCGAGACGCTGGAATGCCCGGTCCGGCCGCACCGCCTCCACGGTGGCGTGGCCGAGCACCGCGGCGACCTGGGAGCGTACGAGGTCCAGGAGGGACGCCTCGACCTCCGGCGGCGTCAGGGCCGCGAGCCGCTCGCGCAGTGCGGAGGCCCGGTCGGTGGGGCCGGTCTCGGCTCGGGCGGCCGCCTCGATCGCCGCCTGCGCCTCGGGGATGTCGGTGAACAGACGCGACGGACGCAACGCCGTGAACGACGGCACAAACCGATCCCACCGCACATCCGCCACCACCACCTGACCCTCATCACCATCCAACGCCCGCTGCAACGCCGCCACCGCCAACTCCGGAGCCATCCCCGGCAACCCACGCCGACTCAACTGCTCCCCCGCCACCCCCACCGCCATACCCGCCTCAGCCCACGGCCCCCACGCCACCGACGTCCCCACCAACCCACGACCACGCCGCGACACCACCAACCCATCCAAAAACGCATTCGCCGCCGCATACCCCACCTGACCCGCCGAACCCCACACCCCCGCAATCGACGAAAACACCACAAACGCATCCAAATCCAAACCAGCAGTCAACTCATCCAACACCACCGCACCACCAACCTTCGCCCGCAACACCTCCTCCACCTCACCCACACCCACCTCACCCAACGGCGTCAACTGCGCCGCACCCGCCGCATGCACCACCGCCCGCAACCGCTCACCCCGACCCACCAAATCCCCCAACAACCCCGCCACCGCACCACGATCCGCCACATCACAACCCACCACCGACACCCGCACACCCAAACCCTCCAACCGCCCCACCAACTCACCCACACCCGGCGCACCACCACCCCGCCGACTCACCAACACCACATGCTCCGCACCCACACCCACCGCCCACAACGCCACCCGCGCACCCAACGCCCCCGTACCACCCGTCACCAACACCGTCCCCGACAACCGAAAACCACCAGCACCCGCAGTCGTCGGAGAACCCGCACGCACCAACCGCCGCACAAACACACCCGACGACCGCAACGCCACCTGATCCTCACCACCAGCCGACGACAACACCCCACACAACCGACCCCACACACCCCCATCCAACAACCCCGGCAAATCCACCAAACCACCCCACCGCAACGGCACCTCCAAACCCACCACCCGACCCAAACCCCACACCGCAGCACCCACCACGTCGGTCAGGGGCTCCGCGTCGTCCACGGAGACCGCCCCACGGGTGAGCCACCAGAGCCGCCCCTGGACCTCCGTCGTGGCCAGCGCCTGCGCCACCGCCAGCGCCTCGACCACGCCCGCTCCGGCCAGCGACAGCAGCGAGACAAGCCCGGCGACCGGCTTCCCGGCCTCCACCGCTCCGGCCAGTCGGCGCGCGATCTCGTCCCGGTCCAGCGCGTCCAGCACCACCGGCACCACCTCGGCGCCCCGCTGCGCCAGCCCGGCCAGCAGCGGGTGGTCCTCCTGGCCGGGAACCATCAGCACCAGCCAGGAGCCGGTCAGGTTCTCGTTCCCGGTCGCGTCCTGGCGTCGCCACACCACGCGGTAGCGCCAGGAATCCACGGTCGACTGCTGCTGTGCGGCCCGCCGCCACTGCGCGAGCTTCGGCAGGACCGCGCTGAACGGTTCGTCCGCGCCGACGCCCAGCTCGCCGCCGACCAGGTCGGGGTCGCCGGACTCCACGGCCGCCCAGAACCGCCCGTCGAGAGCCTCGCCGTGCGCGTCCCGGCGGGCCACGGGCGCCGCCTCGGGCCAGTACCAGGTGTGGTCGAAGGCGTACGTGGGCAGGTCGACCACGCCCGGCCGGGCGCCGACCTGACCGTGGTAGGCAGCCCAGTCGACCGGCACACCCGCCACCCACAACTGCCCCAACGCCGCCGTCACCGCGGCGACCTCCGACTGGTCCCGCCGCGACGCCGGAACCCGCCGCACCCCCGCATCCGCGACGATCTCCGCCACCATCGCCGTCAACGTCGCATCCGGACCCACCTCCAGGAAGGTGTCCACCCCCAGCGCCCGCAACGCCACCACACCATCGGCGAACCGCACCGGCTGCCGCACGTGCCGCACCCAGTACTCCGGATCCACCAGCTCCAACGGGTCCGCCACGGCACCCGTCACGTTCGACACCACCGCGACGCGCGGCACCCGCCAGTCGAGCCCCGCCACCACCGACGCGAACTCGTCGAGCATCGGCTCCATCAGGCGGGAGTGGAACGCGTGACTGACCGACAGCTCCTTGACCCGCCAACCCCGCTCACGGGCGGCAGCCACCACCGGGGCCACCTCGCCCGCGGCACCCGAGACCACCACCGACGCGGGACCGTTGACCGCCGCGATGTCCACCGCCGCACCCGACGCCTCGATCAGCTCGGCGACAGCCTCCTCCGACGCGCCGACGGCCGCCATGACGCCGCCGGCCGGCAACGCCTGCATCAACCGGCCCCGCGCCGCCACCAGCGTGCACGCGTCCGGCAGGGACAGCATCCCCGACACGTACGCCGCCGTCACCTCACCGATCGAGTGACCCGCCAGGAAGTCCGCCCGCACACCCCACGACAACAACAACTCCCACAACGCCACCTCGACCGCGAACAACCCCGCCTGCGCGAAGACGGTCTGATCCAACAGAGCAGCAGCTTCCGAACCCGGCTCCGCGAACACCACCTCACGCAGCGCACGCGGCAACAAGCCGTCGAAACGCGCGCACACCTCGTCGAACGACGCCGCAAAGACCGGGAACGCGTCATACAGCTCCCGGCCCATCCCGACGCGCTGCGAACCCTGACCCGTGAACAACACCGCCCGGCGGCCCGCCGACATCACGCCCGACACCGCCGGCCGCCCCTCGGCCACCGCCGACAGACCAACAACCAGGTCGTCCACCGACGAGCCCCACACCACCGCCCGGTACTCCAACGCCGCCCGGGTCGTCGCCAACGACCACGACACGTCCACCGGCGACAGGCCACGATCGCGCACGAACGACGCCAACCGCCCCGCCTGACCCGCCAGGCCCCGCTCGGAGCGCCCCGACACCACCCACGGCACCGGCAGGCCCACGGACGCGCCCCCGGCGGCCGCCGGAACCGGCACCCCGTCCGCCGATCCACCCCGGTCGGCCTCGCCGCGCAGCTCCGCACCCGAGGGGCGGACGGACTCCGCTGCCGCCACCGGCTCCGCAGCCGACGCGGCCGCAGCCCCCAGCACCGGCTGCGAGGCGGGTTCCGCCGCCAACTCCGGCTGCTCGATGATCACGTGCGCGTTCGTGCCGGAGATGCCGAACGACGACACACCCGCCCGCCGAGGACGCCCCGCCCCCGGCCACTCACGCGACGCCGTCACCAGCTCCACCGCACCCGACGCCCAGTCCACATGCGACGACGGCGCATCCACGTGCAACGTCGCCGGCACCATCCCATGCCGCATCGCCAAGATCATCTTGATGATCCCGGCCACCCCCGCAGCCGCCTGCGTGTGACCGATGTTCGACTTCACCGACCCCAACAACAACGGCACATCCCGACCCTGCCCATACGTCGCCAACAACGCCTGAGCCTCAATCGGATCACCCAACGACGTACCGGTGCCGTGTGCCTCCACCACGTCCACGTCGGCCGTGGACAGACCCGCACTCGCGAGGGCCTGCCGGATCACCCGCTGCTGCGACGGACCGTTCGGCGCCGTCAACCCGTTCGACGCACCATCCTGATTCACCGCCGAACCGCGTACCACCGCCAGGATGCGACGCCCGTCGCGCCGCGCGTCCGACAGGCGCTGCACCACGAGCACGCCGACGCCCTCGCCCCACGCGGTACCGTCCGCCGACTCGGCGAAGGCCTTGCAGCGGCCGTCCGCCGACAGCCCGCCCTGGCGGGAGAACTCGATGAAGGCACCCGGGGTGGCCATCACGGTGACGCCGCCGGCCAGGGCCAGGTCGCACTCGCCCGACCGCAGCGCCTGCACAGCCAGGTGCAACGCCACCAGCGACGACGAACACGCCGTGTCCACCGTCACCGCCGGCCCCTCGAACCCGAACGAGTACGCCACCCGGCCCGACAACACGCTTGCGGAGGCGCCGGTCGCACCGAATCCGGCGAGCGCCTCCCCGGCCTGGCGTACGACGGTCTCGTAGTCCTGCCCGTTCGTGCCGGCGAACACCCCGACCCGGTCGCCGCGCAGCGCGAGGGGCTCGATCCGGGCGTCCTCGAACGCCTCCCAGGCGACCTCCAGCAGCAGCCGCTGCTGCGGGTCCATGGCCAGCGCCTCGCGCGGCGAGATGCCGAAGAACTCCGCGTCGAAGCCACCCGCGTCGGCCAGGAAGGCCCCGCGCGAGACGTAGGAGTCGGTGCCGGCCAGGGACTCCAGGTCCCAGTGCCGGTTGGTCGGGAAGCCCGACATCGCGTCGGCGCCGGCCGTCAGCAGGTCCCAGAGCCCCTCCGGGGACTCGGCTCCGGCCGGGAAACGGCAGCCCATGCCGACGATGACGATCGGGTCGTCGCCCACGACGGGGCCGGTGGTGGCGAGGACGGGCAGCGCCTGCCCGCCGAGCAGCTCGGCGTGGATGTGGCCGGCCAGGGCCGCCGAGTTCGGGTAGTCGAAGGCGAGCGTGGTCGGCAGCGCGAGGCCGGTCGCGGCGTCGAGCCGGTTGCGCAGCTCGACCGCCGCCAGCGACGTGAAGCCGAGGTCCTGGAAGGCCCGGTCCGGTGCCACCCGCTCGGCGGACTCGTGGCCCAGCACGGCCGCGACCTCGGCACGCACGAGCTCGCCGAGGGCGCGCAGCTGCTCCGCACCGGACATTCCCGCCAGGCGGAGGCGCAGGTCGGCCGCCGGCACGGGGGCGTCGGCCGCCGCGCCGGCCTCGGCCAGCAGGTCGCGGACCAGCGGGTGCGGGCGCCGACCGCCGGCGGCGGCCACCCGGGCCCAGTCGATGTCGGCCACCACGAGGTACGTCTCGTCGCGGTCCAGCGCCCGGGTGAGGGCGCGTACGGCCGTCTCCGGTGCCATCGCGCCGAAGCCGGTGCGGCTCAGCCGCTGCTCGAACTCACCGGCGCTCACCCCGCCGTCGGCCCACAGGCCCCAGGCGAGCGAGGTCGCCGGCAGCCCCTCCGCGCGACGCCGCTGCGCCAGCGCGTCGAGGAAGGCGTTGCCCGGCGCGTAGGTGGTCTGCCCGGCGGCGCCCATGAGGCCGGCGAGGGAGGAGAAGAGGACGAAGGCGGAGAGGTCGGTGCCCCGGGTCAGCTCGTCCAGGTTGCGCGCGGCGTCGACCTTCGCCCGCAGGGCGGTGGCCAGCTGGTCGACGCCGACGGCGTCGACGACGTTGTCGTCGAGGGCGGCGGCGGTGTGCACGACGGCGCTCAGCGGAAGCTCGGCGGGGATCGAGTCGAGCAGCGCCGCGAGCGCGGCCCGGTCGGCCACGTCGCAGGACGCGAGGGTGACCCGGGTGCCGAGCCCGGCGAGTTCCTCGGCGAGGGCGGTCGCGCCGGGCGCCTCGCCACCCCGCCGGCTGACCAGCAGGAGGTGTTCGGCTCCTTCGGCGGCCAGCGTGCGGGCGACGTGTCCCCCGAGCGCCCCGGTGCCGCCGGTGATCAGCACCGTGCCGCGCGGCGTCCAGGAACGGCGCGCACCGGTGTCGCCGTACGTCGCACGAACGAGCCGGCGGGCGTGGCCGCCGGTACCGCGGAGGGCGACCTCGTCCTCCTGACCGGTGCCGGCGATCAGCGTCCGGAGCATGCGCACGACGCCCTGGTCGGGCTGCTCGGGGACGTCGACGAGCCCGCCCCACCGGTGCGGGTGCTCGGCGCGCAGCACGCTGCCGAAGCCCCACGCCATGGCCTGTACGGGGTCGACGTGCCGGTCCCGGGACCCGACGGAGACCGCGCCGCGGGTGACGATCCAGAGCCGGGCGGCGATCCCGGCGTCCCCGAGCGCCTGCGCGAGCGCGACCGTGCCGGCGAGGCCCGTCGGCACGGAGGCGGCCCCGGCGTACGGCCGGGTGTCGAGGGCCAGCAGGGAGAGTACGGGCAGCACGTCCCCGTCGCGGCCGGCCGACGCCTCGGCGAGGTCGTGGGCGAGCCGCTTGCGGTCGTACGCGGCGTCGACCTCGACGATCCGCCCGCCGGCGGCGCCGAGGGCGGCGGCCCAGTCCGTCACGGCCGCGTCGGCGTCGGCCGGTACGACGAGCAGGAAGTCGGTCGCCTCGGCGCGGGCGGCGTCGTCCGCGAGCGGCTGCCAGGCCACCCGGTAGCGCCAGGAGTCGAGGGCCGCTTCGGCGTCCCGGCGGCGTCGCCAGGTGGACAGCGCCGGCAGCACGTCCGCGAGCGGAGCGTCGGCGTCGACGGCCAGGCTCTCGGCGAGGGTCGTCAGGTCCTCCGCCTCGATCGCCCGCCAGAAGTCCTCGTCGGCGGCGGTACGCCGGGCGGCGGGGGGACGGTAGGACCGCGTCGCGGCATTGATCCAGTAACGTCGATGGTCGAAGGTGTACGTGGGCAGGTCGACCACGCCCGGCCGGGCGCCGACCTGACCGTGGTAGGCAGCCCAGTCGACCGGCACACCCGCCACCCACAACTGCCCCAACGCCGCCGTCACCGCGGCGACCTCCGACTGGTCCCGCCGCGACGCCGGAACCCGCCGCACCCCCGCATCCGCGACGATCTCCGCCACCATCGCCGTCAACGTCGCATCCGGGCCAACCTCCAGGAAGGTGTCCACCCCCTGCGCCCGCAACGCCACCACACCATCGGCGAACCGCACCGGCTGCCGCACGTGCCGCACCCAGTAGCCGGGATCGGTGATCTCTGCGGCGTCCGCCACCGCGCCGGTCACGTTCGACACGATCGGCACCCGCGGCGACCGCCACTCCAGCCCCGCCACCACCGACGCGAACTCCTCCAGCATCGGCTCCATCAACCGCGAATGGAACGCGTGACTGACCGCCAGGTCCTTCGTCCGCCAACCCCGCTCACGACAGGCCGCCACCACCGACGCCACCTCGCCGGCGGCACCCGAGACCACCACCGACGCGGGACCGTTCACCGCCGCGACGTCGACCGCCGCACCCACAGCTTCGATGATCTCCCGCACATCGGCCTCAGCCACACCGACCGCCGCCATCACACCGCCGGCCGGCAGCGCCTGCATCAACCGACCCCGCGCCGCCACCAGCGTGCACGCATCCGCCAGCGACAACACCCCCGACACGTACGCCGCCGTCACCTCACCGATCGAGTGACCCGCCAGGAAGTCCGCCCGCACACCCCACGACGCAAGCAGCTCCCACAACGCCACCTCGACCGCGAACAACCCCGCCTGCGCGAAGACGGTCTGATCCAAGAGGCCGGCGTCGGCCGAACCCGCCTCCGCGAACACCACCTCGCGCAGCGCGCGCGGCAGGTGCGGATCGATCTCCGCGCACACCTCGTCGAAGGACGCCGCGAAGACCGGGAACGCGTCGTGCAGCTCCCGGCCCATGCCCACGCGCTGCGAGCCCTGGCCCGTGAAGAGCACCGCCTGGCGGCCCGCCGACACCACACCCGACGACCGGCCCTCGGCCACCGCCGACAGGCCGGCGACCAGCTCGTCCGCGTCCGAGCCCCACACCACCGCGCGATGCTCCAACGCCGCCCGGGTCGTCGCCAACGACCACGACACATCCACCGGCGACAGGCCACGATCGCGCACGAACGACGCCAACCGCGCCGCCTGGCCGGCCAGGCCCCGCTCGGAGCGTCCCGACAGCATCCACGGCACCGGCAACCCGACGGCTGCGGCAGACGCCGCGGCGGGCTCCGGCTCCGCCTGTTCGATGATCACGTGGGCGTTCGTGCCGGAGATGCCGAACGACGACACGGCCGCTCTGCGCGCGCGGCCCACACCCGGCCACTCACGCGCCTGCGTCACCAGCTCCACGGCGCCCGACGACCAGTCCACGTGCGACGAGGGCTCGTCCACGTGCAGCGTCGCCGGCACGGTCCCGTGCCGCATGGCCATGATCATCTTGATGACGCCCGCCACCCCGGCGGCGGCCTGCGTGTGGCCGATGTTCGACTTCACCGACCCCAGCAGCAGCGCGTCCCGGTCGTCGCGGTCCTGCCCGTACGTGGCGAGCAGCGCCTGGGCCTCGATGGGGTCGCCCAGCGTCGTGCCCGTGCCGTGCGCCTCCACGACGTCGACGTCGGCGACGCCCAGCCGGGCGTTCGCGAGGGCCTGGCGGATCACCCGCTGCTGCGAGGGGCCGTTCGGCGCCGTCAACCCGTTCGACGCGCCGTCCTGGTTGACGGCCGTGCCCCGCACGACCGCGAGGACCCGGCGGCCGTCGCGCCGCGCGTCCGACAGCCGCTGCACCAGCAACACGCCGACGCCCTCGGACCAGCCCGTGCCGTCCGCCGCGTCCGAGAACGACTTGCACCGGCCGTCGGGGGCCATGCCCCGCTGCCGGGAGAAGTCGATGAACGTCTCCGGGGTCGCCATCACGGTGACGCCGCCGGCCAGCGCCAGGTCGCACTCGCCCGACCGCAGCGCCTGCACCGCCAGGTGCAACGCCACCAGCGACGACGAACACGCCGTGTCCACCGTCACCGCCGGCCCCTCGAAGCCGAACGAGTACGCCACCCGGCCCGACAACACGCTGCTGGCGGTGCCGACGCCGAGGTAGCCGTCGAGGGCCTCCGGAACGTCGGCCAGCCCGGCGGCGTGGTTGTGGTACATCATGCCGGCGAACACGCCGACGGGGCGGCCCCGCAGCGCGAGCGGGTCGATCCGGGCGTCCTCGATGGCCTCCCACGAGGTCTCCAGCAGCAGCCGCTGCTGCGGATCCATGGCGAGCGCCTCGTGCGGCGAGATCTTGAACAGGTCGGCGTCGAAGTCGCCGGCGTCGGCCAGGAAGCCGCCCTCGCGGGCGTAGCTGCTGCCCCGGCGCGCGCCGGACGGGTCGTACAGGTCGTCGACGTCCCAGCCCCGGTCGGCGGGGAAGCCGGTGATGCCGTCCCCACCGGCCACGAGGAGGTCCCACAACTGCTCGGGGCTGCGTACGCCGCCCGGGTAGCGGCAGCTCATGCCGACGATCGCGATCGGCTCGTCGAGCGCCGCGACGGCGGCGACCGGGGCCGGCGGCGCACCGGCGGCGGTCCCGGTCTCGGCGTCCAGGTGCTCGGCCAGGGCGAGCGGGGTCGGGTGGTCGAAGACCAGGGTCGCCGGCAGGCGCAGGCCGGTCACCGCACCCAGCCGGTTGCGCAGCTCGACGGCGGTCAGCGAGTCGAAGCCCAGCTCGGTGAACGGGCGTCCGGCCTCGACGGCGGCGGCGTCGGCGTACCCCAGCACCGCCGCGACCTGGTCGAGGACGAGCCGCAGCAGGGCCGCGGCGCGCTCCTCGCGGTCGAGCCCGGCCAGCCGTTCGGTCAGGGCGGCGGTCTCCGCCGGACCCGACCGCGCGGCGCGACGCCGGGGCGCGCGGACCAGGCCGCGCAGGACCGACGGCAGGGTGCCCGCCTCGGCCTGGGCGCGCAGCGCCGGGCCGTCCAGCGCCATCGGCACCGTCGTGGGCAGGCCGGTCAGCAGGGCGGCGTCGAGCAGGGCGAGGCCGTCCGCCTCGGGAAGCGGCCGTACGCCCGCGCGGGCCAGCCGGTCGGTGTCGGCCCGGTCGAGGCCGGCGGTCATGCCGCCGCCCGATTCGACCCACGGTCCCCAGGCCAGGGAGTGTGCGGGGAGGCCCGCGGCCCGCCGCCGGTGCGCGAGCGCGTCCAGGAAGGCGTTGGCCGCCGCGTAGTTGGCCTGGCCGGGGCTGCCGGTCACGCCGGCCGCCGACGAGTAGGTGACGAAGAGCGCGAGGCCGTGGGCGGCGGTCAGCTCGTGCAGGTGCGCGGCGGCGTCCACCTTCGGCCGGAGCACCTCGTCGAGGGACTCGGCGGTGAGCGAGGTCAGGGTGCGGTCGGCCAGCACGCCGGCGGTGTGCACCACGCCGGTCAGCGGGTGCGCCGGGTCGATCCGGTCGAGCAGCGCGGCGAGGGCGTCGGGGTCGGCGGCGTCGCACGCCTCGACCGTCGCGGTGGCCCCCAGGTCGGCGAGGTCGGCGAGCAGGTCGGCGGCGCCGGCCGCGGCGGGCCCGCGCCGGTTGGTCAGCACCAGGTGGCGGACCCCGTGCCGGGTGACCAGGTGGCGGGCGACGAGCGCGCCCAGGGCACCGGTGCCGCCGGTGACCAGCACCGTGCCGTCCGGGTCCAGCGCCGGCGCCGGCGCGTCGGGTTCCGGGGCGGCGACGAGCCGGGGCACCCGGACCACGCCGTCGCGCACCGCCGCCTGCGGCTCGTCGGCCGACAGCAGGCCGGCGAGGGCGGACGCGGAGCTCTCCTCCTCGTCGAGGTCGACGACGAGGAACCGGCCGGGGTGTTCGGCCTGGGCGGACCGGAGCAGGCCCCACACGGCGGCGCCGGCCAGGTCGGCGACGTCGGCGTCGTCGTCCACGGCGACGGCGCCGCTGGTGAGGACGACCAGCCGGGACCCGCCGGTGTGGCGCTCGGCGGCGAGCCAGCCCTGGAGCACGGCGAGGACCTCGGCGAGCAGGTCGTGGACCGGGCCGGGGCGGGTCGCGGCGGCGCCGGCCACCGGGTACAGCACGACGTCGGGTACCCCCGCGTCGCAGAGCGCGTCGAGGTCGGCGTGCCGGGCGGCGGTCACGCCGGACGGCAGCGGCGCGGGGCGGTCGCCGAGCACCGCCCAGGTCGTGCCGTCGGGCGCGCCCACTCCGCCGGCGTGCCGGGGCCAGTCGAGGCGGAACAGCGAGCGACGCCACGGGGACCCGCCGGAGGTGAGTTCCCCGGCCGGCAGGGGCCGCAGCACCAGGGAGCCGACCCGGGCGACGGGTTCGCCGGCGGCGTCCGCGACCAGCATGGCCACCGTGTCCGCGCCGGTGGGGGTCAGCCGTACCCGCAGCGTGTCCGCGCCGTGGGCGGACAGCGTCACGTCCGACCAGGCGAACGGCAGCCGGGCCTCGCCGGGGTCGACGATGCCGAGCCCGACCGCCTGCACGGCGGCGTCGAGCAGCGCCGGGTGCAGCCCGTACGCGCCGGCGTCGTCGGCCGCTGGCTCGGGCAGCGCCACCTCGGCGTACACGTCGGTGCCGACCCGCCAGGCGGCGCGCAGCCCCTGGAAGGCAGGGCCGTACGCGAACCCGGCCCGCGCCGCCCGCCCGGTCAGCTCCGACACGTCGAGGGCGGTGGCGCCGGTCGGCGGCCAGTCCGCCAGCGTGGCGCCGCCGTCCTCGTGCGCCGGGGCGAGCAGGCCGGTGGCGTGCCGGACCCACAGGTCGTCGGTGCCGGAGCGGCGGGCGTGGACCGTCAACTGCCACGCCTCGCCGCCGGCACGCTCGGCGGCGACCTGCACGTCGACGCCGCCGGTCTCCGGCAGCACCAGCGGCGCCTGGAGGGTCAGCTCGGCGAGCCGGTCGGCGCCGACCTCCGCGCCGGCGCGCAGCGCCAGCTCCACGAAGCCGGTTCCGGGGAAGAGCACCACGTCGCGTACGGCGTGCTCGGCCAGCCAGGGCTGGCTCTCCACCGACAGCCGGCCGGTGAGCGTCACCTCGTCGCCGTCGGCCGAGCGGAACACCGCGCCGAGCAGCGGGTGGCCGGTCGGGGTCAGTCCGGCGGCGGTCACGTCGGCGGCCTGCGGCAGGGGCAGCAGCCAGTAGCGCTCGCGCTGGAACGCGTACGTCGGCAGGTCGACCGGCACGGGCGGGCCGTCGAACAGGGCCGCCCAGTCCACCGGCACGCCCCGGGCCCAGACGGTGGCGGCGGCGGCCAGCGCGGTCGCCGCCTCGTCGTGGTCGGCGCGCAGCATCGGGGCGCACACCGCCTGGTCTGCGCCGACGATCTCCTGGGTCAGCGCGGAGAGCACCCCGCCCGGCCCCACCTCGACGTACGCGCCCACCCCGAGTTCGCGCAGGGTGGCCACGGCAGCCTCGAAGCGGACGGTGTCGCGGACGTTGCGCAGCCAGTACGCCGGGGAGCGCACCTCGTCGGGGTCGAGCACCGCTCCCGTCACGGTGGAGACCACGGGGATCCGGGGCGCGGCGAAGGTCAACTGCCCGAGCACGTCGCCGAACGCGTCGAGCATCGGGTCCATCCGGGCGGAGTGGAAGGCGTGGCTGACCCGCAGCCGCTTCGTGCTGCGGCCGAGGGCCGCGAAGTGTGCGGCGACCGCCAGCACGGCGTCCTCGTCGCCGGAGACGACGACGGACTCCGGGCCGTTGACGGCGGCCAGGCCGGCGCCGGCCGCCTCGCCGGCGGTGTCCAGGTGCGCGCGCACCTCCGCCTCGGTGGCGCGGATCGACACCATCGCCCCGCCGGTGGGCAGGGCCTGCATCAGGGTGCCCCGGGCGGCGACCAGGCGCGCGGCGTCGGGCAGCGACAGCACGCCGGCGACGTGCGCGGCGGCCACCTCGCCGACCGAGTGGCCGGCCACGAAGTCCGGCACGACGCCCCAGGACTCGACGAGCCGGTAGGCCGCCACCTCGACGGCGAACAGCGCCGCCTGGGCGTAGCCGGTGCGGTCGAGCACCTCGGCGGGACCGTCGAGCACGGCGCGTACGGGCCGGTCGAGGTGCTTGTCCAGTTCGACGCAGGCGGCGTCGAAGGCCGCGGCGAAGACCGGGAACGCCGCGTACAACTGGCGGCCCATGCCGACGCGCTGGGCGCCCTGCCCGGTGCAGAGCACGGCGACGCGGGTGGGGCTGGCGACCCCGCGCCGCACGGACGCCGCCGGGACGCCGTCGGCGAGCGCGCCGAGCCCGGCGACCAGCTCGTCCCGGTCGGCCCCGAGCAGCACCGCCCGGTGTTCCAGGACGGACCGGCCGGCGGCCAGGGCCCGGCCCACGGCGGCCGGCGCGGCGTCGGGGTGCTCGGCGAGCCAGGAGCGCAGCCGGTCGGCCTGGGCGCCGAGCGCGGCGGCGCTGCGCGCGGAGACGACCCACGGCAGCGGGTCGGGTCCGGCGACGGCGTCGGTGCCGGCGGCCGGCTGCGGGGCGGGCGGGGCGGCCTCGACGATGACGTGGGCGTTGGTGCCGCTGACGCCGAAGGAGGAGACGCCGGCCCGCAGGGGCCGGGTGCCACGCGGCCACGGGCGCGGCTCGCGGAGCAGGCTCACCGCCCCGGCCGACCAGTCGACGTGCGGGGACGGCTCGTCGACGTGCAGGGTCCGCGGCAGGACGCCGTGGCGCATCGCCATGACCATCTTGATCACGCCGGCGACGCCGGCCGCGGCCTGGGTGTGCCCGAGGTTGGACTTGATCGAGCCGAGCCAGAGGGGCTGGTCCTCGGCCCGGTCCCGGCCGTACGTGGCGAGCAGCGCCTGCGCCTCGATGGGGTCGCCGAGGCGGGTGCCGGTGCCGTGGGCCTCCACCGCGTCCACGTCGGCCGGGGAGAGTCGGGCGTTCGCGAGGGCCTGGCGGATCACCCGCTGCTGGGACGGGCCGTGCGGCGCGGTGAGGCCGTTGGAGGCGCCGTCCTGGTTGACGGCCGTGCCACGGACGACGGCGAGCACCGGGTGGCCGTTGCGCTGGGCGTCGGAGAGCCGTTCCAGCAGCAGCAGGCCGGCGCCCTCGCTCCAGCCGGTGCCGTCGGCGGCGGCGGCGAAGGACTTGCAGCGCCCGTCCGGGGACAGGCCGCGCTGGCGGCTGAAGCCGACGAACGTGTCGGGGCTGGACATGACGGTGACGCCGCCGGCCAGCGCGAGCGTGCACTCGCCGGAGCGCAGGGCCTGCACGGCGAGGTGCATCGCCACCAGCGAGGACGAGCAGGCGGTGTCGACGGTCACCGCCGGGCCCTCGAACCCGAAGGTGTACGCGATGCGGCCGGAGACGACGCTGCCGTGGTTGCCGGTGCCGACGAACGCCTCGACCTCCTCCGGCACGCCGTTCAGCCGGGAGACATAGTCGTGGTACATGACGCCGGTGAAGACGCCGGTGCGGCTGCCCTTGAGCGAGTCGGCGGCGATGCCGGCCCGCTCGACCGCCTCCCAGGCGACCTCGAGCAGCAGCCGCTGCTGCGGGTCCATGGCCAGCGCCTCGCGCGGCGAGATGCCGAAGAACCCGCCGTCGAACTCGCCGGCGTCGTGCAGGAAGCCACCCTCGCGGGTGTACGACTTGCCGTGCGCGTCCGGGTCCGGGTCGTAGAGGTTCTCCACGTCCCAGCCCCGGTCCGCGGGGAACGGCGTGACGGCGTCGACGCCGGACTCGACCAGCCGCCACAGGGCCTCGGGGGTCCGCACCCCGCCCGGGTAGCGGCAGGCCATCCCCACGATCGCGATCGGCTCGTGGTTCTGCTCGTCGACGGCCCTCAGGCGTTCGCTGGTCTCGTGCAGGTCAGCGGTGACGCGCTTGAGGTACTCGCGGAGCTTGGCTTCGTTCGCCATCGGGTTGATCACCTGTCGCTAAGGGGCAAGCGGCGGACTCGTGGTCAGGATCGGCCGAACTTCTGGTCGATGAAGTCGAACAGCTCGTCGTCCGAGGCCTCGTCGAGGGCCTGGCTGACGTCGGCCAACCGATCGGTGGCGTCGCTCCACCTGGTGACCAGCGCCCGGAGGCGGACCGCCACGGCGGTCCGCGTCTCGTCGTCGCCGGCCAGTCGTTCCAGCTCCTCCGGCCCGGTCGCGGCGAACGCGGCCTCCAGCCGGTCCAGCTCGGCCAGCAGGCCCGCCTCGGGCGCCGGCGGGGCGGCGTCGACAAGCAGGAAGTCGGCGAGGGCCGCGGGCGTGGGGCAGTCGAAGATCAGGCTCGCCGGCAGCCGGATCCCGGTGAGGGCGGTCAGCCGGTTGCGCAGCTCCACCGCCGTCAGCGAGTCGAAGCCGAGGCCGGTGAACGTCTGCCCGGAGGGCACGACGGTGGCCGGCGGGTAGCCGAGCACCTCGATGACCTGCGCCTTGACCAGGTCCTCCACCAGCCGGCCACGCTCCGCCTCGGGCGTGCCGGCCAGGCGCTGCGCGAAGGACGGTCCGCCGCCGTCGCCGCCGCCGGCGACGACGCGCCGCCGGGCCCGGACCAGGCCGCGCAGCGGCGCCGGGAGCTGGCCGGCGTCGGCCTGGCGGCGCAGCGCGGCGGGGTCGAGCAGCGCCGGCACCAGGTGGGGGCGGCCGCCGCGCAGGCTGGCGTCGAAGAGGCGCAGCGCCTGGTCGGTGTCGAGCGGGCTGAGGCCGTTGCGGCTCATCCGCTGCCGCTGGGCGGCGTCGAGGGCGCCGGTCATTCCGCTGTCGGCCGCCCAGAGCCCCCAGGCCAGGGAGGTGGCGGCGAGGCCCGCGGCGCGCCGGTGCTGGGCGAGGCCGTCCAGGAAGGCGTTCGCGGCGGCGTAGTTGCCCTGCCCGGGGCCGCCGAGAACGCCGGCGACCGACGAGAAGAGGACGAACATCGCCAGGTTCCGCCCCCGGGTCAGCTCGTGCAGGTGCCAGGCGGCGTCGGCCTTGGCGGAGAGCACGGCGGACATCCGCCCGGGGGTCAGCGCCGAGATCACCGCGTCGTCGAGGACGCCGGCGGCGTGGACCACGCCGGTGAGCGGGTGCTCGGCGGGGACGCCGGCCAGCAGTGCGGCGAGGGAGTCCCGGTCCGCCACGTCGCCGGCCACCAACCGGACCTGCGCGCCCAGCGCGGTCAGCTCGGTCAGCAGCTCCGCCGCGCCGGGGGCGTCCGATCCGCGCCGGCTGACGAGCAGCAGCCGGCGCACCTTGTGCGTGCTGACCAGGTGCCGGGCCAGCAGGCCGCCGAGGGCGCCGGTGGCCCCGGTGACCAGGACCGTCCCGTCGGGGTCGAGGTCGGCGCCCAGCGCCGGGTCGAGAACGGCGGGCGTGAGCCGGGGTGCCAGCACCCGCTCGTCCCTGACCGCCAGCTGGGGTTCGCCGGTGGCGACCGCGCGGGCCACCAGGTCCACCGTGCCGGGCTCCGGTCGCCGCGCCTCGTCGAGGTCCACCAGCACGAAGCGGCCGGGGTGTTCCGCCTGGGCCGAGCGCAGCAGGCCCCAGACCGCCGCGCCGGGGAGGTCGGTCGTGCGGCCGGTGTCGCCGGCGGGGACGGCCCCCCGGGTCAGCACGACCAGTTGCCGCTCCGCCAGCCGGTCGTCGGCGAGCCAGCCCTGCACGGCGGTCAGCACGGCGGCGAGCCGGGTCCGGGTGGCGGCGGGGACCGGGGCGCGCTCGTCGTCGGCGTACGCGGCGAGCAGCACCAGCTCCGTGTCGAGCAGGCCGACGTCGACCGCGTCGGCCAGCTCGGCGAGCCCGTACCGGGCGAGTGCCGCCAGGTCGGACGGGGCGTCGCCGAGGAGCACCGCGCCAGCGGTCGCCGGGGCGCCCGCCGGGACGCTCTGCCAGGCGACGTCGTACAGGGAGTCGACGCCCGCGTCGGTGCCGCGTACCTGCTCGGCGGTCACGGGGCGGGAGACCAGGGAGCCGATCCGGGCGACGGGGGCGCCGGCCGGGTCGGCCAGGGTCAGGGTGACCCCGCCGCCGCTGCGCCGGGCGCGTACCCGCAGCGTGGTCGCGCCGACCGCCGAGAGGGTGACGCCGGTCCAGGCGAAGGGCAGGCGTACGCCGGACGCCTCCTGGTCGGCGTCGAGCAGGCCGACGACGTGCAGGGCCGCGTCCAGCAGGGCGGGGTGGATGCCGAAGCCGGCGACCTCGGTGCCGTCGGGCACCGCCACCTCGGCGCACACCTCGTCGTCGGTACGCCAGACGGCGCGCAGGCCACGGAAGAGCGGGCCGTACTCGACGCCCAGGCGGGACAGCTCGGTGTAGACCTCGTCGACCGCGACGGCGGTGCCGGACGTGGGCGGCCAGGGCCCCGGCTCGGCCCCGTCGGGCTGCGGTGCGGCGGGTGCGAGGACGCCCGCTGCGTGGCGGTCCCACTCCCCGTCCGGGTCGGCGGCGGCCCGCGAGTGGATGGTGACCGGCCGGCGTCCCTCCTCGTCCGCCGTGCCCAGCTTCACCTGCACCGACCGGGCGTCCTGCCCGGTGAGCGCCAGCGGCGCCTCCAGGGTCAGCTCGTCGAGGGCGTCGCAGCCGACCTGCGCGCCCGCGTGCAGGACCATCTCGACCAGGGCGGCGCCGGGCACCACGACCGAGTCCCAGACGACGTGCTCGGCGAGCCACGGGTGGGTACGCGCGGAGAGTTCGGTGCCGAAGAGCCGTGCGTCGTCGTCGGCCACGCGTACGGCGGCGCCGAGCAGCGCGTGGTCGACGGGGCGGACGCCGAGCCCGGGCGCGCCCGCGCCGCCGTCGGTGGTGTTGAGCCAGTAGCGCTGGTGGTCGAAGGCGTACGTGGGCAGGGCGACCGTGCGGGGGCGTGCCCCGGCAGCGGTGAGGTATCCGGTCCAGTCGACGTGGCCGCCGGTGACGTACCGCTCGGCGAGGGCGGTGCGCAGCGTGTCGGGCTCGGGGTGGTTGGCTCGCAGCGTGGCGGTGAACCGGACGTCGCCGGTCGCCTCGACGCAGTCCTGGGCCATCGCGGTGAGCACGGCGTCGGGGCCGACCTCCAGGAAGTGCGTCACGTCCTGCTCGTGCAGGGTCCGTACGGCGTCGGCGAACCGCACGGGCTGCCGCACGTGCCGCACCCAGTAGCCGGGATCGGTGATCTCTGCGGCGTCCGCCACCGCGCCCGTCACGTTCGACACGATCGGGATCCTCGGCGGCTGCCAGTCCAGCCCCGCCACCACCGACCGGAATTCGTCGAGCATCGGCTCCATCAGGCGGGAGTGGAACGCGTGACTGACCGCGAGCTCCTTGACCCGCCAGCCCCGCTCACGGGCGGTCGCCACCACCGGGGCCACCTCGCCGGCGGCACCCGAGACCACCACCGACGCGGGACCGTTGACCGCCGCGATGTCCACGGCCGCACCCAACGCGCCGATCAGCTCGGCGACAGCCTCCTCCGACGCGCCGACGGCCGCCATCACGCCGCCGGCCGGCAGCGCCTGCATCAACCGGCCCCGCGCCGCCACCAGCGCGCACGCGTCCGCCAGCGACAACGCCCCGGACACGTACGCCGCCGTCACCTCACCGATCGAGTGCCCCGCCAGGAAGTCCGCCCGCACACCCCACGACGACAACAACTCCCACAACGCCACCTCGACCGCGAACAACCCCGCCTGCGCGAAGACGGTCTGATCCAGCAGGCCGGCGTCAGCCGAACCCGCCTCCGCGAACACCACCTCGCGCAGAGCACGCGGCAGCAAGCCGTCGAACCGGGCGCACACCGCGTCGAACGACGCCGCGAAGACGGGGAACGCGTCGTACAGCTCCCGGCCCATGCCGGCGCGCTGCGAGCCCTGCCCCGTGAACAACACCGCCCGGCGGCCCGCCGACACCACACCCGATACCGCCGGCCCGCCCTCGGCGACAGCCGACAGGCCGGCGACCAGCTCGTCGACGTCCGAGCCCCACACCACCGCGCGGTGCTCCAGCGCCGCCCGGGTCGTCGCCAACGACCACGACACGTCCGCCACCGCAAGATCAGCGCGGTCCCGCACGAACGACGCCAACCGCGCCGCCTGACCCGCCAGAGCACGCTCCGAGCGACCCGACACCACCCACGGCACCGGCAGCCCCCGGGGGCCCGCCGCCGGTTCCGCCTCGATCCCGGGATCGGTCTCGGGTTCCGGCTGTTCCAGGATCACGTGGGCGTTCGTGCCGGAGATGCCGAACGACGACACGCCCGCCCGACGGGGACGCTCCACCGCCGGCCACTCACGCGTCCGCGTCACCAGCTCCACGGCACCGGACGCCCAGTCCACGTGCGACGACGGTGCGTCCACGTGCAGAGTCGCCGGCACCACACCCGTCCGCATCGCCGAGATCATCTTGATGATCCCGGCCACCCCGGCAGCCGCCTGCGTGTGACCGATGTTCGACTTCACCGACCCCAGCAACAACGGCGCATCCCGGCCCTGCCCGTACGTCGCCAGCAGGGCCTGCGCCTCGATGGGGTCGCCCAGCGTCGTGCCGGTGCCGTGCGCCTCCACCACGTCCACGTCGGCCGTGGACAGACCCGCAGACGCCAACGCCTGCCGGATCACCCGCTGCTGGGAGGGGCCGTTCGGTGCCGTCAGCCCGTTCGACGCGCCGTCCTGGTTCACGGCCGTGCCGCGTACCACCGCCAGGATCTGGCGGCCGTCGCGTTGCGCGTCCGCCAGGCGCTGCACCAGCAGCATCCCGACGCCCTCGGCGAGCGCCGTGCCGTCCGCCGCGTCGGCGAACGCCCGGCACCGGGCCACCGGGGAGAGGTTGCCCTGCCGGGTGAAGTCGACGAACACCGCCGGGGTGGGCATCACCGTCACGCCGCCGGCCAGGGCGAGGTCGCACTCGCCCGACCGCAGGGCCTGCACCGCCAGGTGCAACGCCACCAGCGACGACGAACACGCCGTGTCCACCGTCACCGCCGGGCCCTCGAACCCGAACGAGTACGCCACCCGACCCGAGGCGATGCTGCCCGCGTTGCCGAGACCCAGGTAGTCCTCGACGCCCGCCGGCGGGGTCTCCGGCGGGTGGGCGTACCCGCTGTGGGTCATGCCGGCGAAGACCCCGACGCGGGCGCCCCTCAGGCTGGTGGGGTCGATGCCCGCCGACTCGACGGCCTCCCACGAGGTCTCCAGCAGCAGCCGCTGCTGCGGGTCCATGGCGAGGGCCTCGCGCGGCGAGACGCCGAACAGCCGGGGGTCGAACTCGGCGGCGTCGGGCACGAAGCCGCCCTCGCGGACCGAGGAGGTGCCCGGCCGGGAGCGCTCGGGGTCGTAGAGCGCGTCCAGGTCCCAGCCACGGTCGGTGGGGAAGGAGGCGATGGCGTCGCCGCCGGCCGCGACGAGGTCCCACAGCTCCTCGGCCGTGCGTACGCCGCCCGGGAACCGGCAGCCGGTGCCGACGATCGCGATGGGCTGCTGCGCATCGGCCTCGACGTCACGGAGCCGTTGCCGGGTCCGCCGCAGGTCGGCGGTGACTCTCTTCAGGTACTCCCGGAGCTTGTCTTCGGTGTCCATCAACCCAGCCCATCGCGATTCACGGCGGAGACTCGACGTAAGCGACGGTACGAATGCGCAGAAGTCTCAGGCGACACCTGTATCTGTCGTTCGGCTCGCTCGGCCGAGAGCCACGCAGATCCCCATCTGCGGGGAGAAGTTATTGGGTGTGCGCGAGCGCGGACAACCCCTAACCAGGCAACGGGCCAGCTAGGGGTGTCCGGTCCCCACCCGTCGCACTAGCGTCGCCTCGACCGGGTCCGTGCAGATCCGGTCGGGAAACGCAGCCGCTGGAAGGACCGCCAAGGATGACCACGCCAAATACCGACAACGGCTTGTGGGTGCGACGCTTCCACCCGGCTCCGGGTGGCGCCAGGCGGTTGGTGTGCCTGCCCCACGCCGGCGGGTCGGCCAGTTTCTACTTCCCCGTCTCCCGCAGCCTCTCCCCCGCCGTCGAGGTGCTGTCGATCCAGTACCCGGGCCGGCAGGACCGCCGCCACGAGAAGTGCATCGGTGACATCCACCAGCTCGCGCGGGAGGTCTTCACCGTGCTGCGGCCGTGGCTGGACGAGCCGGTGGCCATCTTCGGGCACAGCATGGGGGCCAGCGTCGGCTTCGAACTCGCCCGGCTGATCGAGCAGGACGGCGGTACGGCGGCGCACCTGTTCGCGTCCGGACGCCGTGCGCCGTCGCAGGCGCGGCACGAGACGGTGCACCTGCTCGACGACGAGGGCCTGCTGGCCGACGTCCGGAAGCTCAGCGGCACCAACTCCGCCGTCCTCGGGGACCCGGAGATGCTGCGGGCCGCGCTGCCGGCGATCCGCAGCGACTACCGGGCGGCGGAGACCTACACCTACCGGCCGGGTCCGCCGCTGAGCTGCCCGATCACCGTCTTCACCGGCGACGACGACCCGAAGACGACGGTCGAGGAGGCCCGGGCCTGGTCGACCCACACCACCGGGCCGTTCGACCTGAAGGTCTACCCGGGCGGGCACTTCTTCCTGGCCGAGCACCAGCCGGCGGTCCTGCGGGCCATCTCGACGGCCCTGACCGCGGCGCCCGCCGTCTGATCCCACGGACGAGGGGCCCGTCCACCGGTGTCACGACCGGTCGGCGGGCCCCTCGTCCGTGCGGGGCGTCACCGCTTGTGGCCGACCGCGATCACGTAGTCGAGCTGCGCCATCTCGCGCTTCATGAGGTCCTGGTTCTTCCAGTGCGCGGCCATGCTCTTGCGTACGGCGGGCTTGACGACGGCGCGGAACTCGGGGTCGTTGGTCCGTCCCGCCATGTACGCCCGCCAGCCCTCCCAGGTGCGCTCCTTGATCGAGTGCACCTCCGGGTTGGCGAAGCCGGCCTCGACCAGCTCCTGCCGGTACGTGTCCCGGTCGTGCCAGTTCTCCTTCGGGATGCTGAACTTGACGAAGCTCAGCGGGCCGGACTGGATGGCCGCGCGGACGACGTCTCCGCTGACAGGGATGATGTCGGCCGTGGCCAGCACGCCACCCGGGCGCAGCACCCGCAGCGCCTCGGCGAAGAACGCGCTGCGCGGGTAGAAGTGGAAGGCCGACTCCAGAGCGACGACCCGGTCGAAGGTGTTGTCCTCGAAGGGCAGTTCGGTGGCGCTGCCCAGCCGGAAGTCGGTGCGGTCCGCGAGGCCCTCCTCCTGCGCCCGGCGCTGCGCCGCCTCGACGTGGTGCGGGGTGATGTTGAGCCCGTACACCTTGGCGACCCGGCGCTCGCGCAGCCACTTGAAGTCCTGGTCGGCGTAGCCGAAGCCCACGTCGAGGACGGTGTCGTCCGGCTTGAGCCCGGCGGCGTCGGCCAGCTTGTCGGCCAGCGCCTCGGCGGCCGTGTCGAGGTCGGTGACGCCGTCCTCCCAGTAGCCCACGTTCATGTAGTGCGTGCGGCGGGCCGCGAACTCGACGTCGGGCGACTGGATCTCGTAGAAGCGCCGGACCCGGGTGATGGGGTCGGCGGTGAAGACCGTGCGGATCGCCCGGCCGGCGATCTTCAGGTTCTCGAACATGTGGGTTCCTTCCGAGGGGTGGATGCCGATCAGCCGCGCCGGACCTGCTGGCGCAGGTCCTCGACGAGCGCGGGTACACCGGCCGGGTCGGCTGCCGTGCCGAAGACGTAGAAGTCGGGCCGGACGAGCACCGCGACGGCGTCGTACCGCTTGAGGTGGGACAGGTACACGTCGTCGAGGTCGAAGGCGGTCGGCGCGGCGCCGGGCCCGGGGGCGGGCGCGCCGGCGGGGACGACCCGGACGACCCGGGCGTCGAGCGAGTCCAGGAAGGCCCGGGCGTCCGCGTCGAGCAGGTCGTCGGGGTCCTCGGCGCAGACCAGGACGAAGCCGGTGCCGACGACCTCGTCGAAGAGGCCGGCGCGCCCGTCGACCTCGACGCGGCCCTGCGGCATCGGCACGCCCGCGCCGGCCGCCGGGGCCTCGGCCGTACGGGCGTGCAGGACCCCGCCGGCCAGGGGCTCCAGCAGGGAACGGGTACGCGGCCGGGAGGTGCGTCGGCGCAGTTCGGCGAGCATGACGGAGTCCCGGCCGGCGGCGGCGGTGCGGTCGGTCTCGCAGATCACCGTGCCCGAGTCCATGGACATCCGGATGGCGTGCTGCACGTGCGCGCAGCGCTCCTCCTGGTAGGTGTCCAGCAGCGCCTCCTCGGCCAGGCCGCGGTGCACCAGGTCGAGCTTCCAGGCGAGGTTGAGGGCGTCGCGGAAACCCGAGCTCATGCCCTGCCCCATGAACGGCGGCATCACGTGCGCCGCGTCGCCGGCGATCAGGATCCGGTTGGACCGCCAACGGTCGGCCGAGCACGCCTGGGTGGTGTAGACGCCGTACCGTTCCAGGGTCGCGTTGTCGGGCGTGATGTCGAAGAGGCCGAGCAGCCGCCACACGCTCTCGACGGTCTCGAACTCCTCCCGGCTCTCCCCCGGCACCCGCATGAACTCCCACCGCCGGTGCCCCGGGCCGGCCGACACGGCCGTGCGGGGGCGCGCCGGGTCGCAGACCTGGAGGTTGTTCGGCTTGAACTCGCGGGCCTCGTGCGGCACGACGTCGCAGACCAGCCAGTCGTACGTGAAGCCGAGGTCGGTGACGTCGCTGCCCAGGTGTTCCCGGACGAAGCTGTTGGCCCCGTCGCAGCCGACGACCCAGCGGGCCGCGTGGACCTCCTCGCCCTCCGGGCCGGCGATGGTGACCTCGACCCGGTCGTCGTGCTCGACCAGGCCGGTCACCTGGTACGGGCGCAGCACCGTCACGCCCGGCAGCTCCGCTCCCCGCTCGGCGAGCAGCGCCTCCAGCCCGGGCTGGTAGAAGGAGACCGAGTCGGGCCAGCCCATCGGGCCGTCGCCGGTGACCTTGACGTGCAGCAGGGTCCGGCCGAAGCCGTTCTTGAAGGTGTACTCGCCCGACGACTCCACCACCGGTCCGAGCCGGTCGGCGACGCCGGCGGCGGCCAGGATGCGGCTCGCCTCCCCGTCGTACGAGACCGCGCGCGGGAAGTTGTACGGGGTGGCCCAGCGCTCGACCGCCGTGACGGTGAGACCTCGCTGCGCCAGCAGGATCGTGAGCATCTCACCGACGGGGCCGTAGCCCACGATCAGGACGTCGGTCATCAGCATCGGTATCGGTTCCTCGGGGGTCGGTCGGACACGGTGTCGGAAGGGACGGCTCGCGCCGTGCGGCGCGGCCGGGCGGCCATCAGAGACCGAGTTCGGAGTCGATGAGGTCGAAGAGGTCGTCGTCGCTGGCCAGTTCGAGGTCGAGGTCGGGATCCCCGCCCGAGCCGGCGCGCATCGTCCGCCACTTGGCGATGAGCACCTCCAGCCGGGACCCGATCTGGGCGTGCAGCTCCGCCTCGACGCTGGCCTCGGTCAGTGACCGTTCCAGGTTCTCCAGGTCCGTGAGAACCGGCGGAACCTCCGGGCCGGTGTCCGGCGCCAACTGCGACACCAGGAACGTGGCCAGCTCGTTCGGGTCCGGGTAGTCGAAGATCAGCGTGGCCGGCAGGCGCAGACCGGTCGCCGTGGTCAGCCGGTTGCGCAGCTCGACGGCGGTCAACGAGTCGAAGCCGATCTGGCTGAACGCCCGGCCGGGGGCGACCGCCGCGCGGCTGCCGTGCCCGAGCACGCTCGCCGCCTGCTCGCGTACCAGGTCGACCACCAGGGTGTGGCGGTCGGGCCCGGCCAGGGCCGCCAGTTCGTCGGCGAGGGTGCGCCCGCCGCCGGTCGGGGCGCTCGACCGGGCGCTCGGCCGTTCCCGCCGCATGAGCCCGCGCAGCAGGGCCGGGGGCCGCTCGACCCGCTCGCCGAGCGCGGCGACGTCGATCCTGGTCGGCACGAGCACCGGCTCGGCCAGCCGCAGGCCCGCGTCGAACAGGGCCATCCCCAGGTCGGACGGGATCGCGAGCTGCCCGTCGCGGGCGGTGATCCGGGGGTCGGTCCGGTCCAGCTTGGCGGTCATCTCGCTGGCCTGCTCCCACAGTCCCCAGGCGAACGACCGGCCCGGCAGGCCCTCGGCCCGGCGCGCCAGGGCGAGCGCGTCGAGGAACGCGTTGGCCGCCGCGTAGTTGGCCTGACCGGGTACGCCGAAGACGCCCGCGCCGGAGGAGAAGAGCACGAACCCGGCGAGGTCGAGGTGGCGGGTGAGCTCGTGCAGGTGCCACGCGGCGTCGAGCTTCGGCGCGAACACCGTGTCGACGCGCTGCGGGGTGAGGGCGGTGACGATCCCGTCGTCGAGCACCCCGGCGAGGTGCACGACCGCGGTCAACGGGTGCCGGGCCGGTACCGCGTCCAGGACCCGGGCCAGGCTGTCCCGGTCGGCCACGTCGGCCGCCACGACCGTGGCCTCGGCGCCCAGGGAGCGCAGTTCCGCGATCGTCTCGGCCGCGCCAGGGGCCCGCTCGCCGCGGCGGCTGACCAGCAGCAGCCGCCGTACGCCGTGCGTCTCGACCAGCCGCCGGGCGACCAGCCCACCCAGGGTTCCGGTCCCGCCGGTCAGCAGCACGGTGCCGTCGGGGTCCCACGCCCTGGGCATGGTGAGCACCACCTTGCCGACGTGCCGGGCCTGGCTGACGTGCCGGAACGCCTCCGGCGCCTGGCGGACGTCCCACACCTGCGTGGGCAGCGGGGTGAGCGTCCCCCGCTCGAAGAGCCCGAGCAGCTCGACGAGCATGCGCTGCACCTCGTCGGGGTCCTCCAGGGTCAGGTCGAAGGCGGTGTAGGCCACCCCCGGGTGGTCGGCGGCGACCTGGGCGGCGTCGCGGATGTCGGTCTTGCCCATCTCGATGAACCGCCCGCCGCGCGGCAGCAGCCGCAGCGAGGCGTCGACGAACTCGCGGGCCAGCGAGTCCAGCACCACGTCGACGCCCCGTCCGCCGGTGGCCCCGGCGAACCGGTTCTCGAAGTCGAGGGTCCGGGACGAGGCGATACGGTCCTCGGCGACGCCCATCGAGCGCAGGGCGTCCCACTTGGCGGGGCTGGCGGTGGCGTAGACGTCGGCGCCGAGGTGCCGGGCGAGCTGCACGGCGGCCATGCCGACGCCGCCGGCCGCCGCGTGCACCAGCACCGACTCGCCCCGGCCGAGCCCGGCCAGGTTGACCAGGCCGTGGTACGCGGTCAGGAAGACCACCGGCACGGAGGCGGCCTCGACGTACGACCAGCCGGCCGGCATCGGGGCCAGCAGGCGGCGGTCGGTGACCGCGACGGGCCCGAAGCAGCCCACGAAGACCCCGAACACCCGGTCGCCGGGGCGCAGGTCGGTCACCTCGGCGCCCACCTCGACGACCTCGCCGGCGCCCTCGCCGCCGAGCGGCCCCGCGTCGCCCGGGTAGAGGCCGAGCGCGTTGAGCACGTCGCGGAAGTTCAGGCCGGCGGCGCGGACGCGTACCCGGACCTCGCGGGGGCCGAGAACGGCGTCGGCGGCGTCGGTCGGGACCAGGGTGAGGTTCTCCAGGCTGCCCCGCACCGGCGCGTCCAACCGCCACGCGGCGGCGGGCGGCGCGGCGAGTTCGCCCGCCGAGCCGGCCCGCGCCAGCCGTGGCACGTACGCCGTGCCGCCCCGGATCGCGGCCTGCGGCTCGTCCGCCGCCAGCACGGCGGCGACCTGGTCGGGGCCGATCCCGTCGCCGTCGACGTCGACGATGACGACCTGGCCCGGGTTCTCCGACTGGGCGGAGCGCACCAGGCCCCACGCCGCCGCGGCGGCCGGGTCGGTCACCTCGCCGGCGTGGTGCACGGCCACCGCGCCCCGGGTCACCAGCAGCAGCCTCGACGCCGCCCAGCGGGGCTCCGTGAGCCAGCGCCGGACGAGGTCGAGGGCGCGGACGGCGGCGTGCCGTGCCGCGCGGGGGGTGGGCTGCGCGGGTTCCGCGTCGAGCGGCACGAGCACGGCCCCGGGCAGGGCCAGTCCCGCGTCGACGGCGTCGGCGAGCCCGTCCAGCCCGGGGTGCAGCCCGAAGCCGTCCAGGCCGGGCGCGACGGCCACGGCGTCGACCGGGGTGGCCGCGTCGGCCGGCGGCAGCGGCGTCCAGTCGAGCCGGAACAGCGCGTCGCGGGTGGCACGGTCGTCGGTGACGGCCAGCTCGGCGGCGGAGATCGGCCGCATCGTCAGGGCGGCCACCTCGGCCACCGGGGCGCCGGTCGGGTCGGCGACGGTCAGCGCGATGGCGTGCGGTCCCACCTGGGTCAGCCGTACCCGCAGGGCGGTCGCCCCGGTGGCGTGCAGGCTGACGCCGTTCCAGGCGAACGGCAGCAGGAGCCGGCCGGCCCCGGCCCCGGCGAGGCCGCCGAAGTGCGCGGCGTGCAGGGCGGCGTCGAACAGGGCGGGGTGCAGGCCGTACCGGTCGGCGTCGACCCGTGCGGCCGCCGGCAGCTCCACCTCGGCGTAGACCTCGTCGCCGCTGGTCCACACCGCGCGCAGCCCCTGGAACGCCGGCCCGTACGCGTAGCCGTCGGCTGCCAGGCCGGCGTAGAAGCCGGTCAGGTCGACGGGGCGGGCGTCGCGCGGCGGCCACGTGGTGGGCTGCGGCGACGCGGCGGGCTGGTCGGCGGAGAGGGTGGCGCTGGCGTGCCGGGTCCACGGCCCCGCGGCCGGGCCGTCGGCGGGCCGGGAGTGCACGGTCACCGGGCGGCGTCCGTCGTCGCCGCCCGCGCCGACCGTCACCTGCACCTGGGTCGCGCCGTCGGCGGGCAGGGTCAGCGGGGCCTCGATGACCAGTTCGTCGAGGACCGGGTGGCCGATCTCGTCGCCGACGCGGAGGCAGAGTTCCACCAGGCCGGTGCCGGGCACCAGCACGCTGTCGGAGACCCGGTGGTCGGCCAGCCACGGCTGCGCGTCGGTCGACAGCCGCCCGGTGAACAGGTGGCCCCTCGTCTCGGCCAGCGCGACCGACGCCCCGAGCAGCGGATGCCCGGCGGCGTCCAGGCCGGCGGCGCCGACGTCGCCGGGGCCGGAGACGGGCCGGGGCCAGTAGCGGCGGTGGGCGAACGCGTACGTGGGCAGGTCGACCCGCCGGCCGCCGGCCAGCGCGGGCCGCCAGTCCACCGCGACCCCGCACACGTGCAGCTGGGCCAGGGAGAGCAGGAACCGCGCCCGGTCGCCCTGGTCGCGCTGCACCGAGCCGACCACCACGCTCTCGCCGTCGTGGTCGGCGAGGGTCGCCTCGATGCCCACGGTGAGCACCGGGTGCGGGCTGCACTCGACGTACGTGTCGTGGCCCTGCTCGGCCAGCGAGCGGATCGCCTGTTCCAGCTCGACCGGCTGCCGCAGGTTGCGGTACCAGTAGTCCGGCCCCATCTCCTCGCCGTCGAGCCAGCGCAGGTCGGTGGTGGAGAAGAGCGGCACGGCCGCCGGGCCGGGGGCGATGCCCGCCAGCACCTCGGCCAGCTCGTCGCGCAGGCCCGCCACCTGGGCGGAGTGCGAGGCGTAGTCGACGGCGATGCGCCGGACCCGGGCCTGCTCGCCGGCCAGTTCGGCGAGGAGTTCCTCCACCGCCTGCGGCTCGCCGGACACCACGACGGCGGCCGGCCCGTTCACGGCGGCGACCGAGATCCGGTCGCCGAACCGGGCGATCCGGTCGCGGACCGTGTCGGCGGGGAGCGCGACGGAGGCCATCGCCCCGTGTCCGGCCAGGGCCCGCAGCGCCCGGCTGCGCAGCGCCACCACCCGGGCGGCGTCGGGCAGGGAGAGCACCCCGGCGACGCAGGCGGCGGCGATCTCGCCCTGCGAGTGGCCGACGACGGCGGCCGGCTGCACGCCGTAGGAGCGCCACAGTTCGGCCAGCGACACCATCATCGCGAACAGTGCGGGCTGCACCACGTCGACCTCGTCGAGGCCGGGCGCGCCGGGCACCTGACGCAGCACGTCCAGCAGCGACCAGTCCAGGTACGGCCGCAGCGCCGCGTCGCAGGCCGCCATCCGCTCCGCGAACACGGGGGCCTGGTCGAGCAGGTCCAGTCCCATACCGAGCCACTGGGAGCCCTGCCCGGGGAAGACGAAGACGCACCGGCCGACGGGACGGGCCTCGCCCCGCGTCACCGCCGGGTCGGGCCGGCCCTCGGCGAGCGCGTCGAGGGCGGCGGCGACCTGGTCCGGCGACGCGCCGACCAGCACCGCCCGCGAGTCGAAGGTGCTGCGGCTGGTGGCCAGCGACCAGGCCACGTCGAGGGGCCGCTGGTCGGGCCGCTCGGCGAGGTGTTCCCGCAGCCGCCGGGCCTGCCCGGCGAGCGCCTCCGGGGTACGCGCGGAGAGCAGCCACGGCAGCGCGTACGCCTCCGTCGGCGTGGCTGCGGCGTCGGCGTCCGGGGCCGACCCGGCGACCGCCTCGACGATCACGTGGGCGTTGGTGCCGCTGATGCCGAACGACGAGACACCGGCCCGCGCCGGCCGGTCCGCCGCGGGCCACGGGCGGGCCTCGGTGAGCAGCTCCAGCGAGCCCGACCCCCAGTCGACCCGCGAGCTGCGGCGCCCGGCGTGCAGGGTGCGGGGCAGCCGGCCGTGCCGCATGGCGAGGACCATCTTGAGCACCCCGGCGACGCCGGCCGCGGCCTGGGTGTGCCCGAGGTTGGACTTGACCGAGCCGAGCAGCACCGGCGGGGCGCCGGCCGGGCGCTGCCCGTACGTGGCGAGGATCGCCTCCGCCTCGATGGGGTCGCCGAGCGACGTGCCGGTGCCGTGCGCCTCGACGACGTCCACCTCGGCGGCGGTCAGCCCGGCGGCGCCGAGCGCGGCCTTGATGACCCGCTCCTGCGACGGCCCGTTCGGGGCGGTCAGCCCGTTGGACGCGCCGTCCTGGTTGACCGCCGAGCCGCGGACCACGGCCAGCACGGGGTGGCCCCGGCGGCGGGCGTCGGAGAGGCGCTCCACCACCAGCATCCCGACGCCCTCGGACATGCCGAAGCCGTCGGCGTCCTCGGCGAACGCCTTGCACCGCCCGTCGGCGGCGAGACCGCGCTGGCGGCTGAACCCGGTCAGCCCGGCCGGGGTGGACATCACCGACACGCCACCGGCCAGCGCCAGGTCGCAGTCGCCCTGGCGCAGGGCCTGCACGGCCAGGTGCAGCGCCACCAGCGACGCCGAGCAGGCGGTGTCGACGGTGACGGCCGGCCCTTCCAGCCCGAGCGCGTACGCGACCCGGCCGGAGAGGACGCTGCCGGCCGTACCCGTGAGCAGGTGCCCCTCGTCGGCGGTGACCTCACCGTCGTCGGAGACCACGCCGGGGGCGATCCGGTCGCCGTAGTCCTGGCCGTGGGTGCCGGCGAAGACGCCGGTGCGGCTGCCCCGCAGGGTGACCGGGTCGATGCCGCCGCGTTCCAACGCCTCCCAGGAGGTCTCCAGCAGCAGCCGGTGCTGCGGGTCCATCGCGAGGGCCTCGCGGGGGCTGATGCCGAAGAACGCGGCGTCGAAGTCGGCGATCCCGGTGAGGAACCCGCCGGCCCGCACGTACGTCCGGCCGGCCGTGCCGGGCACCGGGTCGTAGAGGTCGGCCAGCGGCCAGCCCCGGTCGTCGGGCAGGTCACCGATGACGTCGGCGCCCGCGTCGAGCAGCCGCCACAGCTCCTCCGGGGAGCCGATGCCGCCGGGGAAGCGGCAGGCCATCGCGACGATGGCGACCGGCTCGTCCAGTGCGACGGTGCTCGCGTCGGTGACCTCGGTGGCGGCGGTGCCGAGCAGCCGGGCGTGCAGGTGCGCGGCGAGCAGCTCCGGGGTGGGGTGGTTGAACACGGCGTGCGGGGCGAGCCGGACGCCGGTGACGGCGGTGAGCCGGTTGCTCAGCTCCACGGCCATCAGCGAGTCGAAGCCGAGTTCCTTGAACGGGCGGCGCGGCTCGACGTCGTCGGGGCCGGTGTGCCCGACCACGGTGGCGCACCGGGTACGTACGAGGTCCAGCAGCAGGGCGGCGCGGTCGGGTTCGGCCAGCTCGGCCAGCCGGTCGGCGAAGCCCTTGGCGGAGGCGGGCGCGGCGTCGGCGTTGACGGCCCGACGGGGCGGTGGGGGCAGCAGCGCCCGCAGCAGGGCGGGCACCTCGCCGGAGGTCCGCACGGCGGCCAGGTCGAGCCCGATCGGCACCAGCGTCGCCCGGTCGACGTGCAGGGCGGCGTCGAACAGCGCCAGCCCGGCGGCCGTGTCGAGGGGACGGGTGCCGCCCCGGGCGAGCCGGGCCAGGTCCGCCGGCGTGAGCCGGCCGGCCATCCCGTCCTGCGCGGCCCACAGCCCCCAGGCCAGGGCGGTCGCCGGCAGGCCCTGGGCGCGGCGGTGCGCGGCGAGCGCGTCGAGGAACGCGTTGCCGGCCGCGTAGTTGCCCTGGCCGGGGCTGCCGAAGGTGGCGGCGGCCGAGGAGAAGAGCACGAACGCGGCCAGGTCGAGGCCGGCGGTCAGCTCGTGCAGGTGCCACGCGCCGTGCACCTTGGACCGCAGGGCCCGCTCCCAGCGGGCCGGGTCGAGGTCGGTGAGCAGCGCGTCGTCGGTGGCCCCGGCGGCGTGCACGACGGCGACGAGCCGGTCGGCCAGCGGGGCGACGACCTCGGCGAGCGCCGCCCGGTCGGCGACGTCGGCCGCGACCACCCGGACGGTGACGCCGGCGTCGGTCAACGCGTCCGTCCAGTCGCCGGCCCGGCCGGTGCGGCTGACGAGGACCAGCTCGGCGACGCCGTGCACGGTGGCGAGGTGGGTGGCGACGTGCCGGCCGACGCCGCCCGTGCCGCCGGTCACCAGCACGGTGCCGCCGGCCAGCGCCGGGACCGGCGTACCGGCCGGGGGCGGTTCGACGGGGTGGAGCCGGGGCAGCAGGACCCGGCCGTCACGGACGGCGATCTCGGGCTCGTCCCCGGCGACGGCCAGCGCCGCCCGGACGGTCGCGTCGTCGGTGGCGTCGAGGCTGAGCAGCAGGAACCGGTCGGGTTGTTCCGCCTGGGCGACCCGGACGAGCCCCGCCACCGGGGCGTGCACCGGGTCACCGTCGCGGACGGCGAGGGCCAGGCGGGTGGTCTCCGCGCGGGGGTCGACCAGCCAGCTCTGGAGCACGCCGAGCACGGCGAGGCCGACGGCGTGGGCACGGTCGGGCACCGAACGGCCCGGCTCGCCGTCGCCGACGCGCAGCACCAGCAGCGGCGGCAGCGGCCCGTCCGGGGGTGTGCCGTCGGCGAGCGTCCAGGAGGGCGCGGGCGTCGCCGGGAACGCCGCGGGCGACCAGTCGACGGCGTACAGCCCGGCGGGGGCGGGCGGGGGCGCCGGCGTCTCGGCGGGCGGCAGGTCGAGGGTCCGCAGCACCACCCGGTCCACGTCGAGCACGGGCACGCCCGCGGCGTCGACGGCGGTCAGGGTCACCGCGTCCGCCCCGGCTGGGGCCAGGCAGACGCGCAGCGCGTGCGCCCCGGTGGCGTGCAGGCGCACGCCCGCCCACTCGGTGGGCAGCAGCCGGCCGGTGGGCGCGGCGTCGTGGCCGGGCGCGAAGTCGGCGAGCGGGAGCAGGCGCAGGGCCGCCTCCAGCACCAGCGGGTGCACGCCGTACCGCTCGGCGTCCGGGTCCCGGGCGTCCTCGGGCAGGCGTACGTCGACGAAGAGCCGGTCGGCGGCGACCCACGCGGCCCGGGCCAGTTCCCCGGCCATGGCCTGGTACTGCGGGGCGGTCAGGTCCACCGGTCGGGCGCCGGTGGGCGGCCAGGCCGGGGCGAGGGCACCCCGGCCGCTCTCCGGGTCGACCGGGCCGAGCACGGCCTCGGCGACCTCCCGCCAGGGCTGCCCGTCGCCGGCCCGGACGTGGCAGTGCGCCACCCGGCGCCGGTGCTCGTCCGGCGCCGAGACGCCGACCTGCACCTCGAGGGTCGCCTCGGCGGGCAGCGGCACCGGATCGGGGACGCGCAGCCGCCGCACCGTCGGGGTGCCGAGCTGTTCGCCGAGGTGGGTGAGCATGTCCAGCAGGGCGCTGGCGGGCAGCAGCGCGGGAGTGCCGTCACCGGGGGTGGCCAGCCACGGCTGGGTGGCCGCGGAGACCTGCCCGGTGCAGACGACCTGCCCGGTGCCGGCGACCGCCAGCACGCCGCCGAGCAGCGGGTGCCCGGCGTCGGCCAGCCCGACGCCGACCGGGCCACCGGCCGCGGCCGACGCGGGCAGCCAGTAGTGCCGGCGTTGGAAGGCGTACGTGGGCAGGTCGACGGGGCGGTGCGGCCCGGGGCCGGCGAGGGCGGCGCGGTCGACGGGGACGCCCCGGACGTGCAGCCGCGCCACGGCGGCGAGCAGCGCCTCCGGTTCGTCGGCGACGCCCCGCACGGCGGGCACGAAGGCCAGCTCGTCGGCCTCGGCGAGGAGGCAGTCCTGGGCCATCGCGGTGAGCACGCCCGCCGGACCGACCTCCAGGAAGGTGGTGACGCCCTGCCCGTGCAGGGCCCGCACGCCGTCGTGGAAGCGGACGGTGCCCCGCACGTGCGCCACCCAGTAGTCGGGCGAGCAGAGCCGGGCCGGGTCGACGGGGTGGCCGGTCAGGTTGGACACCACCGGCAGGTGCGGGGTGCGGTACGTGAGGCCGGCCGCCACCGCGCGGAACTCGTCGAGCATCGGCTCCATGCGCGGCGAGTGGAACGCGTGCGACACCCGCAGCCGGCTGGTACGGCGTCCGGCGGCGCGCAGGGTGGCCGCGACGGCCAGCACCGCGTCGGCGTCGCCGGAGACGACGACGCTCGTCGGGCCGTTGACGGCGGCGAGGCCCACCCGGTCGGTGAGGTGCGCGGCGACCTCGGCCTCGTCGGCCTCGACGGCGACCATCGCGCCCCCGGCGGGCAGCTGCTGCATCAGCCGGGCGCGGGCGGCGACGAGCGCCGCCGCGTCGGCGAGGGGGAACACCCCGGCCACGTGCGCGGCGGCCAACTCGCCGACGGAGTGGCCGAGCACCGCGTCGGGGCGCACGCCCCAGGACTCCAGGAGGCGGTACAGCGCCACCTCGAAGGCGAACAGCCCCGGCTGGGTGTACAGGGTCTGGTCGAGCAGGTCGGCCAGTTCGTCGCCCTCGGCGGCGAAGACGACGTCCGCGACGGGGTGCGGGGCGTGGCCGGCGAGGCAGCGGTCGAGTTCGGCGCAGGCCGCGTCGAAGGCGTCGGCGAAGACCGGGTACGCCGCGTGCAGCTCGCGACCCATGCCGGCGCGCTGGCCGCCCTGCCCGCCGAAGAGCATGCCGAGCTGGCCGTCGACTACCCGGCCGGTCAGCACGGTCGGCACGTCCGCGTCCGCCTCGCCGCGGGTCAGCGCGGTCAGGCCCGTCCGGGCGGTGGCCGGGTCGCCGGCCAGCACCACGGCCCGGTGTTCGAGGGCGGCGCGGGTGGTGGCGAGCGCGTGCCCGACGTCGGCCGGGTCGGCGTCCGCCCCGGGCCCGTCGAGCCAGGTCAGCAGGCGGGCCGCCTGGTCCCGCAGCGCCTCACCGGAGGCTGCGGCGAGCAGCCACGGCACGGGCGGTCGTCGGGTGGCGGCGGCCCCCCCGGACGACGACTGCTGGTCCGCGGCCCCGGACGGCGACTGCTGGTCCGCGGCCCCGGACGACGGCTGCTGGTCCGCGGCCCCGGACGACGGCTGCTGGTCCGCGACCCCGGGCACGGGGGGCGGGTCGGCGGCGGGCGCCTCGACGATGACGTGCGCGTTGGTGCCGCTGATGCCGAACGACGAGATGCCGGCCCGCCGGGGCCGTCGCACCTCGGGCCACGGGCGGGCCTCGGTGAGCACCTCGACCGCGCCGGCGGACCAGTCCACCTCGGACGTCGGGGCGTCCACGTGCAGGGTGCGGGGCAGCGTTCCGTGCCGCATCGCGAGCACCATCTTGATCACCCCGGCGGCCCCTGCGGCGGCCTGGGTGTGGCCGAGGTTGGACTTCAGCGAGCCCAGCCGCAGCGGTTCGGCGTCGCCACGACCCGTCCCGTACGTGGCGAGCAGCGCCTGCGCCTCGATCGGGTCGCCCAGCCGGGTGCCGGTGCCGTGCGCCTCGACGACGTCCACGTCGGCGGCGGAGAGCCCGGCCGCGTCCAGCGCCCGGCGGATGACCCGCTCCTGGGCGGGCCCGCTGGGGGCGGTGAGCCCGTTGGACGCGCCGTCGGAGTTGACGGCGGAGCCGCGCAGCACGGCGAGGACGGGGTGCCCGCGCCGGCGGGCGTCGGAGAGCCGTTCCAGCAGCAGCACGGCGACGCCCTCGGACCAGCCGGTGCCGTCGGCGCCCTCGCCGAACGCCTTGCACCGGCCGTCCGGGGCGAGCCCGCGCTGCCGGCTGAACTCCACGAACGCCTGCGGGGTGCCCATCACCGCCACGCCGCCGGCCACGGCGAGGGAACAGTCGCCCGCGCGCAGCGCCTGGGCGGCCAGGTGCAGCGCCACCAGCGACGACGAGCACGCCGTGTCGACGGTGACCGCCGGCCCCTCCAGCCCCAGCGCGTAGGCGACGCGGCCGGAGACGACGCTGCCGGCGGTGCCGACGCCGAGGTAGCCCTCGGTGCCGGGCGGCGCCTGGCGCAGGTTCGCGGCGTAGTCGTGGTGCATGACGCCGGTGAAGACGCCGGTGGCGCTGCCGCGCAGCGAGGTGGGGTCGATGCCGGCCCGCTCGAACAGCTCCCAGGACGTCTCCAGCAGCAGCCGCTGCTGCGGGTCCATGGCGAGCGCCTCGCGCGGGCTGATCGCGAACAGGGTGGCGTCGAAGTCCGCCGCGTCGGTGAGGAAGCCACCCACCCGGACGTACGAGGTGCCGGGACGGTCGGGGTCGTCGGAGAACAGGTGCGCCAGGTCCCAGCCCCGGTCGGTGGGGAACTCCGTGAGCCCTTCGCGGCCCTCGTCGACCAGGTCCCACAGCTGTTCGGGGGAGGCGACACCGCCGGGGAGCCGGCAGGCCATGGCGACGACGGCCACCGGGTCGTCCACCGTTGACGGCGCGGACGGCCGGTCCGCCGCGGGGCCCGGCTGCCCGGTGCCGCCGCGCAGCCGGGCGGCGAGGTGCCGGGCGAGAGCGTCCGGGCTGGGCCGGTCGAAGGCGGCCGTGGCGGAGAGCCGTACCCCGGTGGCCCGGGCCAGCCGGTCACGCAGGGCGACCGCGCTGACCGAGGTGAAGCCGAGTTCCTTGAAGGCCCGGCCGGGGCGCACCGCGGCCGGGCCGGACAGGCCGGCCACCTCGGCGGTGGCGGTGCGGACCAGATCCAGCAGGAGCCGGTCCCCCTCGGCGGTGCTCAGCCCGGCCAACCGGCGGCGCAACTCGGCGGCGTCCCGGTCGTCGGCGGCGTCGTCCGGCGCCGCAGCGGGCCCGCGCCAGGCGGGGTGCGCGGCGTCGGCGTGGCCCGCCGGACGGGCGAGCACGACCAGGTCGTCGCCGTCGTGGGCCACGTCGAACGCGGCGAGATCGGCGCGTACGGCCGTCGGGACGCTGCTTCCCGCCCCGGTTCCGGTTCCCGCAGGGGTGGCGGGCGTCGGCTCCCGGTCGGCGGGCGCGGTCGTGCCGACGACCCGGGCCGGCAGACCGGCGGCCCGGCGGCGGGCGGTCAGGGCGTGCAGGGCGCCCACGGCCGAGGCGGCCCGCTCCCGGCCGGCGGCGCCCAGCAGCAGGGCGGACGGCGCGAGGACGGTGAACGAGGCGGCCGGGAGCCGGGTCGCGGCGTCCAGCCTCCCGGCGAGGCGGAGCAGCCGGGCCGCGTCCTCGTCGTCGGTCAGGTCGTCGTCGGACAGGCAGAGGAAGACCCCGCCGGGCGGCTCGTCGCCCGCCCGGTCGGCGGGCAGCGCGGCGACGTCGGCGCCGGCGGCGACGAGCTCGGTGACCAGATCCACCAGGGCGGTCCCGGGCGTGGCGCCGACGTGGAGCAGCCGCAGCCGGCGGACGCGGTGCGCGGCGACGAGGTGTCGGGCCAGCGCCGCGCCGGTCGGCCCGTCCGCGCCGGTGACCAGGACCGGACGGTCCGGGTCGGCCACGCTCACCGGCCGCGCCGGCACGGTCGCCGGGACGGGCACGAGGACGGCGTGCAGGGCGGCTCCGGCCCGCAGCGCGACCTGCGCGGCGCCGGCGTCCACCACGGCGGGGAGCAGGGCGGTCGAACGGTGTCCGGCGTCGCGGTCGACCAGCACGATCCGGTCCGGGTAGGCGGCCTGCAGACTGCGGCCGACCGCCTGGACCGCGCCGGCCGCCGGATCGGCCTGGTGCCATCCCCCGGACACGGCGGCGGCGTCGATCCCGGTGTCCAGGTCGCCGGGCGCGTCGCTCGCGGCGGGTGCGGCGGCCGGGCCGGTCAGCAGCACCAGGCGGGTGCCGGCGAACCGGTCGTCGTCGAGCCAGCCGCGCAGCCGGTCGGCGAGGTCCGCCGCGACGGCGTCGGCCGGCTCGACCAGCAGCACCGTCACGTCGGGCACGTCCGGGGCCTCGCGCAGGGCGGCCAGGTCCCGGTGGGACCGGAACCGGTCCCCGGGCGACGCCGCGCGCAGCGGTTCCACCAGCTCGTCGCTCCCGCTACCGACGAGCGCCCAGCGGCGGGCCGGGGCGGCGGCGGCCTGCGCGGCCGTCGGGACGGGCGCCTCGACCGGCGGTACTGCGGCCAGGTCGAGCGGCTGCCAGGCGATCAGGCTCAGCGTCTCGTGGTGGCTGCCGTTGACCGCCCGCAGCCGCGCCGGCCGGTCGAGCAGGAGCCGGCGGGTGACCTTGCCGGAGGCGGTGCGGGGCACCTGCCCGATCTCGTACAGCTCCTCGGGAACCTTGTGGTAGGAGAGCTTCTCCCGGCAGGCCGCGTACCCGGCCCGGGGGTCGAAGCCCTCCGGCCCGGGCACCACGAACGCCACCGGCACCTCGCCGAGCACGTCGTGCGGGCGGCCCGTCACCGCCACGTCGGCGACGCCGGGCACCCCGCGCAGGGCCTCCTCCACCTCGGCCGGATGGATCTTCTCGCCACCCCGGATGATCAGTTCCTGGTGCCGCCCGGTGACGAAGATGTTGCCGTCGGCGTCGCGGCGGGCCAGGTCGCCGGTGCGGTACCAGCCGTCGCGCAGGGCGGCGGCGGTGACCTCCGGCAGGCCGTGGTAGCCGAGCATGACGCTCGGCCCGTTCACCCAGACCTCACCCTCGGCGCCGGTCGGCACGTCCAGGCCGGTCTGCGGGCTGACCAGGCGCACCTCGACGCCGGGCACCGCGCGGCCGCAGGAACCCTCGACCCGGGGCTGGTCCGGCCGGGTGACGGCGATCGAGCCGCAGGTCTCCGTGCTGCCGTACGCGTCGAGCAGCGGCGCGTCGAAGACCTCGTCGAACGCCCGGCGCAGCGCGCCGGTGGTGATCGCCCCGCCGACCAGGCAGACCCGCAGGGCCGGGGCGCGGAAGCCGCTCTCCCGGGCGGCGGTGACCAGGTGGTGGTACATGGCCGGCACACCGGCCAGCACGGTGGCCTCGTCCTCGTCGACCGCGCGCAGCACGTCGTCGGCGGAGAAGCCGTCGATGAGCCGGGCCGTGGCGCCGACGGCGGTCACGCTGAGCACGCACCCGATGTGGGAGAGGCTGTGGAACAACGGCAGCGGCCAGACCACCCGGTCGGCGTCGGTGAGCCCGGGGATCGGCACGTAGCAGGCGGCGACGGACCAGAGGCAGGTGCGCTGGGTGGAGAGCACGCCCTTGGGCCGGCCGGTGGTGCCGGAGGTGTAGAGCATCCAGGCGACCTCGTCGAGGCCCAGGTCGTCACGGGCGTCCACACCCGGCTCGGTGTCGACCAGGTCACGCCACGCGGTGACCCCGGCGGGCACCGGGCCGTCCCCGGTGACCACGACCCGCAGGGCCGGCCGGCCGGCACGCAGCCGCAGCAGCTGGTCGAGGTGCCGCGGGTCGGTGACCACCAGCACCGCACCGGAGTCGTCCAGCAGGTGGGCCAGTTCCGCGTCGGTGCTGTGCGGGTTCACCGGTACGCCGACCGCGGCCGCCCGCGTCACGGCCAGCCAGGTCTCCACCGTCTCCACCCGGTTGCCGAGGCAGAAGGCCACCCGGTCGCCCCGCCCGACCCCCGACGCCGCCAGGTGACCGGCCAGCCGGCGGGTCCGCGCCGCCAGGTCGGCGTATCCGACCGCCCGGCGGTCGTCGCGGAACGCGACCTTGTTCCCCAACCTGGCGGCGTGCGCCTCGATCAGATCGGACAACGGCTGGATCAGGTCGCTCCGAAGCATGTCACCACATCCGTCCGTCGGCGAGACTTCTCATCCGCGGCGTAGACCCCGCTCGCCGTAGCGGCCCAAGTCTTCCGAGCACCCTGCCGGCGTCCTACCCCTGTCACCCCCTAAGTCGTCCCCAGTTCGGACCGCTGATCAGGTGGTGGGACGGGCCGCAGGCCGATGATGGGGCCACTCCCCCGCAGACCGTCGAGTCCTGTGCTCCACCCGCCCGTCAGCCGAGGTGCCGTCGTTGGAACGCTGCTGGTTGTTCGCCCGCTCGGCCGTGCCGGCCGACGGGTCCCCGGACACGCGGGTGACCGAGCTGGTCGGCACGGTCCTCGCCGGTCTGGTCGCCGCCGCCCGCCGGGCCGATCCGGGCATGGACTGGTTCTTCGACCCGGAGGGCTCCCCCGCCGGGCCGCACGTGAGCCTCGGCTTCCACGCCGCCCCGGCCGCGCTCGACGCGGTACGGGCGGGGCTGCTCGCGTACGACCCGGGGGTCTCCTTCGCCGCCGACCGGTACGTGGTGCGCGACGCCGCCCGGGGCGGCCCGCTCGCGTCGGCGGGCAGCGACCTGGCCCTGACCCTGCTCGGCGGGGACACTCCCTGGCTGGCCGGCGTCGAACTGCCGCTGGCCGTGGCGCACCTGCGGTACCTGACGGGGCTGGTGCCGGCGGCCGACCGGCTGGCGTTCCTCTTCCTGCACTGGCAGGAACGCAGCCAGCGGCTGACCGCCGCGCAGCGGCGGGACCTGGCCGCGCAGGCGGACGCCGGCGCGGAGAAGATCGTCCTGGCGGCCGGCGACCTGCCGCTGTGCGGGGAGGTCGCCGTGGCCTGGCGGCGTTACCTGGACCGGGTGACCGACGTGGTCGGCCGGCACCACCCGGCGGCGCCGTCGGGCTTCCTGCTGGCGCACCACGCCCAGCTCACCCACGACCGTTGGGGCATCGGGCCGGACGTCGACTCGCTGGCCGCGCTGGCGCTGCGCCTGTCGATGGTCCGGGAACGCCCGGTCGCCGCCGCACCGGTGCCCGTCGTCAAGAGGAGGCAGCAGCCACATGCACCCGTCCGCACCTGACCCGCACGCCCCCGCCGAGCCGGCCCGGATCGAGGTGGCGCTCGGCGAGCGCGCGTACCCGGTGCTGATCGGCCCCGGTGTGCGCCACCGGCTGCCGGCGGAGGTGGCGCGGATCGGTGCCCGGCGGGTCGTGGTGGTCTCGGCCCGGCCTCCGGAGTGGACGCCCGACCCGGGTGTGCCGCACCGGGTGGTGCCGGCCCGCGACGGCGAGCACGACAAGAACCTGGCCACGGTCGAGCAGCTCTGCCGTGCGTTCGCCGAGTTCGGACTGACCCGCGCCGACGCCGTCGTCTCCTGCGGCGGCGGCACCACCACGGACGTGGTCGGGTTGGCCGCCGGCCTCTACCACCGGGGCGTCGCGGTGATCCACCTGCCGACCTCGCTGCTCGCCCAGGTGGACGCCAGCGTCGGCGGGAAGACGGCGGTCAACCTGCCGGAGGGCAAGAACCTGGTCGGGGTGTACTGGCAGCCCCGGGCGGTGCTCTGCGACACCGAGCACCTGGGCACGCTGCCGCAGCGGGAGTGGCGCAACGGCTACGGGGAGATCGCCCGGGCGCACTTCATCGGCGCGGGCGAGCTGCGCGACCGGCCGGTGGCGGAGCAGATCGCCGCCTGCGTGGCCCTGAAGGCGCGGGTGGTGGCCGCCGACGAGCGTGACTCCGGTCTGCGGCACATCCTCAACTACGGTCACACGCTGGGGCACGCGTTGGAGCGGGCCACCGACTTCGGCCTGCGGCACGGCGAGGCGGTCGGCGTCGGCACGGTCTTCGCGGGCCGGCTGGCCGGCGTCCTCGGCCGCGTCCCGGCCGACCGGGTGGCCGAGCACCACGAGGTGGTGGCGGGCTACGGCCTCGACACCGCGCTGCCCGGCGGTGTCGACCACGACGAGTTGGTCGCGCTGATGCGGCGGGACAAGAAAGCCACTTCGGGCCTGTCCTTCGTCCTGGACGGCCCGGCCGGGCCCGAGCTGGTCGCCGACGTCCCCGAGCCCGCCGTACGCACCGCGCTGACCGGCATGTAGCGGCCGGCACCCGACACCGCCGGCAGCCCGGCTCAGGTGGATGCTCGTCCGAGCAGACAGCGGAGGATCGGCTCGGCACGGGTCCACAGCACCGCGCGACCGGTCCCCGGGACGAGGTGCCGGACGGCACCGGGGATCCGGGCGGCCAGCGTCGCTCCGTTGTCGGGTAAGTGGCTGGTGTCCTGTTCGCCGTACCAGACGTCGACCGGAACCGTGATCTCCGCGAGGTCGAAGGGCCATCGCCCCATGGCCAGGACGGTGTCCCGGGCGTAGCCGGCCGGGCCCTGGGCGAACCCCTCGTGCAGGGCCCGGCGGTAGGCGGCCTCGAAGCCCGGCTCCCGGTACACCGCCAGGTCGGCCTCGGGACTCCCGCTCGTCACCATGTCCCACATCGCGTCCGCGTCGAAGCCGGCGAAGATCTGCTCCGCCCCGGCCGGATCGACGGCAGTCGTGTCCACGAGCCGACGCAGCTCCGCCGGCAGCGCCTCGGCGAACTCCGGCGCGGCGACCTCGTCCGCGCCGGCCACGATGGCCAGCGCGCCGGCGACGCCCGCCTCGGCGCACGCGAGTGCGAACGGCGCGCCCTGCGAGTTGCCGACCACCGCGGGGCATGCCAGCCCCCGCAGTCCGACGAGGTCGCGGATGTCCGCGGCGAAGTCGGCGTACGTCCGGCCGGGCGCGGGGGTCGAGCTGCCGAGCCCCGGGCGGTCCACGGAGACGAGACGCACCCCGAGCGCGTCGACGACGTCCGCGCCGAAGCCGAGCCACCGGCTCGTGGCCGCCCCCGGGCACAGCAACACCGGGACACCGTCCGGCGGCCCCCACTCGGCCCAGCCGAGCAACCGCCCGTCGGGGAGTCGGCTCTCACCGAGGCGGACCGGATCGTCGACGCGCACGCTCATGATCCTCATCATGGCCGCGGCGCCGGCGAGCGCGCACGGCGTTTTCCCCCGGGCGGGACGGGCGCCGCCGTGGTCGGTCGGGCCTCCCCTCCGGACCGTCACCACGGCCCGGAGAGGGACGACGCGTCAACCGCCCAGTGCCCGCTGGATCTGCGCGACCAGCACCCCGCAGGCGTACCGGTCCGCAGCGCCGACCATGCCGACGATGGTGGCCGGCAGCGGGCCGTTGTCCGTCTCCGCCGGGTCGTGGTGCATGAACGCGACGAACTGCCCCCGGTCGATGAACGGGGCGAGGATCGGCTCGGCGTCGACGCCGGGGGCCAGCGAGAAGAACGTCGTCATGGCGCACGGGTGCTGCCCCAGCAGCGAACTGCGGTGCAGCAGCGAGGTGGTGGCCCCACTGACCCGGAAGTTCGGGTCGATGACCCGCAGGGCGCCGTCCCGACCGATCCCGGCGTCGAAGGAGCAGTACCCGCGGTACCCGAGGGCACTGGCCTTTCGGACCCCTACGGTCAGCGCTTCGATCAGCTCCGCCGGCGGCTGGTCGTCGTCCAGCACACAACCGACCCACGTCGAAGTGGGCTGCGGCAGGTGTACGGACGCACCGAAGTACTGCACCGCTCCGCTCTCCGTCACGCCGAACTGGACGCCCCAGATCGTCCGGAAGGGCACCTCCTCCTCGACGATCCACCGATCGCTCACCTGTTCCAGCTGGTTGAACAGGGACCGGTGCCGCCGGTCCTGCAACCGCCTCGTGAAGATCGCGATCCCGCTGTACACCTCGACGCCGGCCGGTTTTAGCACCGCCGGCCGCCGGTCCTGCTGCACGATGCGGCGTACCTCGGCGGGGGTGGCGACCTGGCGACGGGGCAGGTATTCCGGCGCGATCAGTGTTTCCAGGGTGGTCTTGTTGTTGAGGCGGGCCAGCAGGTCCGGGGCGACCCGGGCCCGCGCGGCCCGCAACTGCGGATCGTGCGGGGGGAACTGGAACTCCAGCGTCTCGCCCCGCTCGGCGGCGTCCCGGGCGAACTGCACCGCCTGCGCGCCGGAGCGGAACTCGCGCAGGTCGCTGGGCGTCTTGAGACCGCACCGACTGAGCAGGCGCAGCGACTTGTCCGCGCTGGAGCCGGTGCTGCAAATGGCCGCCGACTGGTGCGGAAGGGTCAGGTGCAGACCGGTGATCATGTCCAGCCCGTTGTACAGGGCGGCGCCCGCACCGGCGAGATAGCGGCTGCCGGCGGTCGTCACCGGATCGGGTGGCCGGGCCAGGACCACCCCGTCGTGAGCGAACACCTGTACCTGGATAGGTCCGTCCATTGGATCTCCTGACATGCCGGCCCACGAAGGGCCTCGGGTGGCACGGAGTCCGGGTGCGCAACGACCACGAACTGCGGAGAACGTGGACGGTCGCAGGCGCTCCCGGTCCTGATGAGGCCGCTCGGCCACGAGAGTCGGGCGTACCGCGTGCACCGGCCGGCCGGTCTCTGGCGAGACCGGCCAGGTAGCGGGCTGGCTTGTGGTCAGCGCTGCGTTCGGCGAGGTGCACACCAACAGGCGGTGGCTGAATTTGCCAGTCACCGACTGGGTCATGATCGGCAAAGCATAGTCAATCCTCATTTCCGTGGGATGGGCCGGTCAGCCGACCGCGGGCGGCCCTTTCCGTCGCCGGGATCGCCAATTCTCCGATTCGAACCCTGGACCTGGGCTGACCGAATAGCCTTTTTCGACTTAGACCCCGGGATCGTTCTCCGTCGAAACCCGGACATTCGTGCATCGACCCTGCCGGAGGGCGCCAACCATCCACTATAGAAAAGATATAGCCGCGTGTGTTAATGCCGAAAAATTCGCGGCATCTGGCCGCGATCCTGATCAATCATCAGCAGAGAACACCACACTGACCAGCGCAAATTGCCGATCCGGCGGCGAGGACACGGGACGCGGACCGGTGGTCGGTCATTGCTCCGGACGTATCCTCGGCGGCCCCCGGCCGGAATCTCCGGCCGTCACCCTAGGGGTCGACGTGCGCATCTCTAGGGGTGTACGCCACTCCACCGCGCTTCGTAGGGTCGGGCCCCATCGGTTCGTCGTTCCCTTTCATTGCACCGGGCGGGGACGAGTGTGGGTGCGCGGCGCCCCGGACGGACGGGAGGCGCCGGTGATCGGATCGGGCACCGACCTGCTCCTTTCGATCGACGACGTGGTGGCGACCCGGAATTCGGACGGTGACCCCGTCCTGGTCGCACCGCATGTCCGCGCCCGGCCACCCGAGTCGGCCGCGGTGCCCGCGAACCGCCCCTGCCGCGCCGACCGGAATGCGCCCGGTGGTGCGGTACCGAGGCCCCGTGCCTTCCGGTCACCCCCTCTCGATCGGAGGTTGAGCTGATGTCTGTCGGGTTCGATGGTGCGCGGACCGTGGACGGCGCGGTCGACGCCGAAACACTGGACCTGGTGGGGGACCTGCGCCGGCCGACGGTGTGGCCGGCCCGGGCCGCCTCGGTGCACCGGGTGCTGCCCTCCTCGCCGCCGAACGACGGGCTGGGCGGCGACGTCGTGGTGGCGGGGGTCGTGGCGGTGCTGGCCCGTTGGACGGCCCAGGAGCAGGTGGTGCTGGGCCTGGCGTCCGGTGGCGGCGGTTCGGCGCTGCGGGTGGACGTGGCGGGTGATCCGGGTTTCGGCGAGTTGGTGACGCGGGTGCGCGCGGCGCTGGCGGCGCCGGTGGCCGTGGGCCGGGAGCCGGTGGGCCCGGTGGTGCTCGGGCTGGTGGACGCTCCGGTGGCGGACGCGGGGCCGGCAGTGGTGGACGTCGACCTGGTGATCGGTGTGGCCTCGGACGGGTCGGCGCTGCGGGTGGACTACGCGGCGGAGGGTTACTCGGCGCAGTGGGTGCGGGGCCTGGTGGACCAGGTCGTGGTGCTGGTCTCCGCCGGGTTGGCGGGGCCGGAGGTGGGGTTGTCGGCGTTGCCGTTGGTGGGCGATGCGGAGCGGGAGCGGTTGCTGGAGTGGGGCCGGGGCCCGGTGCGTGAGGTGCCGGCCGAGCCGATCCACGAGCTGGTGCTGGAGTGGGCGCGGCGCACGCCGGAGGCGGTGGCGGGTGTCGCCGGCGATGAGGTGTTGACGTACGGGGAACTGGATCGCCGGTCGGCCGCGCTGGCGGCGTATCTGCGGTCGGTGGGCGTGGGCGCCGGTGACGTGGTGTCCGTGGCGTTGGAACGCGGACTGTGGTCGTTGGTGGCGACGACGGGTGTGCTGCGGGCGGGCGCGGCGTACACGCCGATGGACGTGTCGTGGCCGGTGGAGCGGATGCGGGTGCTGCTGGCCGACCACGGCGCCCGGGTGGTGTTGACCGTCGGTGCGGTCGCGCCCCGGATTCCCGGTGGCGACGGGGTGTCGGTGGTGGCGTTGGATGACGACTGGCCGGTGGTGCGGGCGTGTGAGCCGGTGGACCTGCCGGTGGTGCCGGCGTCCGCGCCGGCGTTCGTGATCTACACGTCGGGTTCGACGGGCACGCCCAAGGGTGTCGTGCTGACGCACGAGAGGCTGACGAACTTCCTGGCGTGGATGACCGACGAGTGCGCCATCGGCCCCGACAGCCGGATGCTGCATTCGGCGGCACCGGTCTTCGACGCCGCCTTCGGGGAGATCTTCGCGACGCTCACCGGTGGTGGCCGCGTCGTCGTCTGCTCCCGCGACGACCTGCTCGACGCGCGTCGGCTCACCGACCTCATCAACCGGCACGACGTCACCCACACGTTCGGACCGGCCACCAACGTCGCCCCGCTCGATCCGGCCGCCTGCCCGGGTCTGCGCTGCATCATCTTCGGCGGCGAGGCCGTCCCGCCGCAGCTGGCCCAGCGGTGGTTGACGGCGGGCACGCGGGTGGTGAACGCGTACGGGCCGGCGGAGATCGCCGTGGCGTGCACGTGGTTCGACGCGTCGGCGGGTTGGGGCGGCGCGTACGTGCCCATCGGCTGGCCCATGCCCAACCGGCAGATCCGCGTCGTCGACGCCAACCTCGACCTCGTCCCGATGGGCGTACCCGGCGAAATCCTCATCGCTGGCTTCGGGGTCGCCGACGGCTACCTCAACCGCCCCGAACTCACCGCCGAACGCTTCGTCACCGACCCGTACGGCGGCGGCACCGCCTACCGCAGCGGCGATCTCGGACGGTGGAACGCCACCGGCGCGCTGGAGATCCTCGGCCGGATGGACCACCAGGTCAAGGTCAACGGCATCCGCATCGAACTCGGCGAGATCGAGACCACCCTCGCCCGGCACCCCGACGTCGGCGCCGCCGTGGTCGTGCGCCGCGAGGACGACGGCACCGCCCGACTCGTCGCCTACGTCACCGGACGCAACGGCCGTACCCCCGCCGTCGGCGACCTGCGCGCGCACGCCGCCACCGTGCTCCCGTCCTACATGGTTCCCGCCGTCGTCATGGTCCTCGACCACTTCCCCGTCGGCGGCACCGGCAAGGTCGACCGGCGGGCCCTGCCCGCACCCGACACCCGGCGCCCCGACCTCGGGGTGGAGTTCGTCGAGCCGGCGACGAACGAGGAGCGCCTCGTCGCCGCCGTGTTCGCGACCGTCCTCGGCATCGACCGGGTCGGCACGGGCGACAGCTTCTTCGACCTGGGTGGCACGTCGTTGCAGTCGGCGGCGGTGGCGACGCGCATCGACGAGGCCGCCGACGTCGTCGTGCCCGTCTCGCAGATCCACCGCACCCCCACACCGCAGGCGCTGGCCCACTGGCTGACCACCGCGCCCCGCCGTACGGACGCCGGCTCGACCGCCGGGCAGGCCCGTCAGCGTCCCGGCCCGGTTCCGCTCGCGCAGCAGGTCGCGAAGTGCCTGATGTCGCCGCCGGAGGTCGTCGTCCCGGTCACCTGGTGGATCGAGGGCGAGCTGGACCTGCGGGCGCTGATGGCGGCGCTGGGCGACGTGCACCGCCGGCACGAGGCCCTGCACGCCCGCTACCGGCGGACGGCTCCCCCGGTGGCGCTCGTCCCGCCGAACCCGGCGATGCCGCAGCTGCGGCTGCTCACCGACGCCGCCAGCGAGCAGGAGGCCCTGGACCAGCTCGCCGAGGCGGTGCAGCAGCCGCTCGACTACACCCAGGGCCGCGTCTGGCGGGCCGCCCTGATCCGGGAGAAGTCGACCGGGCGGGTCCTGTTCGGCGTGGGCATCCACCACATCGCCTTCGACGGCTGGTCGTACGCGCTGCTGGTGCGGGACCTGAGCCACGCCTACGCGGCGCGGTTGTCGGGCGCGGCCCCCGTGTGGGCGCGGCCGGCGCCGACGCTGCGCCAGTCGTACGAGGAGTACGCCCGGCTGCGCGACGCCGCCGACCTCGACGCGCAGCGGGCCTACTGGCGCGAACAACTGCGCGGCCTGCCCCGCCAGGGCCGGGGCGACGCCACCGCACCGCTGGAGCAGGCGTTGGCGTGGGGTCCGAAGGCCGGGCACACCGTCACCGTCACGCCGGAGGTCATGCAGCGCTGGGACCGGGCCGCCCGGGAGCAGCGGTTCAGCCGGTCCAGCTACTTCGTCGCGGCGTTCGCCTCCGCGCTGCGCGCCGTCCACCAGCAGGATGACATCGGCCTGCTGATGGTGGTGGCCAAGCGGGGCAGCCGCGTCCTCGACTCCGCCTTCACCACCCGGCTGAACCTCAACTGCGTCCGGGTGCGCTTCGACGGGCCGGAGGACGACAAACTCGTCCTGCGGGTCAACGAGACGATCAGCGACCTCATGCGGGCCCAGGACGTCCCCTTCGCGGAGACCGCCGACGACCCCGCCGCCGGGCTCTCCGGCGAGGTGGTCGCCAGCCTGCCGACCTTCGTGTTCCAGGACAACGTGGTGCTTCCGCTGGAACTGCCCGGCTGCCGGGCCGAGGAGGTCGTCGACCCGTACGCCCGGGAGGTGCCCAACGGGCTCACGGTCGAGGTGCTTCCCCGCGCCGACCACGCCCTCCTGCGCGTCACCATCCGCACCGACTACCTGCCGTACAGCTTCGCCGAGGAGCTGAACGGGCACATGCTGCGCTTCCTGGAAGCCGGGCCGGCGGGCTCACCCACCACCGGTTGACCGTCCACCCCGTACACATCGGGCTGCTTGTCATGGCCGTGGGCGCGCGGGCCGCGTCCCCGGAGTTCGTGGTTCTTCCCCGGCGTACCCCCGCAGGCGACGCCGGGCCTGATCGGAGGTTGACTGATGTCTGTCGGGTTCGTTGGTGGTCGTGCCCAGGCCACGGATGTCGTCGGGCCCGACTTCGAGGTCCTCGACCTGATGGGGGACCTGCGCCGGCCGACCGCGTGGCCGGCCCGGGCGGCCTCCGAGTTCCGGCCGGTCGACGTGCCCGGCCCGGCCGGCGCGCGGCCCCCCGGCGCGGTGCTGCTGGCCGGTCTGCTGGGAGTGCTGGCCCGGTACACCGGCCAGGCCGAGGTGGCGGTGGGGCTGTCGTCGGGTGGCGTGCTGCGGGTCGACGTCACGGATGATCCGGGCTTCGGGGAGCTGGTGTCGCGGGTGGCCGCGGCGCTGGCTCAGCCGGGCGCGCGGGACGCGGCGGGTCCGGTGGTGGTCGGGCTGGTGGACGCTCCGGTGGCCGAGGTGGGACCGGACGTGGTGGACGTGGACGTGGACGTGACCGTCGCGGGCGACGGATCGGCGATCCGGGTGGACTACGCGGCGGACGGGTTCTCGGCCCAGTGGGTGCGGGGCCTGGTGGACCAGGTGGTGCTGTTGGCGTCCGTGGGGTCGGCAGCGCCGCAGACCGCACTGTCGGGGTTGCCGTTGGTGGGGGACGCGGAGCGGGAGCGGCTGCTGGGCTGGGGCCGGGGTCCGACCCGCCCGGTGCCGGCCGAGCCGATCCACGAGCTGGTGCTGGAGTGGGCGCGGCGCACGCCGGACGCGGTGGCGGGCGTCGCCGGCGGGGAGGTGCTGACGTACGCGGAGTTGGCCCGCCGCTCGGGGGCACTGGCCGCGCAGCTACGGTCGCTGGGCGTACGGCCCGGTGACGTGGTGTCGCTGGCGTTGGACCGCAGCCTCTGGACGTTGATCGCCACCCTGGCCGTGCTGCGGGCGGGAGCCGCGTACACGCCGATGGACGTGTCCTGGCCGGCGGAGCGGATGCGGCTGCTGCTGGCCGACCACGGCGCCCGGGTCGTGCTCACCGTCGGCGAGGTCGCCCCACGCGTCCCCCGACCGGACGGCGTACGGGTCGTCGCCCTCGACGACGAGTGGCCCGCCGTGGAGGCGGCCGAACCCGTCGACCTGCCGGTCGTCGAGGCGTCCGCGCCGGCGTTCGTCATCTACACGTCCGGCTCCACGGGCACGCCGAAGGGCGTCGCGCTGACCCACGACATGCTGACCAACTTCCTCACCTGGATGCGCGAGGAATGCGCGGTCGGCCCGGACAGCCGGATGCTGCACTGCTGCGCGCCGGTCTTCGACGTCGCCCTCGGCGAGATCTACACCGCGCTGACCTCCGGCGCCCGCGTCGTCGTCAGCTCCCGCGACGATCTCCTCGACGCCCGCCGCCTCACCGACCTGATCGCGAAGGAGCAGGCAACCCATGCGTTCTGCCCGCCCACGAATCTCGCCGCCGTGGACCCGGCCGACTGCCCGAGCATGTCCTGCGTGACCCTCGCCGGGGAGCCGATCCCGCCGCGCATGGCGCAACGGTGGATGGCCGCCGGCGCGCGCCTGATCAACGCGTACGGGCCCGCCGAGGCATCCGTCGCGTGCACCTGGTTCGACGCGTCGACGGGCTGGCCCGGCGCGTACGTGCCGATCGGCTGGCCCATGCCCAACCGGCAGATCCGCGTCGTCGACGCCAACCTCGACCTCGTCCCCGTGGGCGTGCCCGGCGAAATCCTCATCACCGGCGCCGGGGTCGCCCACCAATACCTCAACCGACCCGAACTCACCGCCCAACGGTTCGTCACCGACCCGTACGGCGGCGGCACCGCCTACCGCACCGGCGACCTGGGCCGGTGGAACACCACCGGAGCACTCGAGATCCTCGCCCGGATGGACCACCAGGTCAAGGTCAACGGCATCCGCATCGAACTCGGCGAGATCGAGGCCGTCCTCGAACAACACCCCGACGTCGGCACCGCCGTCGTCACCCGCCGCGAGGACCACGGCACCGCCCGGCTGGTCGGCTACGTCACCGGGCGCGAGGGTCGCCTCCCCGTCACCGCCGAGCTACGGGAGCACGCCGCCGCCGTGCTCCCGCCCTACATGGTCCCCGCCGTGATCATGGTCCTCGACCGGTTCCCCGTCGGCGGCACCGGCAAGATCGACCGACGGGCGCTACCGGCACCCGACGCGCAACGCCCCGACCTCGACGTGCCGTACACCGAGCCGGCCACCGACTCCGAACGCCTCGTCGCGGGGGTCTTCGCGGCGGTGCTCGGGCTGGACCGGGTCGGGGCACGCGACGGCTTCTTCCACCTCGGCGGCACGTCGTTGCAGTCGGCGGCGGTGGCGGCCGGCATCGACGAGGCCGCCGACGTCGTCGTACCCGTCTCACAGATCCACCGCACCCCCACCCCACAGGGACTGGCCCAGTGGCTCGCCACCGCCCCCCGCCGCCCCAAGGCCGAACCGGAGGCGCCCGTCACCGGCCGTCCGGGTCCGTCGAAGCCTGTCCCGCTGACCCTCTCGGTCGCCAAGTGCGTCTGGCTCCCCTTCGAACTGGTCTGCCCGACCACCTGGTGGATCGAGGGTGAGCTGGACCTGCGGGCGTTGATGGCGGCGCTCGGCGACGTGCACCGCCGGCACGAGGCCCTGCACGCCCGCTACCGCCGCGTCGACCCGCCGGTGGCGCTCATCCCGCCGAACCCGGGCATGCCGCAACTGCGACTGCTCACCGACGCCGCCACCGAACAGGAGGCTCTCGACCAGCTCGCCGAGGCCGTACAGCAACCCCTCGACTACACCCAGGGCCGCAACTGGCGCGCCGCCCTGATCCGCAACAAGACCACCAACCGGATCCTGTTCGGCATCGGCATCCACCACATCGCCTTCGACGGCTGGTCACACGCGCTGCTCGTGCGCGACCTCAGCCACGCCTACGCGGCACGGCTGTCGGGCCAGGCCCCGGCCTGGGCACGCCCCGCGCCGACGCTGCGCCAGTCGTACGAGGAGTACACCCGGCTACGCGACGCCGCCGACCTCGAAGCCCAGCGGACCTACTGGCGCGAGCAGCTGCGCGGCCTGCCCCGCCAGGGCGAGGCCCCACCCCAGGCGCCCCTGGAGCAGGCACTGGCGTGGGGCCCCAAGGCCGGGCACATCGTCACCGTCACCCCCGAGGTCATGCAACGCTGGGACCAGGCGGCGCGGGAACAGCGGTTCAGCCGGTCCAGCTACTTCGTCGCCGCGTACGCCTCCGCGCTGCGCGCCATCCACCAGCAGGACGACATCGGCCTGCTGATGATCGTGGCCAGGCGCGGCAGCCGCATCCTCGACTCCGCCTTCACCACCCGGATCAACTCGAACTGCGTCCGGGTCCGGTTCCGGCCCGAGGAGGACCTGCTCCGGCACGTCCAGCAGACCGTCGACGAGCTGATGGCCGCCCAGGACATCCCCTTCTCGGAGACCGCCGCCGACCCGGCCGTCGGCCTGCCCGGCGAGGTGGTCGCCAGCATCCCCGGCTTCGCCTACCAGGACAACGTGGTCCTCCCGCTGGACCTGCCCGGCTGCCGGACCGAGGAGGTCGTCGAGCCGTACGCGCGGGAGGTGATGAGCGGGCTGACCGTCGAGGCGATCCCCCGGGACACCGACGCCCTGCTGCGCATCACCATCCGCACCGACCTGATCCCGTTCTCCCTCGCCAAGGAGTTGGGCGCCCACATGCTCCGCTTCCTCGAATCGGGGCCCGTCCCGGCTCCCGGCACCGCCTGACCGCCCGTACACGCACCTGTTCCTGGTTTCCTGACCCGGCCGTACCCCCTGCCGGTGGTGCCGGTCCTGATCGGAGGTTGACCCATGTCCGTCGGGCTCGTAGGTGCCCAGGCCCCGACCGCGGGTGTCGCGGGGCCCGACTTCGAGGCCCTCGACCTGATGGGTGACCTGCGCCGGCCGCTGGCGTGGCCGGCCCGGGCGGCGTCCGAGCTGCGTACGCTCGCGCTACCCGACCTGGCGGGCCCGGAGCCGGCGGGACTGGTGGTGCTGGCGGGCCTCGTCGGGGTGCTGGCCCGCTACACCGGTCAGGAGGAGGTGGCGCTCGGCCTGTCCTCGGGCGGGACGGTGCTGCGGGTGGGCGTGGCGGACGATCCGGCGTTCGGTGAGCTGGTGGGCCGGGTGCGTGCGGCGTGGGCCGCGCCGGCGGCGGGTGCGGGTGTGGTGGGCCCGGTGGCGGTCGACCTGGTCGACGGCCCGGTGCCCGGCGTGGGCCCGGAGACGGTGGACGTCGACCTGATGGTCAGCGTGGCCTCGGACGGGTCCGGGCTGCGGGCGGACCACACGGCGGAGGGCTTCTCCGCGGACTGGGTGCGGGGCCTGCTGAACCAGACCGTGACGCTGCTATCGGCCGGCGTGCGGGAACCCGAGGTCCCGCTGTCCGGGCTGCCGCTGCTGGGCGCGGCCGATCGGGAGCGGCTGCTCGCGTGGGGCCGGGGTCCGGTCCGCCCGGTGCCGGCCGAGCCGCTGCACGAGCTGGTGTTGGAGTGGGCGCGCCGCACGCCGGACGCGATCGCGGGCGTCGCCGACGGCGAGGTCGTCACGTACGCGGAACTGGCACGCCGTTCGGAGCTGCTCGCCCGCTACCTGCGCTCCGCCGGTGTCGGCGTCGGGGACGTGGTGTCGCTGGCGCTGGACCGCGGCATGTTGACCCTCGTCGCCACCCTGGCCGTGCTGCGGGCGGGCGCGGCGTACACGCCGATGGACGTGTCCTGGCCGGCGGAGCGGATGCGGCTGCTGCTGGCCGACCACGGCGCCCGGGTCGTGCTCACCGTCGGCGAGGTCGCCCCACGCATCCCGCGCCCGGACGGCGTCAAGGTGGTCGCCCTCGACGACGAGTGGTCCGCCGTGGAGGCGGCCGAAGCGGGCGAGCTGCCGGTCGTGGACGCCTCCCGGCCGGCGTTCGTGATCTACACGTCCGGCTCCACGGGCACGCCGAAGGGCGTCGTGCTGACCCACGACATGCTGACGAACTTCGTCACCTGGATGCGCGACGAGTGCGCGGTCGGCCCGGACAGCCGGATGCTGCACTGCTGCGCGCCGGTCTTCGACGTCGCCCTCGGCGAGATCTACACCGCGCTGACCTCCGGCGCCCGCGTCGTCGTCAGCTCCCGCGACGACCTGCTCGACGCCCGCCGGTTGACGGAGCTGATCGCGAAGGAGGAGACCACCCACGCGTTCTGCCCGCCCACCAACCTCGCCGCCGTGGACCCGGCCGACTGCCCGAGCATGTCCTGCGTGACCCTCGCCGGGGAGCCCGTTCCGCCGCGCATGGCGCAACGGTGGATCGCGGCCGGCGCGCGCCTGATCAACGCGTACGGGCCCGCCGAGGCCGCCGTGGCGTGCACGTGGTTCGACGCGTCGGCCGGCTGGAGCGGCGCGTACGTGCCGATCGGCTGGCCCATGCCCAACCGGCAGATCCGCGTCGTCGACGCCAACCTCGACCTCGTCCCCATGGGCGTGGCCGGCGAAATCCTCATCACCGGCGCCGGGGTCGCCGACAGTTACCTCAACCGACCCGAGCTGACCGCCCAACGGTTCGTCACCGACCCGTACGGCGGCGGGGTCGCCTACCGCACCGGCGACCTGGGCCGGTGGAACGCCTCCGGGGCGCTGGAGATCCTCGCCCGGATGGACCACCAGGTGAAGGTCAACGGGATCCGCATCGAGCTCGGCGAGATCGAGGCCGTCCTCGAACAGCACCCGGGCGTCGGCACGGCCGTGGTCGTCCGCCGCGAGGACCGGGGCGTCGCCCGGCTGGTCGGCTACGTGACCGGCCGCGACGGCCGCAAGCCGGCCGTGACCGAGCTGCGGGAGCACGCCTCGGGTGTGCTGCCCCCGTACATGGTCCCCGCCGTGATCATGGTCCTCGACCGGTTCCCCGTCGGCGGCACCGGCAAGATCGACAGGCGGGCGCTGCCGGAGCCGGGCCCGCAGCGCCCGGACCTCGGCGTGGACTACGTCGAGGCCGCCACCGACGAGGAACGTCTCGTGGCCGGAGTGTTTGCGACCGTCCTCGGCATCGACCGGGTCGGCACGCGGGACAGCTTCTTCGCCCTCGGCGGCACCTCCCTGCAGTCCGCCGCCGTCGCCGCGGCCGTCGACGAGGCCGCCGACGTCGTCGTACCCGTCTCGCAGATCCACCGCACGCCCACCCCGCACGGCCTGGCGCACTGGCTCACCACCGCGCCCCGCCGTCCCCCGGCCGAACCGGAACCGTCCGTCACCGGCCGTCCCGGCCCGGCCGGGCCCGTCCCGCTGACCCTGTCGGTCGGCAAGTTCGTCTGGCTCCCCTTCGACCTGGTCTGCCCGACCACCTGGTGGATCGAGGGCGAGCTGGACCTGCGCGCGCTGATGGCGGCGCTCGGCGACGTGCACCGCCGGCACGAGGCGCTGTACGCCCGCTACCGGCGGGTGGACCCCCCCGTGGCCGTCGTCCCACCGAAGCCGGGCATGCCGCAGCTGCGACTGCTCACCGACGCCACCAGCAAGCAGGAGGCCCTCGACCAGCTCGCCGAGGCCGTGCAGCAGCCGCTGGACTACACCCAGGGCCGCAACTGGCGGGCCGCGCTCATCCGCGACAGGTCGACCGGGCGCATCCTGTTCGGCATCGGCATCCACCACATCGCCTTCGACGGCTGGTCACACGCGCTGCTCGTCCGCGACCTCGGCCACGCCTACGCCGCCCGCCTGGCCGGCCGGGCGCCATGCTGGGACCGCCCCGCGCCCACGCTGCGCCAGTTCCACGACGAGCACACCCGCCTGCGGGCCGCCACCGACCTCGACGCGCAGCGCGACTACTGGCGCGAGCAGTTGCGCGGCCTCGCCCGCCAGGGCGAGGGCCGGCCGCAGTCGCTGCTGGAGCAGACCCCGACCTGGGGCCCTCGGACCGGGCACATCGTCACCGTCCCTCCGGAGGTGCTGGACCGCTGGGACCGGGCCGCCCGCGAACAGCGGTTCAGCCGCTCCACCTATTTCGCCGCCGCCTACGCCTCGGCGCTGCGCACCATCCACCAGCAGGACGACATCGCCCTGCTGATGATCGTCGCCCAGCGCGGCAGCCGGATCCTCGACTCCACCTTCACGAGCAGGATCACCTCCAACTGCCTGCGGGTCCGTTTCGACGGGCCGGAGAAGGACCTGATCCGAGCGGTCCAGCGCACCGCGGACGCGCTGATGGCCGCCCAGGACGTCTCCTTCGTGGAGATGACCGTCGACCCGGTCCTCGGCATGTCCCGCGAGGTGGCCAACAGCATGCCCTCGTTCGCCTACCAGGACAACGTGGTGCTGCCGCTGGAGCTGCCCGGCTGCCGGACCGAGGAGGTCGTCGAGCCGTACGCCCGGGAGTGGTCGGGTTCCTGCGTCGCCGAGGTGCTTCCCGGCGACGGGGGCGCCCTCCTGCGCGTCACCATCCGCACCGACCTGGTCCCGGCCCCCGTCGCCGAGATCCTGGCCACCGCCATGCTGCGCTTCCTGGAAGCCGGACCCGGGGCCGTCGACGGCGCGCACTGAGAGCGCTTCAGGGGCCCCTATCGACGTGTATCGCCACGGCTTCCGCCGGGGCTAGCATCACCGCTGTCGATGATGATCTATCGCCCGCCCCCGGCGGGCCAGTCGGAGGTGATTTCCCTGCGCCGCGTAACGCAGACCCTGATCGCTGTCCTGGTCTCCTGTTTGACCGTGGCCCTGTCGGCTGTGCCGGCACACGCCGCCGCCCAGGTCAGGGTGTACGTACCCAGTGGACTCCCGCTGAACATCCGCAATGCGCCGTCGGTGAGCGCAGCGGTGATCGGCAGTGTCCCCAACGGCAACACCGTCACCATCACCTGCCACGTCCGAGGGGACTCCGTCCAGGGTTTCGCCGGCGTCACCAACATCTGGAACAAGCTCTCGGGCGGCGGGTGGCTCACCGACGGATTCCTGGAGACCGGTTCGAACGGCCCGGTCGTCCCGCCCTGCGGCAGCTCTGCCCAGTTCAAGCTGCCGTTCCCTGCCGGACGCGCCTACCCGATCACCCAGGCGGCGGGCAGCAGCTTCTCCCACAACGACGTCTACAACCGGCACGCCATCGACTTCGGCATGCCGGTGGGCGTGCCGATCCTCGCGTCCGCCGCGGGCACCATCCGCTTCGAGGGCTGGGCGGGCGGCGGCGGGATCATGGCGCTCGTCGACCACGGCAACAACCGGTGCTCCCAGTACGCCCACCTGAGTGCCACGATCATCAACAACGGTGACCGCGTGGCGCAGGGACAGCGGATCGGCACCTCCGGGGCGACCGGCAACGTGACCGGCCCGCACCTGCACTGGAACATCGTCAACTGCGACACCCAGACCAGCCGCGAGATCCCCAACAGCGTCGAGGTCGGCACCAACTACGTGGTGGGTACGGCGCCGGTCAGCCGCAACGGCTGAACCGACCCGACCGGGCACACCGGACAGGCGGGCGGGGACTCCGGACGGTGTCCCGGCCCGCCTGTTCAGGGCGGGCCGGACGTGCACGACAGGTTCGGGTCGCGCCCGTCACGACGGGGAGCGGGCGGGCGGGTCTCAGTGGACGAGGGCCGCCGGGCAGTGCGCGAGCAGCTCCGTCGGGGCGTGCACGACCAGGTCGGGGCCGGCGGCGAGCAGCGCGGCGACGTCCCCGCCGTGCCAGGTGGTGGCCACCGCGGTCGCCCCGGCGTCCCGGCCGCTGAGCAGGTCGATGACCGCGTCGCCGACCATCATCGCCTGGCCGGGCGGCACGTCGAGGTGGCCGAGCGCCTGGAGCACGATGTCCGGGGCGGGCTTCGGGCGGGCCACCTCGTCGGAGCCGATCACCTGACCGAAGAGGCCCAGCACGCCGAGCTGGTCGAGCAGGGAGCGGGCCCGGGGGCCGGCCTTGCCGGTGGCGATCGCCATCCGGATCCCCCGGGAGTGCAGCGTCTCCAGGGTCTCCCGGACGCCGGGGAAGAGCGGCACCAGGTGGGCCATCCGGTAGCTCTCCCGGACGAACGGCTCCTCCATCTCCAGGGGCAGCCCCATCAGCCGCATGATGTCCGGGAAGTACCGGCCCATGTGCCGGTTGTACTCCTCGAACGGCGCCGGCCCGTCGCCCACCACCTCGGCGTACGCGATGCTGAACGCCTCACGCATGACGGCCGAGCTGTCGACGATGACGCCGTCGAGGTCGAACACGACCGCGCGGATCGGGCCGCGGCCCGGCGACGGCGGGGTCACCTCGACGGTGGACGATGGATGGCTCATGGCTGCTCCCGGAAGCGAGTGTGGCCGACGGTGGTTCTCACCGGTCGCGATGGCCCGCCAGCGCGTGCTGCCGCTCCGGCGCGGTGGGCCGGGCGGACTGGTAGATCCGTTCGATGATGTCGATGGTCCGGCGGGCCTCGGCGACGGCCGCGCCCCGCGACGCCGGGTCGGCGAGCAGCGCGGGCAGCTCGTCGAGCTGGCGGTCGTACTCGGCGCCGATCGGCTCCTCGGGCAGCGACAGCCGGACGGTCTCGCCGTCCCGGGTGCGGGTCAGCACCGGCGCCGGCTCCCGGTTGGGGCTGAAGCCGAACGTGCAGCGCAGCGTCGCCGATCCGGCGGCGCCGTGCACGGTGACAGTGGTGCGGTCCAGCGACTCGTGCGAGGCCCAGCAGGCGTGCAGGGCGACCGAGGTCCCCTCGGCGGTGAGCAGGAAGCCCCGGGCGGTGTCCTCGACGTCCCCGGGGGCGCGACCACCGGCGCCGGTGTCGCTGCGCCAGGCGGCGTGGGCGGCGCTGTCGTTGACGAAGTCGTCGGAGACGCTGCCGATGGCGTGGGTGACCCGGGTCGGGCCGAGCATCGGCAGCACCGTGTCGAGCAGGTGCCAGCCGAGGTCCACCAGCGCTCCCCCGCCGGAGAGGTCGCGCCGGGTGAACCAGCCGCCCGCGTCGGGCACCCCCCGGGCGCGGACCCAGGCCACGTCGACGTGCCGGATCGGGCCCAGCTCGGCGGCCACCCCGGTCAGGGCCCGGATGTCGGCCCGGTAGCGGGCGGCGCTGCCGGCCAGCAGCACCGCGCCGCCGTCGCGTTCCGCGTCGGCCAGCAGGGTCGCCTCGGCGGAGGTCAGGCAGACCGGCTTCTCCAGGAACACCGGTACGCCCCGGCGCAGCAGCCGGACCGCCACGGTGGCGTGCAGGTGGTTCGGTACGGCGACCACCACCAGGTCGACCGCCCCGGCGGGCAGGTCGTCGACGTCGGCGTACGCGGACGGAACGTCGTGGGTGGCGCGGGCCCGGTCGCGTACGCCGGGCTCCGGGTCGACCACGGCGGTCACCTCGAAGCCCGGATGCGCGGCGAGCCGGGGCAGCCAGATCTCCCGCCCGGCCCACCCGAGGCCGGCCACCGCGACCCGCACCGGTCGGTCGGGCGCGGCGGCCGGGGGCAGGGCCGTCATCCGGCGAGGACGTCGGCGAGCACGGCGGCGATCTCGTGCATCTGCTGCTCCGTGCCGAGCAGGGTGCGGTGGTGCAGCCAGATGCAGTCGGAGTGGATCTGCTCGACGTTGGGGCAGCGGGCCGCGATCGCCTCGACCGACTCGTCGGGGGCGCCGGCCTTCCAGAAGCCCTCGCACCGGTAGATCGCCCGGAACGCCACGAACGCCGGGACGCCCCGGGCGATGAGCGCGTCGACCACGGCGCGGCGGCGCTCGATGGTGATCCCGGGGACGCGGAACATCGCCATGTAGTGCGGGTTGCGGTCGGTACGGGGGTCGGTGGTCTGCGGAACCACGCCGGGGATCTCGGCGAGCAGGCTCGACAGCAGCGGCCAACGCTGCTCGCGCAGCGCGATCTGCTCGTCCAGGCGGGACAGCTGGGCGCGCAGCACGGCGGCGGTGAACTCGCCCATCCGGTAGTTCGAGCCGGTGGTGCCGTGCAGGTAGTCCCGGTCGGTGCGGGGCCGGCCGCAGCTGTGCACGAGGAACGCCCGCTCGCGCAGCTCCTCGTCGGGGAAGAGCACCGCCCCGCCCTCGCCGGCGGTCATCAGCTTGCCGTTCTGGAAGCTGAACGCGGCCACCGAGCCGAGCGCCCCGGACCGCTTGCCCTGCCACTGCGCGCCGTGGGCGTGCGCCGCGTCCTGGAGCACCGCCACCCCCGCGTCGGCGGCGAGCTTGTCCAGCGCGTCCATGTCGGCGAACTGACCGGCCATGTGCACCGGCATGACGACCTTGGTGCGGGGGGTGATCGCGGCCTCGACGGCGGCCGGGTCGATGCAGTAGGTGTCGAGGTCGACGTCGACCGGCACGGCGACCGCGCCGAGGCGCTGCGCGGCCAGCGAGGACGAGATGAACGTGAAGGCCGGGACGATCACCTCGGTGCCCGGCCCGACGCCGAGCACCTCCAGGGCGACCTCGAGGGCGTGGGTGCCGTTGGTGACGGCGAGCGCGTGCGGCGTGCCGTGGTAGTCACCGAACTCCTTCTCGAAGGAGTCGACCTCGCTGCCGCCCATCCGCCACCACTGCCCCTGTTCGAGGGCGCGGATCAGTCCGGCGCGCTCCTCGTCGCCGAACTGCGGCCACTCGGGGAACTCCGACACCGTCGAGGGCTGACCACTCATGACTTCCCACTTCCCAACTCGGGCAGACCAGGGGCTTCGCCGGACCATCGGGCGGGACGACCGGGTACCGCCGGCACGCGGTCCGGGCGCACCGGGGCGCCGATGGCCGGTTCGAGGTAGGTGACGCTTCCGTTGGAGCCGGCGGCGTCGCTTCGGCAGGGAGGACGGTAACCGAAGCGGACGCGCGGTCACCGCCCCTAACAGCCCCTAGCCACCCCTTAGTCCGCCGCGCCACGGCCACCGCCGGTTCGCCCGACGTCGCGGGCGTAGTAAGACTGCGGTGGACCAGTCATCGGGCCTTGTCGGGACAGGGCCACGCCCCGCGAGGTGAAGCGTGTCGGACGTGTTGCTGCTGAACGGCCCGAACCTGGGCATCCTCGGCCGACGGGAGCCGGAGATCTACGGCACCGACACCCTGGACGACATCGAACGGGCCGTCGGCGAGGAGATCGCGGAACGGGGCTGGCGGGTGGTGGCCCAGCAGCACGACTGCGAGGGCGCCATGATCCGCGCCATCCAGGACAACTACGACACCGTGGGCGCCATCGTCAACCCGGGCGCCCTGATGATCGCGGGCTGGAGCCTGCGCGACGCGCTGGCCAACTATCCCCGGCCCTTCGTCGAGGTGCACCTGTCCAACGTCTGGGCCCGGGAGAGCTTCCGGCACGACTCGGTGATCGCCCCGCTGGCCAGCGGCGTCATCGTCGGGCTCGGGTCGCTGGGCTACCGCCTGGCCGCCCGCGCCCTCGCCGCGACCGTCCGATGACGACCCGTCACCGCGCCGTCCGGCCCGATCGGCGTCGATGCGCCAGCGGTACGGTCGTCCGCACGTTCCGACTCTTCCCGAAGGACATCACGTGCACATTCCCATCCTCGTCCTGACCCTCATCCTCGCCGCGGTGTTCCTGGGCACCGCCGTGCCGAAGCTCACCGGGCAGGCGCAGATGCGCGAGCGGATGGACCACCTCGGCGTCTCGCCCGGGCTGACGCGCCTGCTCGGGGTGCTGGAACTCGCCGCGGTCGCCGGGCTGCTGCTCGGCCTGCTCTGGGCGCCGCTGGGCATCGCGGCGGCGATCGGCCTCGCCCTGCAGATGGTGGGCGCGGTGGTCTACCACGCCCGCGCGAAGGACCCGGCCCCGATGACCCTGACGCCGGTGATCTTCGCGGTGGCAGCCGTCGCGCTCGTGGTCCTGCACGTGCTTGAGGGCTGAGGCGCGGGCGTGACCGGTCCGCAGCGGGGCGACGGCGTGCTCGGTGTCGACGTCGGCGGCACCAAGGTGGCGCTGCGCGCGGAGGCGCCCGGACGGCCGGCGTACGACCGGACCTTCCGCTGGCCACGCGGCGCCGACCCGGCCGCGGACCTGGCCGCGCTGGCCGCCGAGGCGGACCGGCTGCGCGAGGTGTGGGGACCGGTGGGTGCGGTCGGGGTGGCGATGCCGGCGACCACGGACCCGGCGGGCACCGTCACCACCTGGCCCGGCCGGCCCGGTTGGGCGGGGCTGGACCTCGCCGGTGCGCTGCGCCGCCTCTTCCCCGACGCGGCGACGGCCGTCGCCGACGACGGTGACCTCGCCGCGCTGGCCGAGGCCCGGCACGCCGGCCGGGACGACGTGGTCTACCTGGGCGTCGGCACCGGGATCGGCGGCGGCGTGGTGCTGGCGGGGCGCTCGGTGCCCGGCCGCTCCTCCGCCGAGATCGGTCACATGGTCGTCGCCCTCGACGGCGAGCGCTGCGACTGCGGCCGGCGCGGCTGTCTCCAGTCGATCGCGTCCGGCCCGGCCACCCTGCGCCGGGCGGGCGCCGGCCGCGGCGCCGAGGTGAGCTTCGACGACCTGCGGGCGGGGCTCGACGAGCGCCGGCCGTGGGCGGTGGAGGCGGTCGACGCGAGCTGCCGGGCGCTGGCGGCGGCGGTCGTGAGCCTCGGCGAGCTGCTGGACCCGGCGCTGGCGATCGTCGGCGGCGGGTTCGCCGCCGGTCTGCCCGACTTCGTGCCGCTCGTGGCCGAGCGGGCCCGCGCCGCCGGCCGGCCCGGGCGGCCGGCGCCACCGGTACGGGCCGCCGCCCTGGGCGGATTGTCGTCCCTGCACGGCGCGGTGGAGCTGGCCCGTGGCCTGACCGGCCCGCCGGCCCCCGTGCGTTCCATAACCACCCGGTAAAGGAGATCAGCCATGGTCAGGATCGGTGTCATCGTCGGCAGCACGCGGCCCGGCCGCAAGGCCGACGCCGTGGCCCGCTGGGTGACCGACGTCGCCGCCAAGCGGGGCGACGCCACGGTCGAGCTGGTCGACATCGCCGACCACGACCTGCCGCACTTCGACGAGGTGCTGCCGCCGTCGATGGCGCCGTCGAGGCGCCCCGCCGTACGCCGCTGGGCGTCGACGATCGCCGGGTTCGACGGCTTCGTCTTCGTCACCCCGGAGTACAACCACTCGATCCCGGGCGCGCTGAAGGACGCCGTCGACTTCCTGTTCAAGGAGTGGCAGCACGCCTCCGCCGGCCTGGTCAGCTACGGCGTGCACGGCGGCACGCGGGCGGCGGAGCACCTGCGGCTGGTGCTCGGGCAGCTCGGCGTGGCCGACGTCCGGTCCCAGGTCGCGCTCTCCCTGACGACGGACTTCGTCAACTTCCGTGACTTCCGGCCGGCGGCGCACCACGAGCAGGCCCTCAACACCATGCTCGACGAGGTGGTCGCCTGGGCCGGCGCACTGCGGACGCTCCGCCGGCCCTGACGTCGACGCGGTCGGGCCGGGCCCCGGCACCGTCCGGCCCTGACGCCGGCACCGTCCGGCCCCGGACGTCGACGCGGTCGGGCCGGACGCCGACGCCGCGGCTGGCGGCGTCGGCTCGCCGGAGCGGAACGGGGCGGGTCGGCGCTCAGCCGGCCCGCTCGGCGCGGCGCAGCAGCGCGGCGGCCACGCAGCCGCCCGCGAAGACGGCCACGGCACCGACCGTCTGCCCGGTCTCCAGGGCGGAGCGGAACGCGTCGGAGACCAGCGCGCGCTCCGACTCGCTGCGCGCGGCGGCCAGCGCGGCGGGGAACGAGCCGGCGCCGGCCACGGCGGCGGGCAGCAGCGCGGCGAAGCGGGCGTTGAGGATCGCGCCCAGCACGGCGACGCCGAGGCTGCTGCCGACCTCCGTCATGGTGCCGTCCACGCCCGCGCCCGCCCCGGCCTTCTCCGGCGGGATGGCGCTCATCACGGCCTCGACGATGGCCGGGTTCGCCACGGCGCAGCCGGCGCCCATCACCAGCAGGCCCGGCAGCAGCACCCCGTAGCCGTCCGACGGGGCGTGGGTGATCAGGGCGAGACCGGCGGCGAGCAGCGTCATGCCGAGGGCGATCGAGTACGCCAGCCCGAGCCGGTGGATCACCCGCGTGGCGACGCCGCCCACGTTCAGCAGGACGATGGAGAGCGCGAACGGCATCATCCGCAGCCCCGCCTCCCAGGCCGGGTAGCCGCGGACGAACTGGAGGTGCTGGGTGAGCAGGAACAGCGCGCCGGTGGCGCCGAAGGTGATCAGGACGACGCCGGAGACCGCGCCCACGAAGCGGGGGTTGCGGAAGAAGTGCATGTCCAGCATGGGGTCGGCGACCCGCCGTTCCCAGGCCACGAAGGCGGCGAGCAGGAGCACCCCGGTCACCGCCGCGACGAGCACCGGGGTGGCGGCCCAGCCGTGTTCCGGCCCGGCGATGATCGCGTAGACGACCGCGGTCAGGCCGGCCGTGGAGAGCAGCACCCCGCCCAGGTCGAGGCGGCCGCCGGCCGGCTGGCGCGACTCCGGCACCAGCGCCCACGCCGCCACCAGGCAGACCAGCACGATCGGGACGTTGACCAGGAAGATCGCCCCCCACGGCAGGTGGGCGAGGACGAGCCCACCGAAGGGCGGCCCGGCCGCGAAGCCCAGCGCGCTCGCCGCCGCCCAGAGGCCGATCGCCCGGGACCGCTCGGCGTCGTCGAAGACCTGCATCGCCACCGCGAGGGTGGCGGTGACCAGCAGCGCGCCGCCGATTCCCATGCCGGCCCGGGCCGCGATGAGCTGGCCGCTGGACTGGGCGAGCCCGGCGGCCAGCGACCCGAGCCCGAACAGCACGAGGCCGGCCAGCAGCATCCGGCGGCGACCGTACCGGTCGGCGGCGCTGCCCGCGGTGAGCAGCAGTCCGCACTGGACCAGCGCGTACGCGTTGATCATCCACTGCACGTCGGCGGTGCTGGCGGCCAGCTCGGTCGTGAGCACGGGGATCGCCACGGTCAGCACCGTGTTGTCGAGCACCACGGTGACCTGGGCGAGGCAGAGCACGGCGAGGATCAGCCACCGGCCCCGCACCCGACCGTCCGCGCCGCCGGCCGGCGCCCCGCCGGGGGGCGCGAGCGTCGTCGTCATCGGGCGGCCGGGGCGAAGCCGGCGATGGGGTTGGTCAGGGTGCCGACCAGTTGCAGCGCGGCCGACGGGTCGGCGAGGTCGACCATCTGCTGGTTGTTGCGCAGCTGGAGCCGGTTCAGGCAGGACAGCGCGAACTCCGGGGCGAACAGGTCGTAGCGCCGCAGCCGCTCGGCCAGGTGCGGGACGCTGTCGGCGTAGTCGGCGGCGCACCCGGCGACCGTCCGCCAGAAGGTCTCCTCGTCCAGGACGCCCTCGGTGACGAGGATGGCGCTGAGGTAGCGCAGGAAGCCGTCGAAGACGTCGGTGAAGATGGAGAGCAGCTTCATGTCCTCCGGCACGTCGGCCCTGACCCGTTCGACCAGCGGGGGCAGGTCGGCGTCCGGGTCCATCACCACGATCTCCTCGGCGATGTCCTTGAAGATCGCCCGCTCGACCGTGCCGCCGTCGAGGACGAGGATGACGTTTTCGCCGTGCGGCATGAACGCCAGGTCGTGGGCGTAGAAGCTGTGCAGCAGCGGGGTGAGGTAGGCGTCGAGGTAGCGGCGCAGCCACACCTGCGGCGCCAGCCCCGACCGGGCGATGAGCGCGGCGGCGAACGAGCGGCCCTCGCGGTCGGTGTGCAGCAGGGACGCCATGGTGGCCAGTCGCCGGCCCGGCTCCAGCGCGGGCACCGGGCTCTCCCGCCACAGGGCCGCCAGCATCTTGCGGTACGGCGAGTACCGGTCGGTCGCCGCCTCGTACTCCAGGTGCCGGTACCCGACGGCAGCCCGCTCGCGGATGATCGTCAGCCCGGTGCGCTTGAGGACCTCGTCGCCGTCGATCAGCTCGGCGAGCCAGTCGTTGATGGCCGGGGTGGCCGCCATGTACGCGGCCGACAGCCCGCGCATGAAGCCCATGTTCAGCACGGACAGCGCGGTCTTGACGTAGTGCCGGGACGGGTCGGTGACGTTGAAGAAGGTGCGGATGGACTGCTGGGCGAGGTATTCGTCGGGACCGGGGCCGAGGCACACGAGCCGGCGCTGCGCCACCTCGGCGGCGAACGTGACGGAGATCCGGTTCCACCACTGCCACGGGTGCACCGGAATGAGCAGGTAGTCGGCCGGGTCGAGGCCGAGCCCGGTCAGGGTGTCGGCGAACCCGGCGCGGGTCTCCTCGTCGAGCTCGGCGCGGATCAGGGTGTCGTAGTCGAGGTCGGCGGCGCAGCTGAAGCTCGTCCGGTCGCGGTGCCCGGCCACCCAGAGCAGCCGCAGCGGGCGGCCGGCCTCCGGGGCGTACGCCCGGTATTCGTCGATGCCGAAGCCGATGCGGCCGTTGTTGGCGACGAAGCCCGGGTGGCCCTCGGTCATCTGGGTCTCGATGGCCTGGAAGTCCGCGTCGGCGAGCTCGGCGGCGCTGACCGCCGGCTTGTCGAGCTTGTACGCGGTGCTGGCCAGCGTGGAGCTGATCTCCTCCAGGTAGACGGGGAGGATCTGGTCGCTCAGCCCGAGCGCCCCGCGCAGGTCGAGGCAGAACTCCAGGGCGTCCAGCGGCAGCTCGGCGTCGCCGCGGTGGCGGGTGATGCTGTCGGCGTCGATGCGCCAGTGGTCCAGGGCCAGCAGGCTCGCGGTGAACCGGTAGACGACCTCGCCGTCGTCGCCGCGCACCTGGTACCGCCGCTCCCCCGTCAAGGATGCCGCCTGGTCCGCGTCGAGCGGCTCGGGCGCGAGCAGGCGCTCGTGGGCGAACTCGGCCAGCGCCTTGCGGACCAGCAGCCGGTTGGCGTGCGCCCAGTTGGCGGGCGTCAGGTGGGCCACGGATGCGAGCGGGTTCACGCGGGCACGTCTCCTCGGGTTGCGGCGTGGAACTGGTCACGGGTGCAGACGCTGAGCAGCGCGTCCTTCTCGGGCTTGCGGATCGGGCCCACCACGGTGAAGCCGACGGCCGCGTTGAGCGCGTGCACCGCCGTGTTGCGCACGTCGGGCTCCACGACGACGCGGCGGGTGGCCGGGTCGGCGAAGAGCCACGCCATCACCGTCGTGATCACCGCCCGGGTGAAGCCGTGCGCCGGGGCGTCGGCGGGGGCGCAGAGGAAGTGCATGCCGACGTCGCCGTCGGCCGCGTCGTACAGGCCGACGAGCTCGACGTGGGCGGGGTCGTACCGCTCGGCGAGGAAAGCCGGTCGGCCCTCGTGCAGGCCGAGGAACGCGTCGTGGTGCGGGTGCGCGGCGATCCGCCGGTACTCCTCGGCGACCCGGGCCACGTCGGCGTCCTGCATGAGCCAGAACGCCGCCTTCGGGTGGGTCACCCAACGGTGCAGCAGCGGCGCGTCGGCGTCCGGGTCGAGCGTACGCAGGGCGAACTCGCCGAGCCGGCCGTCGGCGCGGCGGTGCACGACCTCGGTCACGACGCGGCCCCGGCCGGCACGCCGAACTCCTGGAAGGCGATGCCCTTCTCGATCGGGTAGTGCTCGCGGCCCAGCAGCTCGCGGATGATCCACGAGTTGCGGTACGGGCCCATGCCCAGGTCGGGCGAGGTGACGCTGTGCGTGTGGGTGCCGGCGTTCTGAAGGAAGATGCCCCGGCCGGTGTGGTCGATGCTGTAGTTGCGGGCCACGTCGAAGCGCCCGTGCGCGTCCCAGCGGATCCGGTCGCGCACCGGCTCCAGGAACTCCGGGACCCGGTAGTGGTAGCCGGTCGCCAGCACCAGCCCCTCGGTGTCCAGCGTGAAGTCGCGCTCCTGCTCGACGTTGCGCAGCCCCAGCGTGTACGTCCCGCTCGACTCGTCGTGGGTGGCGGTGGTCAGCGCGGTGTTGGTCAGTAGCCGGGTGCGGACCGGGCCGGGGATGCTCTTGGCGTAGAGCAGGTCGTAGATCTCGTTGATCAGGTCGGCGTTGATGCCCTTGAACAGCCCCTTCTGCTCGGACTCCAGCCGGTAGCGGGTGGACTCCGGCAGGGCGTGGAAGTAGTCCACGTAGTCCGGCGAGGTCATCTCGAGGGTGAGCTTGGTGTATTCGAGGGGGAAGAACCGGGGCGAACGGGTCACCCAGTTGAGCTGGTAGCCGCACGTGTCGATGTCGCCGAGCAGGTCGTGGTAGATCTCGGCCGCGCTCTGCCCGCTGCCGACCACGGTGATGCTCCGCTTCGCGCGCAGCGCCGCCCGGTGCTCCAGGTACCGCGAGTTGTGGATCGCGTCGCCGCCGAGCCCCGCGCAGGCCTCCGGCACGTACGGCGGGGTGCCGGTGCCGAGCACCAGGTGCCGGGCCCGGTAGGTGACCGACCCGCCCGTGGCCGTCACCGTGGCCGTGACGGTGTAGTGCTCGTCGGCCGGGTCGAATTCGACCGCCGTGACCTGCTGACCGAACCGGACGCTGCCCAGCTTGCCGGCGGCCCAGCGGCAGTAGTCGTCGTACTCGCTGCGCAGCGGGAAGAAGCTCTCCCGGATGTAGAACGGGTACAGCCGCCCGGACTCCTTGAGGTAGCTCAGGAAGGAGTACGGCGAGGTCGGGTCGGCGAGCGTGACCAGGTCGGCGATGAACGGCGTCTGGAGCCGGGTCGACTCCAGCAGCATCCCGGGATGCCAGCTGAAGGTGTCCCGCGCCTCCAGGAAGATTCCGTCGAGCTCGTCGATCGGCTCGGTCAGGCAGGCCAGGCCCAGGTTGTACGGGCCCAGCCCGACGGCGATGAAGTCGTGCGTCGACATGCGGTTCTCCAGAGCGGGGGGCGGATCGTCAGCCGACGGGGCAGGACAGCTCGGCGGTGGTCCTGGTCTGGGCGTACCAGCCGGCGTGTTCGGCGAGGAGGTCGAGGACGTGGGCGATGTCGTCCATCGTGGTCTCGGGGTTGAGCAGGGTGAGCTTGAGGTAGTGCGCGCCGTCGACCTTGGTACCGGCGACGAGCCCGGCGCCGGAGGCGGCCAGCGCCTCGCGGGCGTACAGGTTGGCGTCGTCGACGACCTCCCGGCCGGCGGCGGCCGGCAGGTAGCGGAAGACCACGGTGCTCAGCTGCGAGCGGGTCACCACCTCGAAGCGGGGGTCCCCGCTGAGCAGCTGCCACGCGGCGGCGGCCCGGTCGACCACCTCGTCGAAGAGCTCGCCGATCGCGTCCGGCCCCATGATCCGCAGGGTCAGCCAGAGCTTGAGGGCGTCGAATCGGCGGGTGGTCTGGATGCTCTTGTCGACCTGGTTGGGGATGCGCTGCTCGACCATCCGCGCCGGGTTGAGGTAGTCGGCGTGCCAGGTGGCGTGCCGCAGCACGCGCCGGTCGCGCACCAGCAGTGCGCTGGAGCTGACCGGCTGGAAGAACGACTTGTGGTAGTCGACGGTGACCGAGTCGGCCCGCTCGATGCCGTCGAGCAGGTGCCGCCGGGTCGGCGACACCAGCAGCCCGCAGCCGTACGCGGCGTCGACGTGCAGCCACACGCCGGCGGCGGCGCAGATGTCGGCGATCTGCGGCAGCGGGTCGATGGTGCCGAAGTCGGTGGTGCCACCGGTGGCGACGACGGCCATCACCACCAGCCCCTCCTCCCGGCACCGGGCGATCTCCCGGGCCAGGTCGGCGGTGCGCATCCGCCGGTCGGCGTCGGTGGGCACGGTGACCACCGCGTCGGCGCCGAGGCCGAGCAGCTTGGCCGCCTTCTGCACGCTGAAGTGACCGGCCGCCGAGGTGAGGATGCGCAGTCGCGACAGCAGCTCCGGGCGGGACTGCCGCTCGGTCGCCCGGCCGACCAGGTTCGCGCAGGTCTCCTCGCGGGCCAGCAGCATCGCCTGGAGGTTGGACTGGGTGCCGCCGCTGGTGAAGATGCCGTCGGCGGCCGGCCCCAGCCCGATCCGGTCGGCCGTCCAGTCGATGAGCCGACGCTCGATCAGGGTGCCGCCGGCGCTCTGGTCCCAGGTGTCCAGCGAGGAGTTCACGGCGCTGAGCACCGCCTCGCCGAGCAGCGCGGGGATCACCACCGGGCAGTTGAGGTGCGCGAGGTAGCGGGGGTGGTGGAAGTAGACGGCGTCGCGCAGGTAGACGTCGTGCAGCTCGTCGAGCGCGGCGCCGCTGTCGCCCAGCGGCCGGTCCAGGTCGATGCCGGCGATCCGCGGCACCAGCTCGTCCGGTGTCACGCCGGTGAACGGCCGGTCCACCTCGGCCATCCGGGTCGCGACCCGGCCGATCCCCTCGGCCAGCACGCGCCGGTAGTCCTCCACCGTGCCGGCGGTGAAGAGGTGGGCGCGGGCGCCGTCGGAGGCGGGGGTCACCCCGGTCGAAGGCACCTGGACGGTGGATCCGGGCAGGCTCATGCGGGTCCTCAACGGTCGGGAATGGACGGTACGGCGGGATGGCGGGACGTCACCATCCGCCCGCAGTCGGTGATCGAGCGAGCTTAGGTTACCCTAACCTAAGGATGTGTCAACATCGTTGCCCACATTGAGCGATATCACTCAGCCGGACACCTTCGACAACTCGCGCTCCCCCGGCGCCACAACGGATCGGGGCGGGAACCGCCGCTGGTGCCCGAGGCCCAGCGCGACGCCCAGCGCCACCAGGACGACGGAGGCCACCGCGACCGCGGGATAGCCGAACACCTCGGCCGCGGCCAGCGCGACGGAGGCCGCCACGAACGAGCAGACCAGCCCGAACGACGACAGCACCGTGAAGTCCGTACCGCCCGTGCCGGGCCGGGAATAGTCCATGTTGACCGTGTAGAGCACGACGTTGGCGATCGTGTAGGCGGCCATGAAGCAGCAGAGCGCGGCGACCGTCCCGGCGAGCGGGGCCCGGCCGTTCAGCAACGGCAGCAGCATCGCCGTGGACAGCGCGAGCGCCACTCCCCCGGCGACGAGCACGCGGCCCCGCCCGAACCGGCCGATCGCGGCCCCGGAGACCAGACCGGCCACGATGGCCGGCAGGCTGGTCACCACGCCGGTCACCACGCCGATGCGCGCCAGGGACCAGTCCGCGTCCACCAGGGCCGGTGTCACCAGGGCGTACGTCGCGCCCGCGCCGATGTAGACCAGCGGCACCACGCCGAAGGTCCACCGGCGGCAGCCGGGCTGGCTCAGCACCGACAGCAGCGCCCGGTACGCCGCACCGGCGCTTTCGACGCGGTCGGTGCGGTCCGGCTCGCGGAACCGCCACACCACCAGCAGGCCGACGGCGGTCAGGGCGGCGAGCAGCAGGATCGCGGGCGCCCACCCGAAGCGGTCGTAGACGACCACGCAGGCGCCGCCGCCGAGCAGGTTGCCGACGTAGCTCGCGGCGACCTGGATGCCGTTGCCGGTACCCCGCGAGCGCTCGGAGAGCAGCCGGACGGCGACGGCGTCGACGGCGATGTCCTGCGTCGCGGAGAGGAACACGTACGCGACGCAGATCGCGACGACCGGCCCGAGCTGCGCGGCCGGGCGGTCGAACGGCAGCAGCGCCAGCAGGGCCAGCACCAGGCCGCCCTGGAGCACCAGCAGCCAGGACCGGTAGTGACCACGGTGGCGGGAGCCGTACCGGTCGAGGACGGGCGCCCAGAGGAACTTGATCGGCCAGACCAGGCCGACGAACTGCAACAGCGCCAGCGTGTCGAGGGAGGTGCCGCCGTCTCGCAGGATGGCGGTCAGCCCGACGGTGATGAAGCCGATGCCGAGGTACTGCGTGACGTAGAGCGCGGTCAGCGTGCCGAGCCGACCTCTCACCGGGCGCTCCAGTAGGCCAGCGAGGTGAGCTGGTGCTTGCCGACGCCCAGGTTCCGCCGCACGTGCTTGGTGATGCCGCGCGTGCTGGCCGCCTCGCAGGCCACCCAGTAGTGGGCGTCCTCGGCGGCGGGCAGGGCCGCGCAGACCGTCTCGACCAGGTGCTGGCCCTCGTCGCGGCGCGGCACCCAGGTGACCTGGTGCCTGGCGTGGGCGCGCGGCGCCAGCTCCTTCTCGCCCTCGTGGGCGTACTCCAGCCAGACCGTCGCCGGGGTGTCGGGGGACGCGGCGAGCAGGCTGTTCACCGCCGGGAGCGAGGCGGCGTCGCCCACCAGGTACAGGTGCTGCGGGGCGGGGTCCGGCAGGGTGAAGGCGGTGCCCTGCACGGTGGCCTCGATGGTGTCGCCGACCTGGGCGGCGGCGGCCCACCGGGCGGCGCATCCGTCGTGGATGGCGAACTCCAGGTCGAAGCGGCCGGTCTCCGGGTCGGGATCGACGAGGGTGTACGCGCGCTGGTGCGGCTTGCCGTCGTTGTCGAACCACAGCCGCACCCACATGGTGGGGTGCACGCCGCACGCCTCCAGCAGCCCGCCGCCGTCCATGCGCAGTCGACGGTAGCGCTCGCCGACGGCCTCGGTGCCGAGCACGGTCAGCCGGAATTCGCGGCCGCCCATCGCCTTGAGCACCAGGGCTTCCCAGTTTCGCTTCACGCGCCCCTCCAGGTAAGGTCTGCCTCAGTTAGGGGAGGGTAGCCTAAGTTGACATTCCTGTGGCAGGCGGGACGACCGCCCATCCGCCCGGCGCGACGATGACCGGCGTCCATCGCGACCGGTGGGGTGTGCCGCACCTGAGCGCCGACAGCGTCGACGGCCTCGCCCGGTTGCAGGGCCGGGTCGCCGCCGTCGACCGGGCCTGGCAGATCGAAGTGGAACGGTGGCGCTCGGAGGGCCGGCTCGCCGAGCACGTCGGCCCCGCCGAGCTGGGCTGGGACCGCTTCGCCCGCCGGGCCCGCCTCGACGACACCGCCCGGCGCTGCTACGAGCGGCTCACCCCCGCCACCCGGCAGTGGGTCGGCGCCTACGTCGACGGGGTCAACGAGGGACTCGCCGAGGGCGCCGCCGCGGCACCCGAGTTCGCGGCGGTCGGCTGCGCCCCGGGCCGGTGGCGGCCGTGGTCGCCGCTGGGGGTCTTCCTCGTCCAGCACGTGCTCTTCTCCACCTTCCCCAACAAGCTGTGGCACGCCCACGTCGCCGCCACCCTCGGCCCGTCCGCGACGGACCTGTTCGCCGTCGAGGGCCCCGACGGGTCGGGCAGCAACGCCTGGGCCGTGCCCGGCGACCCCGGTACCGGACGGGCGCCCGTCATCGCCGGCGACCCGCACCGCATCCTCGAACTGCCCGGCATCTACCACCAGATGCGCCTGGCCTGCCCCGAGTTCGACGTGTTCGGCTTCGCGTTCCCCGGCGTGCCCGGCCTCCCCCACTTCGGACACGCCGGCGAGGTCGCCTGGGCCGTCACCAACGCGATGGCCGACTACCAGGACCTCTACCGCGAACAGCTGCGCCGCGACGGCGACCGGGTGCTGGTCCGCGAGGCGGACGGCTGGGTGCCGGCGCACCGGCACGTCGAGCGGATCGAGGTCCGCGGCGGCGAACCGGAGTCCGTCGAGGTGATCGAGACGCCGCGCGGGCCGGTCGTCGACCACGACCGGAACACCGGCGAGGCGATCAGCCTGCGTACCCCCAGCCGGGTCGAGGAGCGCCTGGGCTTCGACGCGCTGCTGCCGCTGCTGCGCGCCCGCAGCGCCGACGACGTCGCCGACGCGCTGCGCGACTGGGTCGAGCCGGTCAACAGCGTCCTGGTCGCCGACCGGCGCGGAACGGTCCACCAGTTGGTCGCCGGCCTCGTCCCGCTCCGCGACGACCGGTGCCGCCGGGAGCCGGTGCCCGGCGACGATCCCCGGTACCGGTGGCAGGGCGGCTACGCCGAGCCGAGCCGCACCGCCGTCGACGGGTTCGCGGTCTGCGCCAACGACCGCCGCCCCGACGTGGCGGACCTCGGCACCGGCTTCGCCCCGCCGCACCGGGCCCGCCGCATCCGCGCCCTGCTCGCCGACGGCGCCCGGGCGGAGGCCGTACACATGGACACCCGGCTGGCGGCCGGGGCGCTGCGCGGCCTGCTCGACCGGGTCGACCCCGGCGGGCTCAGCGGGCCGGCCCGGCGGCTGCGGGACCGGCTGACCACGTGGGACGGGGACATGCGGGCCGACAGCGCCGACGCCGGCGCCTGGGCCGCCTGGCGCGCGGCCCTGGCCCGCAGGTTGTACGACCACCCGTGCCTGCGTCCGCTGCGCGACGCCCCGAGCGCGTTCGACGGCCTGTTCGCGCCGTGGACCGACCCGCTGTCCCGCATCGGCCACGCCCTGGAGGGGGTGGCCACCGGGCTGCACCGCCTCGGCGGCGAGATCGGTCCCGTGGCGGCCGGGGCGCTCGAGGACGTCGCGGCGGGCGACCCGCCGGGGCCGTGGGGCCGGCGGCACGTGCTGCACCCCGTCCACCTCGGCGTGGCGGCGGCCACCGACGAGGCGGTACGGGGCATGCGGGAGCGGGTCGAGCTGGCCGGCGACGCCGACTGCGTGCTGGCCACGTCGAGCGTGCCCGGCGTGTCCGACGCGTGCTGGCGGGGCCCGGTGGCCCGCTACGTGTGGGACCTGACCGACCCCGCCGAGAGCCGCTGGATCGTCCCCTTCGGCGCGTCCGGGCGCCCCGGCGACCCGCACTTCGAGGACCAACTGCCACTGTGGGCCGGCGGCGAGCTGGTTCCGGTGGTCACCGACTGGCGAGAACTCACCCCAGAACCAGGAGACGCGACACCGTGACATATCAGGAGAACATCCCCGGCTTCGGCGAGCTGTCGCTCGTCGCGCTGGACCCGAAGGCCCACGCGGAGCTGGTGCACGGCTGGGTGACCGAGCCCCGGGCGGCGTTCTGGGGCATGGGTTCGCACTCGGTCGACGAGGTGCGGGAGATCTACGAGTTCGTCGACGGCCTCGACACCCACCACGCGTACCTGGTCATGCTCGACGACGCGCCGATCGGCCTGTTCCAGACCTACCAGCCGGAGGCGGACCCGGTCGGCGAGCGCTACACCGTGCGGCCCGGCGACGTCGGCATGCACCTGCTGCTCGCCCCCGGGAGGCGCCCGCCGAAGGGCCTCACCACCGCCATCGGACCCGCCCTCGCCCGCTACCTGTTCGCCGACCCCACCCGGCTCCGGATCGTCGTCGAGCCCGACGTCCGCAACGAGCGCGCGCTCGACCGGCTGCGGCGGGAGGGCTTCACCTTCGCCGACGAGATCGACATGCCCGACAAGCGGGCCCAGCTGGCGTTCCTCACCCGGGAGCGGTTCGAGGCGGACCACGCCGTGCCGGCCTGAGGGCGCGGTGCGACCGGCCGGCTGCGGTCGGTCACGCGAGCGCCGGCCCGGTGACGGGCGGTTCCGCGCTCCGCGCTGCGCGCTGCGGTGTGGCCGCCGAGCCGGTCCGCGGCGGAAGGGTCGCGCGACGCTGTCGAGCTGAGTCGTCTGTGACATCAGGCGGTTTCCGGGCGACGGAGGCGGCGGGCAGCGGGCGGCGGGCGGCGGGCGGCGGGCGGCGGGCGGCGGGCGGCGGGCGGCGGTGAATCGTCCACGACATCAGCTCGACAGGCCCCGCGGGCGGGTCCTCCGCCGGCCGGCGCCCCGTTCGTTCAAGGGAGCACGGCGAGGCCCCGCCGGGTGTGGCAGGGCCTCGCGTGGGAACGGGATCAGGCGGTGGGGAAGTTGTCCGGCGTACGGATGCGGTCCCGGATCAGGGCGCCCGACTCGGTGAGCACGCCCGGGCCGGTGTAGGTGCTCCCGGCACAGGTGCCCGGCCGCAGCGCGGCGCTGCCCTCGGCCTTGTCCGAGTAGGTCCAGTTCGCGTAGCTGATCTTCAGGCGGTCCAGCAGGTCGAGCCAGGCGTTGCTGCTGGCGGCGTCGACCCCACCGTCACCGGTGTAGTCCACCGTGCCGAACTCGGTGACGAACAGCGGCAACCGGGCGGCGGCCCGCTCCACCTCGGCCCGGTAGTTGTCCCGGTGGGACGCGGCGTAGAAGTGGAACGTGTACATCACGTTGGTCGCGTTCACCGGGTTGTTGATGACCTCGTTGGCGTTGGAGCCGTCGGAGACGCCCAGCGAGGACCAGCCGCGGGTGCCGACCACGACCACCGCGTCCGGGTCGTTGGCGCGGATCACCGGAATGACCTGCTCGGCGTAGCTCTTGATGGTCGCCCAGCTGACGCCGTTGGGCTCGTTGGCGATCTCGTAGATGACGTTCTTCTTGGCGGCGTTGCGGGCGGAGACGGCGGCGAAGAAGGTCTTGGCCCGGGCGAGGTTGTGCATCGGGTCGCCCGGCGTCAGGGTGTGGAAGTCGATCAGCGCGTACATGCCGCGCTGCTCGGCCTCGTCGACCAGGGTGTTGACCCGGTTGGTGAAGCCGGCCGGGTCGGTCTCGTAGCCGTCCTCCTGGACGTACATGGCGATCCGCAGCAGGTCGGCCCGCCAGTCGTCGGCGAGCGCGTCGAGCGAGGCGTCGTTGAGGCAGTTGGCGAACCACTGGATGCCGTGGGTGCTCATGCCGCGCAACTGGATCGGCTTGCCGTACTGGTTGCACAGGTTGGCCCCGCACACCCGCAGCTGGCCGTTGATCGCGACCGGCGTCTGACCGCCCGGCGGCGGGGTCGTCGGCGGCGGGGTCGTGGGCGGCGGGGTCGTCGGCGGCGGCGTGGTGGGGGCCGGCGGGGTGGTCGGCGTGGTCGCGCCCGTGCAGGCGGTGCCGTTGAGGGTGAACGCCGTCGGCGCGGGGTTGGCGGCGCTCCACGTGCCGTTGAACCCGATGCTGGTCGACGCACCGGTCGCCAGCGCGCCGTTCCAGCTCACGTTGCGCGCGGTGACGGCGGCGCCGGCCTGGCTCCAGGTCGCCGACCAGCCCTGGCCGACCCGTTGGCCGGCGTCGGGGAAGGCGAAGCCGAGCGTCCAGCCGTCGACCGCGTCGCCCAGGTTCTTGATCGTGATGTTGGCGGTGAAGCCGCCGGACCAGCTGCTGGTGGTGTAGGTGACGGCGCAGCCGGTGGCGGCCTGGGCGCTGGCGACCGGGACCGCGGCCGACGCCGCGACGGTCAGCGCGCCGACCGCGCCGGCCATGACCAGGGTGCGCCGGGACGGGCGCGGTAGGAGCTTCATGCGGGTGCCTTCGCTTCCGATCGGTGGTGGGGGTGCCGGCAGCGCAGGGCGGCGGGACGCCACGTCCGCCCGACGGGTACGGCAGTTCGTACGCCGACGGCCCGCAGGCGGGCCGTCGGGCCGGGAGCCTCGCGACAGATCCCCGCCCACGGGCCCGGGAGCGCTCCCACTGACGGCAGCTTAGGCGCGCCCCGGGCTCCCCGCAACATGGACATCCGTCGACGTCTTCCGCACGCGCGCCGGCCCCGGGGCGCGGACGCCCCGGGGCCGGTGTGCCGACGGTGTTGGTCAGAAGGTGGGAGCCAGGTAGAGCAGGCGGTTCGGCGAACCGGTGCCCGGGTTGGTGATCACGTTCGGGGTGGCCTGGCTGACGATGTACGAGTGCACCTGGGCGGGCGTCCAGCTCGGGTTGACGCTGAGCACCCGGGCAGCCGCGCCGGCGACGTGCGGCGAGGCCATCGAGGTGCCGCTGATGGACGAGGTGGCGGTGTCGCTGGTGGACCAGGCCGACAGCACGCCCACGCCGGGGGCGAACAGGTCGGTGCAGGTGCCGTAGTTGGAGAACGACGCGCGGGCGTCGTTGCTCTGCGAGGCGTTGACGGTCAGCGCCGTCGGCACGGAGGCCGGCGAGAAGTTGCAGGCGTTGGCGTTCGAGTTGCCGGAGGCCACGGCGTAGGTGATGCCGTCGGCGATCGAGTTCGCCACGGCGGTGTTCAGGGCGGCGTTGGTCGAACCGCCGAGGCTCATGTTCGCCACCGCCGGCTGGCCCGCCTGGTGGTTCGAGGTCACCCAGTTGATGCCGGCGATGACCTGCGCCCAGGTGCCGCTGCCCTGGCAGTTCAGCACGCGGACGGCCACCAGCCGGACGTCCTTCGCCACGCCGTAGGTGTTGCCGCCGACGGTGCCCGCGACGTGGGTGCCGTGGCCGTTGCAGTCGGCGGCCGGCAGCGCGTTGTCGATCGCGTCGTAGCCGTCGACGGCCTGACCGGCGAAGTCGACGTGGGTGGTCCGGATGCCGGTGTCGATGATGTACGCCGTCACGCCGGTGCCGCTGCTGTTCCAGGTGTAGGTGCGGCTCAGCGGGAGGTTCCGCTGGTCGATGCGGTCCAGGCCCCATGGCGGGTTGTTCTGGGTGGCCGTCGTCGTCACGGTGTGGTTCTGCTCGACGTAGGCGACGTCGGGGTGCGCGGCGAGGCGCTTGGCGGCCCGCTCGGAGAGCTTCGCCTCGAAGCCGTTGAGCGCGTCACCGTAGACGTGCCCGACGCTGCCGCCGAAGCGGGCGGCGAGGGAGCCCGCCGTGCTCTTCACCTCACCCTGCCGGGTGCCGGCGCGACCGCCGACACTGGTGTCCTTGAGTACCACGATGTAGCTGTCGGCCACGGCGGTCGCGCCACCGGCGCTGAGGATCTCGCCGGTGGCCGAGGCCGCCGCCGGCGCGCCGATCATGGTGGTGACCATGGCGGCGCTGGCGAACACGCTGGCCGCAGCGGCGAGGGTCCGCCGATGAGTGCGAGGGAGTGACATCTCCCGGTCCTCCTACTGTGGTGGCCCCCGGGTGGCTCGTGGCACACCCGACAGGCGGTCTGGACGATGGACAAACCTTAGCCGCCACATTCATGATCGTAAATTTTGTTGATGTTCACGATATGAGGAAGATGTTGAGAAGCACTGGTCGTGAATGCCTTGCGTGAAACGGGATTCCATTGAGATACGTCGACTTTGCTGGTTGACTGTCGGGGGAGCACCGGGCCGTCACACACCGCACCTCGACCTGTGACAGGAGTTCCTCCACCATGCTCCGAAGGCCCCTGCTCCACGCCCTGCTCGCCGCTCTGGCGGCGATCCCCCTCACCCTCGCCGCCGGGCTCACCGCCCCTTCCCCCGCGCTGCCGGCGGTCGCCGCGCCCGCACGGGTGATGCCGCTGGGCGACTCGATCACCGGGTCCCCCGGCTGCTGGCGCTCCGTGCTCTGGAACCGCCTCCAGGCCACCGGCCACACCGACGTCGACTTCGTCGGGACGCTCGGCCCGCAGGGCTGCGGCCAGCCCCACGACGGCGACAACGAGGGGCACGGCGGCTACCTGGTGACCAACGTGGCCAACCAGAACCTGCTGCCGGGCTGGCTCGCCGCCACCCGGCCCGACATCGTCCTGATGCACTTCGGCACCAACGACGTGTGGAGCAACATCCCGCCCGCCACGATCCTCGCCGCGTACGGCAGGCTGGTGGACCAGATGCGGGCCAGCAACCCGGCGATGAGGGTCCTCGTCGCGAAGATCATCCCCATGGCGCCGCCCACGTGCCCGGAGTGCGGCCAGCGGGTGACGGCCCTCAACGGCGCGATCGACGGCTGGGCGGCGGCGACCGGCACCCCCGCCTCGCCGGTGGTGGTGGTCGACCAGTGGACCGGGTTCAGCACGGCCACCGACACCTACGACGGCGTACACCCGAACGCGGCCGGCGACCAGAAGATGGCCGACCGCTGGTACCCGGCCCTGGCCGCGGCGCTGGGCGGCGTCACTCCGACGCCCACCGCCAGCCCGACGCCCACCGCCAGCCCGACGCCGACGCCCACCGGCCCGGCTGACGGCTGCGCCGCGAGCTATCGGGTGGTGGGCCAGTGGCAGGGCGGCTTCCAGGGCGAGGTGACGGTACGTAACTCCGGCGCCGCGCCGATCTCCGGATGGACCGTCCGCTTCGCGTTCACCGACGGTCAGCGGATCAGCCAGTCCTGGAACACCCGGCTGACGCAGGACGGGGCCGAGGTCACCGCCCGCCACGTGGACTGGAACGGCGCCCTCGCCCCCGGCGCGCAGGCCACCTTCGGCTTCCTCGGCAGCACCACCGGGGGCGCCGCCACGACGACGGTGACCTGCGCGCCCGCCTGACATCCGCCCCTCACCAGCACGGCACCGGCGCGGTCGGCCCGGACGCCCAGAGCAGGCGTCCGGGCCAGCGGTCGCGGTCTTCCTAGCGGAATGTCGGCTACATCTCGGCTCACGAATGAGTGATGTTGGTCACACCACCGCCTTGGACCCGCCCATCGGTCCGCACCCGGGGCCGCACAACGGAATTCCCTTCCGGCGGCCCGGATCCACACGGTCCGCGACCCCCGGATCTGTGGGCATCTCGCCACGTACTGGCCCGTAACTCGTACGTAGAGTCACGCGTGACGCCGTCGGTACCGAACTGTGCCTCTATCGAATTCAGCCGCCCATCGTCACGGTTTGCGGCGCTCACTACCCTGATCCCTGATCCCGTGCCTGGGCACACGTCGACAGCGATAAGGGCTTCACATGAGCGACAGTTACCCTCCGTACGGAGGGCAGCAGCCGGACCCGAACGTCACCCCCTGGAGCGGGCCGCCGGCCCCGCAGCAGGGCGGGTACCCGGGTTACGGGCAGCCAGCGCAGGCGCCGCAGTTCGGCGCTCCCTTCCCGCCGCCGAAGAAGTCGAACAAGGGCCTGGTCATCGGACTGGTCGCCGGCGCGGTGGTCCTCGTGCTCGCCATCTGCGGCGCCGGCATCGGCCTCGTCCTGGTCAACGGTGACGACGACGAGCCCACCATCGTCGCGACCGGCGGTCCCAGCCCCGACGCCGGCACCAGCAGCACGCCGGGCACGGACGCCTCCCCCACCCCCGGGCAGCAGGAGACGCAGGAGCCGAACAACAACGCGGTCACCGCCCGCTACTCCAGCGACCTGTCCAACGTCTGCGACGGCGGCCAGATCCTGAACGCGGCCACCTACAACGGCCCGTCCGGCGCCAAGGCGTACACGTTCTCGAACAACCCCGACCGGCCGAACTTCTGGTCGTCGAAGTCGGTCGCCTCGAACAAGCCGTACTACGCCAAGAGCGCCGACTTCCAGACGGTGTCCGTGGTCGGCTGCCTCAAGTTCGTCGAGGGCAGCGAGGGCGCGCCGAAGAAGTGCCAGTACAAGGACAGCGCCGGCAAGCAGGTCACCATCGACTACATCTCGTCGCGCTACACCCTGACCTTCTACGCCGCGAAGACCGCCGAGAAGATCGGCGACGGCGGCACCGTCAACGCCCCGGCGGCGCGCTGCCCGAGCTTCATCTCGTACAACAAGACCACCATGAAGTCGCACGCGGCGCCGGACTCCGGCAGCATCGAGGCCGCCCTGGACAAGTTCCTGTCCTGAGCGGCACGGTCGACGGTGGGGAGGGACGGATCACCGTCCCTCCCCACCGTCGTCTCCGCGCCGGGACGAGCCCTCGTCAGTCCGCGCCGGCGACGTCGAGGACCAGCTCGCTGACGTGATGCTCCGGGCCGGTGCCCGGCGCCAGCGGGTCGGGCAGCGCCTCGTCGAAGGAGATCCCGGTGGTACCGGGCCGACGGACCGCGGCGACGAGACCCTGGACCAGGAACCAGCTGTCGAAGTCGAGATAGATCGGCTTGTGCCACTTGTTTCCTGCCCAGTAGGCCCCGGCCGGTCCGACCGGCGGGAGGGGCTCGACGCCGGAGTCGTCGCGGGAGACCCGGAAGAAGACCCGCCGGGGCAGCTGCTCCGCCCGCCGCCACTCCGCCAGCCGCAGCAGGAAGCGGCCGTCGCTCTCGTGGGGCTGCGGCACGGGTACGCGGGCGGCGGCCAGATGGATCCGGGAGCGGCGGAGGGTGAGCCGGCCCGCGACGAGCCGGGGCCAGTCCCGCCGCCCGTCCCCGGTGTCCACGGTCCGCACCCCGGCGACCGGCGGCACGGGCAGATGCGACGGAAGCTCGCCGGAGAGCGTCGTCAGCAGTTGGGCGAACATCGGCAGGTAGGCCGAGGCCCCCATGCCGGTGTGCACGACGCGCACGAAGCGCTGGTGCGCCACCGACCAGAGCGCGAGCAGCCCGGTCTCCTCCTCGTGCCGCACGACCAGGTCACCGACCGCCAGCCGTCGGGGCGCGCCCGGCCCGGGCGGCAGGTACGGGACGTCGACGATCTCGTACGGCAGCCGGGGACGGTGGTCGTTGATCGACATCCCGAACCGGTTGCGTAGGCCGGCGTAGATCGGGCCGCTGCCCTCGTCGGCGATCAGCCCCGCCCCGGGCACACCGACGAGGTGATCGATGCGGGCCCGCAGCGAACCGAAGCCCGTCCGGACCGAGTTGACCACCGCCCTGGGTCCGCCGGCGTCCTCGCCTGTGGGCTGGAGCAGCACGCCGATCGAGCGCAGTGGCGGAACCCAGGCGGGGTAGGCCGCAGCGGCCTCCCGCAGCACCCGCGGCTCGACGTCCACCTGCGTCCGGGCCACGCCCGGCTCGCCGGACGCCAGCGGGAAGGGGGCGAGGGCACCGGCGGCGGAGCGCAGCACGCCGCCCAGGCGTCGCACCGACGCGAACGGGCTCTCCCCCCGCCAGGAGGGCATCGTCGGGGCGAGCCAGCGACGCAGCTCCCCGCCGGCCTCACCGTCGGCGCCGAGGGCCGCCTGGAATTCGCGGTAGACCTCGAGCACCGGCACGGCTCCCCGGGCGGCGACGCGGTCACCGAGGATCTCGGTGAGCGCCAGCCTGACCGGGAGCAGGGGCGACCAGGGGGCGAGCCACCGCCGCAGCGCGTCGAGGTCGTCGAGGACGGGTTGCCAGGCGGCGACGGAACAGGTCCCCAGCGGCTCCGCCGAGACGACCGTGTCGCGCACGTGGAGGCCGGCGACACTGGTGAACACCGCCCGGCGCCGGTCGTCCGCGCCAACGTGCGCCGTGAGCCCGTGCACCCGGGCGACCAGCCCGGCGCGGTGGTCACCGTAGGCCACCGGGTCGTCGGCGGACGGCCGTACCGACAAGGCCTCGGTGAGGGCGGTCAGGTCGGCGGCCAGGGCGGCGCCGGCATGCTCGTCCGTGGCGCCGGCATGCTCGCCGGCGGCGCGGCCGGCGAGGCGGTCGGCGAGCCAGTCGGCCGGCGCGGCGGGCACGTCCTCGATGCGCGCGACCGGCAGGGCCCGCACGACGAGGCCGTTGCGGAACAGGTGGTCGAGGAAGGTGTCGACCTGCTCGTGCAGGCGGGCGTCGCCGTCGGCGAGGCGGTTCCGCAGCTCCCTGCGGGGCAGCCCGTGCGGTTCGGGGCCGAGCAACGAGAACAGTCTCCGCACCGACGGGCGGGCGGGCACGGCGCAGAGTGCCTCCGAGCCTGCGGAGGGGAGGTAGAGGACGTGCTCGTCGGCGACGTGGGCGGTCGGGTTGAGCGTCAGTGGCGCCTCGTCCCGCACGGCGGGGTGCCCGACGACGAGGTGGGCGATCTCCTCGCGCAGGTGGGCGTAGGACAACTCGAACGCGCCGCGACCGGCTCCCGGCCGGACGGCCAGGGCGGGACCGCCCGGGACCCACTCGACCGGCCCGCTGGTCAGGAAGGCACTGAGCGGGCTGGTCTTCGCCGACGCGCGGGCCAGGTAGCGGGCGACGCTCAGCGTGGTCCTGGCCCGGGGGATCCGGTGCGGCTGACCGATCCACTTCTCCAGCTCGGCGGCGAGGGTCGGGCTCGTGCCCCCGAGCGCGACCCGGAAGCTCGGGTCGGTGGCGGCCTTCACCAGGACGGCCCGCCGCTGCTCGTGCTCGGCGGCGAGGAGCCCGTCGACGGCCTCCTCGGCGGCCCCGACCGCCACGAGGTCGACCGACCAGCGCGAGACCGCCTCCGCGAGTGCCGCCGGCAGGTGGCCGGCGACCTCGGGCGTCCACTCCCGGCCGGCCGGGCGCCGGCCGGCGTGCAGGGCGCGGCGCAGGCCGACGATCCGCGGTCGCAGGGGGGACCCGGCCGGAAGCTGACCGACCATCGCGTGCAGCGCGTCGGCGAGGTCCCGGCCCCGCCGGGCGATGTCGGCCCGCAGTCGTACGGCCTCGTCGACCCCCCGCGCCGTGCGGGGGAACCGCAACGCGTCGAGGACGGCGACCGGCAGCGCGGCGCGGCGCAGGACCGCGGGCGTCCGCGCCGGCACCGACGCCGCGCGCCGGCTCACCGCGACTCCCGCCGAACGGTGCCGGGAATGGCTCCAGGCCGGCGAGGGGCCGCCGCGATACGTGCCGTCATCAGTAGTGGAAGTAGCACGCGGAACCGCAACTGCATCCCGAGACGACCGGGGAAAGGTGCCCGGAGGCGCCGTGCTCGGGCATACCGTGCCCGGCGGTCAGGGATTCCACCTCCAGCCCCTCGATCGACAGTTCGAAGACGTCGACCGGCAGGTCGCTGATCGCGAAATTCGGGCCGCTCATCTCTTTCTTCATCTTGCCTCCACCTATTTTTTTCCGGCCACGACGGGCCCCGGCCCGGCGAGGGTGACACGAACCCTCCGGGGCGTCCAGCAACGATGTTGAACACCCCCGGCGGGCACCGGCGGAACGGGTCCGGCCGAGCGAGACTCCCGCCCGACCGGACCCGCCTCAGCGCGTCACCGGCGGTCTGTCGGTGTACCGCCGACGACGCGTCGACGCGATGCCGTCACCAGACCTCGTGACACGAGCCCGAGCTGCACGCGCACTGTCCGCAGCTGCACGCCAGCACCATGGAGTTGCACGCGTTCGATCCGCCGTGCTCCACCATGCCGTGACCGGCGGTCAGCGACTCGACCTCCAGCCCGGCGGTCGACAGTTCGAAGACGTCCACCGGCAGGTCGCTGATCGCGAACTCCGGCGAGTGCTCGTTCATCGCCATTTCATTCTCCTTTCCCACTTCCGGGAATCCGTAGCGGATTCCGGTGCGCACATCCTGGCAGCCGATCTCACGGTCGTCCATGCGCGCGTTGAACGCCGGAAGGAAACCGCCGGGCACGCCGAAGAAAGGGCCCCCGATATCGAATGGGAGCCCTTCCAGGGTGATTCCGGCCGTCAGGGAAAGGGGTGCGGATGCGGGTTGATGTCGGCGTCGGCGAGGAGCTTGTCCGTGAGCCCCCACCGGCGGCGGGCCTCCCGCAGGCGCGGCAGGTCCGTCCGGCGGTAGCGGTGGCCGAAGGTCATCGACAGCGTGCCCGGGACGAGGACCTTCGCCGCGTGCAGGCCCGTGTGCCGCAACTCCTCCGGCGTCTGGTCGAAGACGACAACGTCCATCCCGAGCCGGACGTACCGGTCGACGACGGCGCGCGTCAACGCCCCGATGTCGTCGTGGTCGAAGTCGCCGGTGTCGACGCCGACCGCGCCGAGGCCCCGGGTGGGCGTACGTCCGGTGAGGAACGACAGCCGCGACGCGGCCCGCGGGTCGTAGTAGAGCACCTGGTGGTCCTCCATCTCCCGCACCGCCGAGGGGTCGTCGACCATGCGGGCCGCCCGCGCCAGGACGTCCGGATCGGCGGACTGCCGCACGGCCCCGATCAGGGTGCCGCCGAGCTCCGCCAGCGCGGCCCGGGTCGCCCGTTCGCCGCTCACGTGGGCGCCCGCCGTGCAGACCAGCGCCGCGCCGGCGGACCCGGCCGGGGCGGTGGCCAGCGCCCACACCGCCGGGATGCCCTGTTCGGCCGTCATGTCGAACAGCCGGATCCGGTAGCCGGTCTCCGCCCGCAGCGACGCCACCTGCAACGCCGCCTCGACGTCCAGCGTGCCGAGGTCCATCTCGGGCAGGGGCAGCCGCGCGTACCAGGCCAGCAGGAAGGCGTCGCGCTCGGCGACCTCCAGCGTCCCGTAGAGGACGGCCTCCTCCAGGCTGCTGCCCAGGGCGCAGCCGTTGGAGATCTCGTAGACGAAGCCGTGGCCGTCCGGCCCGTGCGGGTAGTTGCCGTAGTAGGCGAGCGTCTCGGGGACGAGCAGGGGACTCTGCCGCAGGAACGACCAGCCCCAGGTCCAGCGGTAGGCGCGATCCGGGTCGAAGGGCTCGAACACGACGTCGGGTTCGGCGTACGCCTCGGCCGGGTGCAACCCGAGGGTACGCGGGTCCAGCGCCCGGTCCGCGAGGTCGTGGTACGAGCCCACCACGACCGACCGGCGGTCCCCCGGCACGGCCGAGAAGCGTTCCAGGGCCTCCAGCAGGGCGGTGGTCCGGCTCGCCCGGCGTTGCGGCGCCCGTCCGTAGCCGTTACGTTCGCCGACGCTGCCCGCCAGCTCCGCCACGGTGACGGTCTGCCCGCCGAGGGTGTGGTCGGCGAGCTTGCGCACGATCCCGGTACGCGGGTCGACGTAGGTGTCCACCAGGGCGTCCAGCTCGGCGACGAGGTCGCGACCCCGGGGGCTGCCCGGCCGGTGGGTCGGGATCACCCGCCGGTCGGCGAGCGCGTGGTCCGGCTCGTCGACCCACTCCGGCCCGCACACCTCGCACCGGGGGTACGGCAGCATCCGGTGCACCGTGACCGTCAGCTCGCGCAGGTCGACCTCCACGATCGCGGCGCGGCTGCGCGGCACCCGCCCCTCGGCGTGGGCGCGCAGGTCGTCGGCGACCAGCGCCGCCGCCACGGTGGCGGCCTCGCGGGTGAGCAGCGGGGACGGCTCGGCCAGCCGCGCGGCGTGCCGGTGCCGGACCTCGCTCTCGCCGCGCTGCGTGGGGTTGGCCAGCCCTCGACGCCGCTCGGCGCAGCGGGCGCAGCCCCGTTCCCCGGCGACCTCCCACGGCCCGATGACGAGCCGGTCCAGCTCGGCCCGGACCGGCAGGACCGGTCCGGACGCCCGCCGCCGCAGCTCGTCGGTGACCAGGGGCACCCAGCCGTCCGCGGTGACGACGACCGGCCCGGCCGGCAGCCACTCGTCCGGTCCGGCCACCCGGGGCGTCACCCCGGCGCCGGCGGCGACCGCCTCCGCGATCAGCCCGGCACCGAGCACCGACACCGTCGTCCGGTCAGCCATTGACGATCACCACCTTCAACGGGTTGGCGGCGATCGCGGCGACCGCCGGGTCGTGGTCGAGCGGCACGACGACCGCGCGTCGTCCGATCGCGGCGAGGCCGGCCACGGCGGCGGCGACGTCGAATCCGGCGTCCACCGGCGCCGGCGTCCCCGCGCGGGTCGCGGCGGCGGCCGGTGGCCGGTAGCCGCCACCGTGGACCAGTCGCTGCACCACGAACGTCACCTCCAGCAGCCCTCGCCGCCAGGCGTCCACCCCGGCGCCGCTGGTGCGGGCCACCGTGACGCCGTCGCGCCGGAAGGAGAGGACGCTGACGCCGTGCCGACCGCCGTGGTCGTGCACCTGCGGCACCTCACCGAACTCCGTCAGGAGCGTGAGGCACCGCCGGCCGACGTCGTCGAGGTCCGTCGCCTCGACCCGGACGGGACGCCCCGCCGCGTCGGCGATCAGCGCGGGGTCGTACGACCAGTGGCTGGCCAGGCCGCGGGCGACCGCCGCGTCCCACGAGGGCCCGAAGCCCTCGCCGAGCCCGACCGGTGCCGCCACGGCGACCGCCAGCCGGGTGAAGACCGTGGCGACGGGCACCGGCAGCACGGTCCCGCTGGCGAGGTCGAGCCCGTACACGTGGCCGTCCGGCAGCCCCGCGCGGAGCAGCCGGTGCAGGTCGTCCGCCTCGGCGTCGCCGGGCGCGAGCGGGCGGCCGGCCCCGTCGACCAGCCGGCGCGGGTCGACCATCAGGCCGGCGTACCGGGTCAGGGCGCGCCGGGCCGCCTCGACGCGGGCGGTCGGATAGTCGAAGGCCACGGCGCGGACCGCCGCGCCGGCGGCGTCGCACCCCAGCCCCCGGGCCAGCGGGTCGCGGGCCTGCGCCCGCGCGACCGTGAGCGGGCTCTGCGCGACGGCGTCGTCGGACAGGTACCGGAAGGGGCCGAGGGTGTCGTCGGCCGCGCGCACGGCGGACGTGGAGAAGTCACGGTCGGCGACGGCCGGCGACCCGCGCAGCGCGGCGACCCGGGCGAGGAAGCCGTCGGGGTCGGGCGCGGCGACGGGGGCGCAGAACGGGTGCGGCAGGCAGTGCAGCCGGCGGGTGGCCAGGTCGGGGCCGAGCCGGGTGAGCTTCCCGGCCCGCCGCGGTGCGCCGGTGTCGGTGGCCCACCCGAACGCGGCGCGGACGAGTTGGGCGACCGCCACCGTCCGGTGCACCTCGGCGATCGGGGCCGCCGTCTGCGGGGCCTCGGGCAGCCGGGCCAGCAGCGAGGACGGCGCCGGGGCGGCGTCCCCGCCGGAGCCGGGTGGCAGCACCGGCGTCAGCCACACGTCCGCCCCGTCGAGCAGGGCGTACGCGGCGGCCGCGCCCCGCCACCGGGCCAGCCGCTCGATCCGCCGGTGGCTCTCCCCGTCGGCGGCGCCGGTCACGTGCAGCAGCAGGTCGACCGGAAGGTCGTCGGCGGGCGGGTCGGCGGCGGGGTGCGTGCGCACGTCGGCGGCGCCGCAGCGGCGCAGCGCGTCCGCGACCGCCGTCGACCAGTCGTCGTCGGCGACCACCACGACGGCGAGCCGACGGAACCGGGCCAGCGCGGCCTCGGCGGGTACGCCGTGGGCATCCAGGTAGGACAGCTCGGCGACGTCGGCGCTCGGCGGGTCCGCGATCGCCCGGGCGTCGCCGTCCGGCACCTCCCGGACCACGCCGGCCTCGCGCAGCCTGGTGATCAGCGACGTCGCCATCGCGGCGTGCGCCTCGGGCAGCCCCGAGGTGATCTCCTCGACGGAGAACCGCCCGTCCAGCCGGGGCGCCAGCGCCTCGATCCAGCGGGCGACGGACGGGCCGGTCAGCGAGACCGGTCCGTCCAGCGTCAGGATGTGCGCCCCGGAGGGGGTCGGTGCCACGTAGACGTGGTCGCGTAGCCGTAGTTTCCGCACACGGGCTCCTATCGCGGTGACTGGGCGACGGTGCCCAGGGTGAACTCGCCGACGACGTCCTCGACGAGCGGGTCGACGCCGGTGAGGTGGGTGAAGGCGTGCGGCGCCCCGGCGCCGAGAGCGCAGCCGCCGAGCCCCATGGCGGTCGCCGCGAGGTACATCGTCTGGACGAGCACGCCGAGGTTCTTGAGCGCGAGCGCGTACGCCAGGCCCTCGTACTTCCACATCAGCCGGCCGAACCGGGCGGTGACGACGAGCAGCGCCTGCGGGGTGCGCTCGGCCCCTGCGCTGTCCCGGGCCGCGTGCAGCAGCTGGCGGGAGGCGCCGTCGGGCGGCCGGACCAGGCCGAGCGCGTGGTCGTGCCCGTCGTAGTGGTAGGTGCCCGCCGCCAACCCCGCCACCCGGTCGGCGACCACGTACACCTCCAGCTCGTGCAGGCCACCACCGCTGGGGTACGGGCGGGCGCGCAGCTCCACGCCGTCCAGGTCACCCACGAGGACGGTCCGCGCGCAACGGAACAGGAACTCGCCGAGCTGGTCGAGGGTGATCGGCCGCCCGTCGTGGTGTTCGCGCGCGGAGCGGCGCGCCTCCAGGACGGCCGTCAGGGTCGGGTCGTCGCGCCGCAGCCGCTCCAGGTCGGGGCGGGGCAGCGCGACGACAGGCCGGTGCGCGGAGGGCCGGGCGGGCGGTGGCGGCGCGTACGCCCGACCCCAGTAGGTGGCCCCGTAGCGCTGCCCGACGCCGATGCCCCGGCTGCGCCGGTGGAACTCCAGGTCCACCGGCGACCACTGCCGGACGTGGAAGTCGTGGTCCTCGTCGCCGGCCACCGCGAGGCCGGCCCAGCACAGGTCGCGCCGCAACCGCTGCCACGCGGCGGCGTCCACGCCGGGTGCGGGCCGCTCCGTCGCGGGGTGGGCCAGCACGGCGGCCGTCGCCGGCTCGCGCACGAGCACCTCGGCCCACGCGCGAGGCGAGGTGACCCGCAGCCCGCCGTCGGGCGCGGCGACGATCGAGGTGAACCGGGACAGCCGCAGCCCCGGCGGCACGCCGTCCGGCTCCGGCCGGTCGGGGCGCTGCCGCGGGTCCAGGGTGTGCACGGGGCCGCCGGGGCCGTGGGCCGTCACCCGCAGCCAGCCCTCGCGGCGCAGCCGGGCGAGCAGCGGGGCGGTGGACGGGGCGAGCGCGTCGGCCCGCTGCTCCGCCGCCGCCAGCGCGCGCACCACAACGACCTCCTGCGCGGTCACCGGCTCGTGGTCGGGCAGCCCGACCAGGTGCGTGCCCGCGGCGGTACGCACCACGGACACCCCGGCGCGCAGCCGCAGCGTCTCCCACCGGTCCTGGCTCACGCCGGCGCGCCCAACGCCCGGACCACGTCCACGGCGGTGCGGCCGGCCCGGGCCTCCGCCGCGCCGGCGACCAGGTGGCAGAGGAAGTAGCGGTTCTCGGGACTCAGTCCCATCCTGGTGAACTGCAGGTACATCAGGTTCAGCGAGAGCCGGAAGAGCGCGAACTCCACGGACGGCCGCACCACGGTGAGCCAGTGCTCGTTCTCGGCGAGGGCGCGGTGGAACGGGCTGAGCTCACGGAACCGGGTCCGCACCTCGTCGGTCGTTGCACTGCCGTCCACGCCTACGCCGAGCGGCAGCAGGCCCCGCTCGTGCAGCCTGCGGCCCCGCGCCTGGTAGCGCTCCAGCACCGCGACGAACGACGCCGGGCCGTACGGGGCCGACGCGTCGCCCCCGGCCAGGACGGCGGCGAGGCGGGCCTCCAGCGCCGCCGCGTTCGCCCGGTGGTGCCCGTCCCACGCCCGGCGCCGTCGCTCGCCGTCGGGGGCCTGGGCCAGGTGCGCCTCGGCGTGGGAACGGTAGCTGAGGTGTCCCGCTCCGGGGCCGTCGATCCCGGGCCTGATCAGCGCGACCATGGTGTCGAAGACCGCCGCGTGCAGGTTCCCGCCGGCCACCACGTCGGCGAGCACCGCGAAGGCGTGGTCGTTCGTGTCGGTCAGGAAGTCCGCCGTCAACGCCGACGCCTCGGCGGTGCCGTGCACCGCCACCCGGTCGTCGTAGCGGTCGACGTGCCACGAGTTGTCGGGACGCCACGGCGT